>JBFRWO010000413.1:0-8400 GCA_051439625.1 Crocosphaera sp. | reverse complement strand
ATAAGAGACAGGCTTTATGTCACTCTACCAGTGCTTATTTGGGGTTGGTATTTATTGCAGTGGGGTTAGGCCATGTGGATATTGCCTTTTTATTGGTCTTTAGTCATGCGATCGCTAAAGCGTTATTATTTATGAGTGCCGGAGCAGCTATTATGACCACCAGTGACCAGAATATCACGGAAATGGGGGGTTTATGGTCAAGAATGCCCGCCACTACCACCGCTTTCGTAGTAGGTTCTGCTGGAATGGTAGCACTACTACCTATGGGAATGTTTTGGACTTGGGCAAAATGGTTTGATGGCTCCTGGAAGGTATCTTTATGGTTATTAGCTGTTTTAGTGTTTGTTAATGGTTTATGTGCCTTTAATTTAACTCGTATTTTTCGTTCTGTTTTCTTGGGTACACCTCAGAAGAAAACACGCCGGGCCCCAGAAGTTGCCTGGCCGATGGCTTTGCCGATGGTCACGTTAACCATTTTTACTTTAATCGCACCGTTAGCTCCTATTCGTTGGCAGTTATGGTTATCAGAAATTGAACCCATTGTAAACAATAATTCTTTTGCTGTTCAAGTGGCAATTCCTTTATTAATTTTATCGGGTTTATTGGGATGTTTAATCGGGGTTTTTCGTCCTATTCGTCGTGCTTGGGAAAGATTAGCTAATCTTTATTTACGCTTCTTCCAAGATTTATTTGCTTATGACTTTTATTTAGATAAAGTTTATGAAGTTACTGTTGTCGCATTGGTGGCCAATATTTCTAAATTAACTGCTTGGTTTGATCGCTATGTAGTTGATGGAGTGGTAAACTTGATTAGTTTATTTACTATTTTTAGTGGTAATGCTCTCAAGTATAATGTATCTGGTCAGTCCCAATTTTACGTACTAACAATGTTAATTAGTATTGCTCTCTTTTTATGGTTTATTTTAAGTGGTCAATGGTCATTAATTACTGATTTTTGGTCAAAATTATTGGGTTTATAATTACCATTTATTTAGCTGTAGCACAGGCATCTTGTCTGTTATGTTTACAGTCTAGAAAATATATTACTGTTTCTGTAGGAGAAAATTTTTAACAATGCTTAGTGCTTTAATTATCATCCCTTTGATAGGGGCTATTTTGATAGCTTTCTTTCCTCTCAAAAAACCGAGTAGTTTTTATAGATTATTAGCTATTATTTTGGCATCATTTTTAGTTATTTTAACCTTAATCATTGGCTTGCAGTTTGATATAAATAATCCTAATATACAGTTTTCTCAGGATATTCCTTGGATTACAGATATTGGTTTAAACTATCATTTAGGGCTGGATGGACTTTCTTTTCCCCTAATATTTATCAATAGTTTATTAACTTTAATTGCTATTTATGCCAGTAGTAAAACTGTCGAGCGATCGCAGTTTTATTATGCTTTGATTTTAATCTTAAATACTGGAGTCTCGGGGGCATTTTTAGCACAAGATTTACTGTTATTTTTCCTTTTCTATGAATTAGAAATTATTCTTCTTTATTTTCTGATTGCTATTTGGGGCGGAGAAAAACGGGGTTACGCTGCCATGAAATTCCTCTTATACACAGCTATTTCAGGATTTTTGGTTTTAGGTTCATTTTTGGGCTTAGTATGGTTTTCAGGGGTATCTACATTCGACTATGAACCTTTACGCTCCCATACTCTATCTCTTTCCACTCAATTATTATTACTGATTCCCTTGCTGGTAGGTTTAGCCATCAAAATACCTATTTTCCCCTTACATACTTGGCTACCAGATGCTCACGTGGAAGCATCTACCCCTGTATCTATGTTATTAGCAGGAGTTTTGTTAAAATTGGGAACTTATGGACTATTACGCTTCGGTATCGGTTTATTTTTCGATGCTTGGACTTATCTTGCTCCTTGGTTAGCAACCTTCGCAGCCATTAGTGCGTTATACGGGGCTTCCTGTGCTATTGTCCAGAAGGATATGAAGAAGGTAGTCGCTTATTCTTCTATCGCTCACATGGGTTACATTTTATTGGCGGCCGCTGCGGCTACTCCTTTAAGCATAACTGCCGCCACGTTTCAAATGGTCAGTCATGGCTTGATTTCAGCCATGTTATTCCTGGTAGTGGGCATAGTTTATCAGAAAACAGGCAGCCGAGATGTGGACTTTTTGCGGGGTTTATTGAACCCTCAACGGGGTTTACCTATCACTGGTAGTTTAATGATTTTAGGTGTGATGGCAAGTGCTGGTATTCCGGGTTTAGTGGGCTTTATTGCTGAATTTTTGGTATTTAGGGGCAGTTTTCCTATATTTCCTGTACAAACTTTACTCTGTTTAGTAGGAAGTGGTTTAACGGCTGTTTATTTCTTATTGATGGTTAATAAGGTTTTCTTTGGTCGTTTAAATCCTGAATTATCGCAAATACCTAGTGTTTTATGGTCAGAACGTCTTCCTGCTTTTATTTTAGCTGTTTTAATTGTGTTTTTAGGTCTCCAACCTAGTTGGATGGTGCGTTGGAGTGAACCCCAAGCTGCTTTACTGTTAACTGGCCAGTCTCAACTGGAGGGAAAAGTAAACTAATGAGTAAGTGTGGGGAGTGTGGGGAGTGTGGGAGGGGTGGGAAGTGTTGATATTTTAATGTTTATCTATGTAAACGAAAACTGCTGTAAGAAGCGGTATATAATGGTTTTAACTGTTGCGCAATAGTACAATGTCAGAAACACATATTGGAACAACTCAAGCTGCTTGTCGACTTCATTTATCCGTTCAGCGTGTCCGAAAACTAGCTATAGACGGTCGTATCGAAGGAGCTTATAAAGAAAATGGTCACTGGCAATTCCCTGTATCTTCTGATGGGATGCCGAAAATAAGCCGTAAAAACAAGGGGCCAAAAGGTCGCTGGCGAATACGGAAACAAGAAATAATGACCTTTATCCATGTCATTCAGACTATACTCAGATATAATCGCGACAATAAGACCCAGTACCCCGTTATTGCCGTGAAAATGGGGGGACATAGTTTCTTGTGTAATGAGGTGAGAAGTCCTGGCTGTGGTCGAGTGATTTATGATCCAGAACACAAGAAAAACTGTGGCGCTACACTATGGTTTGAGATTGAACCTGATATCCCCTTGCAAATGAATAGCTTTATAGAAATGGTGTAAATTCAATTAAAAATTCTATAAAATATCTCGTTTTAAATAGGGTTGCAAAACATCAGGAACCTTAACAGTTCCATCTGCTTGTTGATAGTTCTCTAAAATAGCAGCCATAGTTCTACCGATCGCTAACCCGGAACCGTTCAAAGTATGGACATATTGAGTCCCTTTTTTCCCTTTTTCTTTAAAGCGAATGTTCGCTCGTCTTCCTTGAAAATCCCAACAATTAGAGCAACTGGAAATTTCCCGATAACTATTAGAAGAGGGTAACCAAACTTCTAGGTCATAACATTTTGTTGCCCCAAAACCTAAGTCACCTGTACATAATTCTAAGACTCGGTAAGGCAATTTTAATGCTTGTAAAATAGCTTCTGCATCCTTAACTAATTGTTGATGTTCTGCTTCTGATGTCTCAGGATGCACTACTTTAACTAATTCTACTTTATTGAATTGATGCAGTCGAATTAGTCCCCGAGTATCCTTACCATAACTACCAGCTTCTCGACGAAAACAAGGAGTAAAAGCACAGTGTTTAATGGGTAATTTTTCTGCTTCTAAAATTTCGTTACTGTACAAATTGGTAACAGGAACTTCTGCTGTTGGGGCTAACCATAAATCATCTTCAGGAACCTGAAAACTTTCTTCTGCAAATTTTGGTAATTGTCCCGTTCCTTGTAAAGCTGCACTATTAATTAAAACGGGAGGGATTACTTCTAAATATCCTGCTGCAATCTGTTGATCTAACATAAAATTGATCAATGCTCTTTCTAATGCTGCACCAGCACCTACTAAAGCAATAAAGCGACTTTGCGCAATTTTTACTGCTCTCTCTACTTCTAAAATACCTAATCTTTCAGCAATTTCCCAATGGGGTAACACTTCAATTTTGGGTAAAAACTCATCACCCCATTTACGAATTTCTACGTTTTCTGTTTCGTCTTTTCCTATGGGTGTAGAGTCACTAGGAAGGTTCGGTAATTGTAATAATAATTCTTCGATTTCTGCTTTTAATTGTTTTTCTTGGGGTTCTAGTTCACTAAGTTTAGTTTTAACGGTATTTCCTTCTTCTTTTAAAGCTTTAATTTCTTCTCCTTTGGGGTCAACTCCGCTTTTAATTTTCTGTCCAATTAATTTACCAATCTCATTACTGCGGGCCTGTAATTCAGTGCGAACCGACTCTAATTCCCTGGTGGTGCGATCGCGTTCCAAAATAGGAGTCAGATCGTATTGATCCGAAGCACTACGACGGTTTAGTAATGCTTGTATGGTGTCTGGTGTTTCTCGTATCTGTTTAAGGTCTAGCACGGACAATATTACCCTTTTCTATACAGTCCCTTTGTTAGAATAGCTGATTATGTCTGCATTAATCTATAACTTTTTACCTAACTTGTTAATTTTATCTATTTACAGACAAATAAGTTGTACTTATGTTTACTAAAATGATAAAGTAGATCAATCAAAAACTTATCTGAAGTTATTATCATCTACACTATTATGAGTTACGAAATTATTGAACAATTAAATACTGCTCAAATTGAGGATTTATGCGAACTTTATAAACTTGCATGGTGGGGTAATGATCGGGAAATACCAGACATTAATATTATGTTGAAAAACTCAGATATTAATCTGGGAATTTGTGAAAAACAAAGCCAAAAATTAGTAGGATTTACTCGTGTTTTAACTGACTACATTTATCGGGCTGTTATTTGGGATATTATGGTAGCACCTAGCTATCAAAAACAAGGATTAGGTAGTCAATTAATCAACAAAGTTTTACATCATTCTAAATTAAAAAATGTTGAAGTATTTATGTTAACTTGTTTACCCGATATGATTCCTTATTATGAAAAATTTGGGTTTACCAATCATGATGGAAAATATCTATTTATGACTTGTAATGGTACTGTTAGTTATTAAAGGGTAAGTCACTTGTGGATTACTGAAAGATGAAACTTGAGTGAAAAAGATGTTTTTCGATGCTAATCAAATTCAACTGGCCATAATTCTGAAACTAACAATGTCCAACCAGGTAATAATTCAGGAAGGGTCAAACTATCTCCATCTTGAAGAATTTCCACAGGATAATTGTTTCGATAAACTTCAATAAAGCGCTCATCAGGATTAACTAAAATCCCCACTTGTGTCCCAACATTCAAAAAGTTTTGAATCTTCTTTCTTGTTTTAGTTAAACTATCTGTAGGTGACTTAACTTCTACCATTAAATCAGGAGCTAAATCAGCAAAAGATCGCGGACTTTGTTTCAATCTTTCTGCTTTTACAAAAGAAACATCGGGCGATCGTGTATTAGAATCAGGTAAATTAAACCCCGCACTAGAAGCAGTTACACGACCTAATTTTTTGGGTTTCACCCAATTACCTAATTGTCTAGCAAACTCTGTTGCAACCTGGTCAGAAGCATATCCAGAAGGACTCATAACAATAATTTCTCCATCCACTAATTCTAGACGATAATCAGGATAGGCTGACTGCATTTCTTGTAAATCTTGTGTGGTTAGAAGCATAATAATAACCAATAAGCTCCTTTTTCTATCTCAATTTTAACCCCAAATTTATGAATAATCTGACCAACTATAAAAATATTTTGACCGATTTGATTGCTAAAAACCGCGATCGCGTGGATTATTTGGCCATTCGCTTAGAAACGTCCCAAGGAACCAGCATTATGCTACGAGGTGACAAGGTAGATACCCTCAGCGAAGGTATTTCTACTGGAGGACAAGTTAGAGCCTGTTACAAAGGAGGATGGGGGTTTGCTGCATTTAACCAGTTATCCACCTTACCCCAACGCATTGAAGAAGCGATCGCCTCGGCTAAACTGGTGGGGGAAGATGAAACGATGTTAGCCGACATTGCACCTATCCAAACCAATTGTCATTTACCCCTCACGGGACGAGATCCCAGACAAGTTCCCCTCGCTGAAAAAAAGGCACTGTGTGACCACTATAACGCTATTCTACGGGGTTTCAACGACCAGATTACAACCACCGTAGTGCGCTATGGAGACAGCAATCAAAGCATCATTTTAGCTACTTCTGAAGGCACTTTAATCGAACAATCTTGGGCTGACCTAGAAATGCGTTTTTCCGCTACTGCAAGGGACGGGGACACGGTACAAACGGGACGAGAAACCACAGGATCAAGGCGAGGTTATGATGATTTATTGGCACTGGATAAACAGGTAGAGGGTGCAGCTAAACGTGCGGTCAATGCCTTGGTTTTGCCCCCTGTGAAAGGCGATCGCTATACGGTGGTGATCGACCCAATTTTAACGGGATTGTTCGTCCATGAGGCGTTTGGACATCTCTCAGAAGCGGATATGTTATACGAAAATCCTGATTTGTTAGAGGTGATGAGTTTCGGGCGCAAATTTGGACCGGATACTTTACAAATTTTTGACGGGGCAGCCCCAGAAGGTCATCGAGGTAGTTATTATTACGATGATGAGGGAGTGCCGGCAACTACTACCCAGTTAATTAAAGATGGGGTGATGGTGGGTCGTTTACATTCCCGTGAAACAGCCGGAAAATTGGCGGAAAAACCGACAGGAAACGCTCGTTGTTTAAATTATCATTATCCTCCTTTGGTACGGATGACTAATACTTGGATCGAACGAGGAAATACGCCGGTTAAGGATTTATTTTCAGGGATAAAAGAAGGGGTTTATGCTAAAAACTGGTTGGGAGGAATGACTAATGGTGAGATGTTTACTTTTAGTGCAGGGGAAGCATGGATGATTAGAAATGGAGAGATTTGTGAACCTGTTCGAGATGTTACTTTATCTGGAAATGTGTTTAAAACTTTGGCAAATATTGAAGGGATAGGAGATGATTTTTATTGGGATGAATCTGGAGGTTGTGGTAAAGGTGGACAAAGTGGTTTAGCTGTGGGTTGTGGCGGTCCGAGTTTAAGAATTAAAGATGTAGTTGTTGGGGGAGAAGCTTAAACAGTTACCAGTTATCAGTTATCAGTTATCAGTTTTTAGGGTGGGTAAATTGGGAAAACAAATCAATTAACGGGATGATTTAAAGTTATTTCCCACCCTACACTTCACTATCTCGCCATCTGAAAATAATTTTTTCTTCTGCTTGTCTAAATTCAATATTAAACTTATCAAAAATAACTTCTCTCCCTAATAATAATTGTTCTGAATCTGTTGGTGTTTGTAACCAAGCAACGGGTACAATTAATTGATGATTATCAATAGTAATTTCTACATTACGCAAAACATATTCTACATTCCCCCCAATCGTTTCAGCGACTAAAGTTGACTCTGCATCTGCTAATTTATAGCCTAAGTCTTGGCCCATTTTATAAGAGATTAGACTAACTTCTGCACCAGAATCAACTAACATTGTTGTTTCAATTTCAATTTGATTATGTTTCAACTTTACTAAATAGTTGGGTTGCCAATTATGACGAACCACTGAACGAAATTTAATGGGTAAAATTTGGATTGAATAATGATTACGAGGAACAAGATAAATGACAAAATTTTTATTAGTTGCTTTTGCTTCTTCTAAAACAGGTTTTAAATTTTCACTATGAGCAATAATCCCATTTTCATTATAAGCAATATATTGATCTTTATATAAATCAAGAATACTCTCACGATTCTGATTTAACCATTTTAATATAGCCTGAGCTTGTTCTTGAGACATGGAATCAGTCATCTTTATGTTATTCTCAATACTATTATTACGTTAAAACTTTTTCAACTCTTTCCAATTCCAAATCAGAAAAATAATCGATCGCCCAATTAGAAAGTCTTTGCATAAAGTGATAAGGGTAGGTATTAGCAATACCTACTACCTGCATTTTAGCTCGTTTTGCTGCTTCAATCCCTGCCGGTGTATCTTCAATCACTAAACAATCTTCAGGGATTAATTCTAGGCTATTATCTAATTGATTAAAGCGTTCAACTGCTAATAAATAACCGTCGGGTTCCGGTTTACTTCTCTGAATTTCATCTCCACCGACAATCACTTCAAAATTGCTCAATATTTCTGCTTTTTCTAAAATCAATTTAACTTCAGAAAGTAAGGCACCGGTTACTAATCCAATTCTGAAATTCTGCTCTTTTAAATGACTTAAAAAATCTTTTACTTCAGGATAAATGGGCAATGTTTCTAAAGATTCTATTCGTTGTCGATAGGCAAGAGTTTTGGCTTTAATTAAATTATCTAAATAATCATCAGATGCAACTCTACCACGACGGGATAAAATGTCTGATAAACAAGCTCCAT
>JBFRWO010000412.1:0-7711 GCA_051439625.1 Crocosphaera sp. | reverse complement strand
AACTTGGTTAGCTATAGATAAGCTATCCCAGGAAAATATTACTCTAAAACTATTAGCATTTAGTCCTCAAATGCAATGGGAAGAGTTAAAATTATTTGAAAGAGAAGCACAAGTTTTGCAGTCTCTTGAACATGAGAGAATTCCTAAATATCGAGACTATTTTGACATAGATAAAGACTTAGGGGGTGGAGTTGCTTGGTTTGGTTTAGTACAAGATTATATACCCGGAGCATCCTTACAGGAATTGTTAGAAAGAGGGAAAATCTTTAGTGAAAAAGAAACCTATAATATTGCCCTAGAAATTTTAGAAATTTTGGTTTATTTACATGAATTAAACCCTTTAGTGATTCATCGAGATATTAAACCTAGTAACTTAATTTTAGGCAAAGATAATCATATTTATTTAATTGATTTTGGCGCGGTACAAGCACAAGGAGCAATGACTGGTGTAACATTTACAGTGGTAGGAAGTGGTGGTTATGCACCCTTAGAACAATTTTGGGGAAGGGCAGTACCAGCTTCAGATATTTACGCATTAGGGGCAACTTTGATTCATTTATTAACAGGAATATCACCGGTTGACTTACCCCATAAAGATTCTCAAATTCAATTTTCTGATAAAGTTAATGTTGCTAATTATTTTATTTATTGGTTAGAAAAAGCGACTAATATTTCCATCGAAAAACGTTTTCAAACAGCACAAGAAGCCTTAAAATGTTTACAAAATAAACAAAATAAAGATTTGAGTATTAATTTAGATTATTCTCGCAATAAATTTGATCAACCTATATATAGTCGTTTTGTTGTTGATAAAACAGAGAATAAACTATCCTTTCATTTACCCCCATCCGCAATGTATA
This sequence comes from Crocosphaera sp., assembly GCA_051439625.1. Classification (GTDB taxonomy): domain Bacteria; phylum Cyanobacteriota; class Cyanobacteriia; order Cyanobacteriales; family Microcystaceae; genus Crocosphaera. Next base: position 6,851 of record JBFRWO010000412.1, on the reverse strand, counting down.
AAATGGGAAGTACCAGTTTATTTATAACAATTTTTATTCTTGCTATAATTATCTTGGCATTTTTCCCATTTTCTCTATTGGTTTTATTGTTTGTTCATCAATATTGTAAGGACATGAAAGTTCTTTTCTTAGAGAATTCATTTAAAATTAAAAGAAGTATATTGGGGTTAACTTATCAGTCTATTAATGGTTCAATTGATGATATTCTCGGTGTTTTCTTATATGAAGGATATAAAAATCATTCAGTGAAAATTAGAACAAGAAAAAGAAGCTATATTATAGGAGAAAATCTTAAAGAAGAAGAATGTGCTTGGTTAGCCAAAGAAATTCAAGATTGGTTGTATTATCATGGTGATTGAATCATTATATTATCATTTTGATTGAATCAAATGACAGTAGGGGCAGAATATATTCTGCCCCTACAAAATCGAATTTAAACTGAGCAAAAAATAAAGTTATACAGTTGCCATAACTTCTGCTTCTTTAGCTTGCATCACCTTCATTAAATCTAACATCCGGTTAGAATAACCCCATTCATTGTCATACCAAGAAATAACTTTAAAGAAGTTAGAATTTAATTCCATACCTGCTTTAGCGTCAAAAATACTAGAGTTAGGATCTCCATTAAAGTCCATAGAAACCACATCTTCATCTGTGTAACCTAACACCCCTTTTAACTCACCAGTTGCTGCTGCTTTCATCGCTGCACAAATAGCTTCGTAACTGGTAGCTTTTTCGGTTTTAAAAGTAAGATCAACTACAGAAACATCGGGAGTGGGAACCCGTAAGGCCATCCCAGTTAACTTACCCTTTAATTCAGGGATCACCAGAGTAACCGCTTTAGCCGCCCCTGTGGACGCAGGGATGATGTTTTGGGCTGCACCCCGTCCACCCCGTAAATCTTTCCTGCTAGGCCCATCTACAGTGGGCTGAGTGGCTGTCATGGCGTGTATTGTAGTCATTAACCCTTCTGCTAAGCCAAAGTTATCGTTGATGACTTTAGCAATGGGGGCTAAACAGTTGGTGGTACAACTGGCATTGGAAACAATATAATCCTTGGTGGGATCATATTGATCATCGTTAACCCCAAGCACAAAGGTGTTAACTTTTTCAGGATCTTTCGTAGGGGCAGAAATAACCACCCGTTTTGCACCAGCTTCGAGGTGTTTACCGGCGGTTTCGTGGGTGGTGAATAAACCGGTTGACTCTACTACATAATCTACGTCAAGTTGTCCCCAAGGTAATTCTTCAGGGTTACGAATGGCAAAACAAGGAATAAGTTTACCATTGACTACGATACCCTCATCTATTGCTTCCACTGTGCCATCAAAACGTCCGTGAGTAGAATCATATTTGAGTAAATAGGCGATATTCTTAGCAGGGACGAGATCATTGATCCCTACAAATTCAAAATCAGGGTTATTGATACCTGCACGAAAGACTAATCTACCGATACGGCCAAACCCATTAATGCCAACTCTAATTTTTGCCATGAGAGAAACTCCTTAAAAATGAACAATTTTTCTACTTGAAGGGAAAAAAATAATGCTGTTTGTTTATCCCATTGAAGGAAGATTAATTACTCATATCCTAAGATTGTTTTGCCAAATTCTCTGAATATGAACAAAGTTTTTAGATTGTTGACAATGTTTATTTTAAGGTTACTTTAAAAGTACAGATCATATAATAATATACGAGGAAAAACTATTAAATTAAAATTAACTGTTATCATTTCTGATTCTGCAACAGCAACAATCCTCAGCACAAGCTTTGCTGGCTATTTTTCTAGCAAGTAAGGCTTGTACTAAGCTTTTGGAAATATGTTATTCATTTCCAGATTATTGATTAATTACTCTTATTTGATCGAAGAAATAATAATTAATTATCCACTGTATGACCGGCTTCTGTGATAATTTCTTTAATAATTTCTACAGAAGCATCACTGTCTACAGTTACCATTTTTCCCTCAACATCAACAGAAACCTTTGCTTCTGGTTTTTGCCCTGTAATGGCTTTAGTAATAGTATCAGCGCAACCACCACAGGCAATACTAGGAACTTTTAAAGTAATAGTCATAATCGATTAATTGAAGATAATTTGACTATTTGATTATAGTTTTATAACCGCTCAAACTACGATTTTTTAACAAAAAATTTGTTTTAACTGACAGTTATTGACTCGCTTTTTTTAAAGCATCAATCTCCGCTAAAGCAGTCTCAGCAGCTATGTTTTCCCCCATTTCTTGCCAAATATCAGCAGCTTTTTGGAAATCAGCGATCGCTTTTTCTGCTTCCCCGAGATCAATCAAGGCTAACCCTCTATTATAATAAGCTTCCCCATACAAAGGATCAATCGTCACTGCTTCAGTAAAGTCAATTTTTGCCAATTCTGGGCTTCCTGAGTTAAGATGAGCTAATCCTAAGTTATTTTGCGCAAAAGCATCTTGAGGATTGATTTTTAAAGCCTTTTCATAATCTGCGATCGCTTTTTTATCTTCTCCCAATTGTAGATAAACATTGCCTCGGTTAACATAAGCTTCAACCATTTGGGGATCTAATTTCAACGCTTCCGTAAAATCAGCTAACGCTTGCTGAAACTGGCCTAAACTACTGTAAGCAAAACCCCGATTAAAATAAGCGTGAATATCTTGGGGATTTTGGGCAATAACTTGATTAAAATCCCTTAAAGCTCCTTGATAATTTCCCTGACGGCTTTTTTCAATCCCTTGCTGCACCATCTCCCCATTATCCACCGTCAAGACAGAGGTTTCAATGGGAACCGAAGAAGATGGACCACAACCAATTGTTAAACTGATAAGCAACAATGAGCATAAGTAAAACAAAGAATTCTTGTTTTTTAAAGTGTATTGAGGCTTAAATAAAGAAAATATGGCAACGCTGCGCATAAAATTAAACATTGAACTAAATTATATTTATTAAAAGGTATTTAATTGACACTTACCCCAACTTCATTGCTAAGCATAAAAACTACTTTTTGTCAACTCGACAGATTGAAAATAACTAGATATATTAGCTTAGACATATATCCTGTGGTGAGGAATAGTAGACCGTGAAAAAATTATCATTATCTATCTTGATGATAGCCTTAGCCTCCGTACCTGCACAGGCACAAACAGCCACTTATTATGCTTCTCATTATCAAGGGCAGAAAACAGCATCAGGGGTACGCTTCAATAATAATGCTATGATGGCGGCCCATCGAAGTTTGCCCTTTGGCACAAAAGTTAAAGTGACTAATCGTAGAACTGGAAAAAGTGTTATAGTTCGTATTGTAGATCGCTGCCGTTGTAGTCTCGATTTGTCTCAAAGTGCCTTTAGAGCTATTGGTTCCCTAAAATCAGGGAGAATTCCTGTTAAAATCAAAGTATTAAATTAAGAAAAATTTAATAAGAACCCGTTGTTAACCACGGGGTTTAAATAAAAGAGCTAGTGACTCACAGCAATCACTAGCTCTTTTTAAGTTATACCATTTTCATTAACTTGGACTACATACGTTAATATTGCAGGGGGCGACTGCCGTTGACCCCTACACTGGATGTGTAGCCAGACTTTAGGAAATTGGTATTATATTCAGATAATCAAAAATCTAGTTATTGTTGCCAACAAATGCAGCGGTTAAGCTATCAGGAGTCAAGAAGTGGTCTAAGTGATAAGCGCGCTCTTCGGTTTCCAGTATAATCTGTTCGATTAGATAACGAGTTCCTCTGTCTCCTAAGCTTTCAGCTTGAGCAGCTTGTCTGCGCAAAACTTGAATAATGGCTTGTTCTGCTGCCAAGTCATGCTCAACCATAGAACGACAGTCATACATACCATCTGCTTCAGGTTCAAATACACAGAGTTCAGCTAGTTTACTGAAACTGGCCACAGGAATACCACCGAGTCCATTTAAACGTTCTGCTAAATCATGAACATGACCGCGAACCTTTTCGTAGCTTTCGTTAAAATATTCGTGTAAAGAGAGGAATTCTGAACCTTCTACCACAAAATGGTGTTTTTCATACTGTAAGAACAACCCTTGAAAACTAGCGATGAGAGTGTTTAATCCTTCGCAAACAGGAACAGTAACACTCTTATCTAGTAAAACTGGGTTTTCTTTTACATCCCCAAAAGATTGGAGTAAGCCTTGAACAGTTGCCATGTCTGTAATTCCCTTTTTAACGACACTTCTATCATTAAAATAACTCATTTTAGCAATAGTTTATCAAAACTATGGAAAACCACCCAGAAAATTTTAACTTTGGTCAACCTCAACTAGTGCCGCTACGCGAAAGTCAAAAGGCAAAAGGCACTCATGCAAAAGTATCGATTGGTAAGGGTTTGAGGCTTTTGCGACTGGTGGATTATTTCCACCACGCTGCACTAGGGAAAGTTATCCCTTCCTTCTGGTCTGGGTTAAGCTGAAAATTTTTTTGAAAATAATTGACAATAACTTGCATTTATTTGGTACAGTAGGTAAAGAAACAATGACAATTATCCTCATTTGCTTGAGTCTATGAATGTAACCAACCTCCCTGTTGAACCCGGGCAAGTTGTCGAAGTTGACTGGTGCGATCGCTGGATGGTCTATCATCGCCTTCAAGAACTAGATATTCCTTGCTCCTGTGAGACCCAAAAACCCTTACAGGCCGAGGCATCTAGCCCCACAGCCATGATTCAAGTGTGGAGTGTCACCAAACAATATTCAGCCTCTCGTCAGGAGTTAATTGACTGGCTGAAAAGTTGTTGGAATCTTAACAAGAGTTAAATTATCATTTAAAAAAAATCTAAATAAAAAAGTATGTCAAAAACTGCCACAATCTCACAATTCCGTCTCGTCGGTCAACTAGAAAGCTTTGTCATTAAGAAAGGTGACAAAGTCAAATATCTACGCATGAAGGTAGAAGAAAAGGAATATTGGCTGAAAATTCCCAAAAAATTACGACCAGAGATCGATCTCAATATGATGCCTGGAACCTGGTTAGAAATTACAGGAAATCGGGAATTCAAGAAGAAAAAGAGCTTTTTTGAACTAGAGGCCAGTCAAATCAAATTGTTACCAAACCCTGACATTCCCTGTGCAGTGATCGTCTCAGAACCCGAGTCAAGTTCTGTGGGAAAAATTCTGGTTTGTCAAAAATCCAGTTGTTGGAAACGAGGAGGACAGAGTGTTTGTCAACGCTTAGAACAAGAGTTAGAAGAACAGGGACTAAGCGATCGCATTAAGATTAAGTTAACAGGATGTTTAAAACAGTGTAAAAAAGGGCCAAACGTGGTGATTATGCCCCATAAAGCTCGTTATTGCCAAGTTAAACCCTGTGAAGTTGATGAGTTATTAAGCAGGCATTTCAACCCCTAAATAGCAAAATTGCTGCATAAACTGCAATCCCTTCTTGTCGTCCCACGGGTCCTAATTTTTCATTAGTAGTTGCTTTGATCCCCACTTGATCAAGATTAATCTGTAGGGTACTGGCAATTTTTTTCTGCATGGCCGCTAGGTGGGGTTTCATTTTGGGTTGTTCAGCAACAATCACAGAATCAATATTACCAACGTGCCAACCTCGGGCTTTTATTAACTGGTCCACTTGTTGTAATAATAATAAACTGTTGGCCCCCGACCATTTGGCATCGGAGGGGGGAAAATAGTGGCCAATATCCCCTAAACTTAATGCTCCTAACATAGCATCCATAATGGCATGGGTAAGCGCATCAGCGTCGCTATGTCCTAATAATCCTAAAGAATGGGGAATGTTGACACCTCCTAAAATTAAATCTCTATCAGGGACTAAACGATGGATATCATAACCGTTACCGATGCGAATATTCATGGTTAAAGTTTTTTTATCAGACTAATATTTAATTATATAAGAATTCGGTATGCCCTTAAAAAATACCTCGGTTTTGTAGCGATCGCATCCTCAAGGGAAGAACTTATAAATATCTTTTCTGTGTAGAAATCTAGTAAAAATGAGTGTATCTTTTATCAATTTTAAATCCTTTTCAAAACTAGATTCAAATTTTACTTTCATTTTTGTTCGTCATCAAGTAGAGCAAATATTTTTTCTTCGGAAACAAAATCATTTTTTCTCCCTTCGATGATGGCATTAGCTAAACCAACTTCTTCTAATGCTTCTAGAATAATTTCATGAAATATATCTCGTCTTGTTTTGATTAATTCAATCATAACTTCAGTTAAAAGTTCCTTAGTCTTTTCATCACTGATACTAAGTTCCATGTATGTCTCCACTATCAATAGTTAAAATTTTTCATCTGTAATCATCTATTATTGTTATTATATAGCATTTTCTGCTAAACTTAACTACTAAGGATAATTCTTGACCAAAAACTTTGTTTAATGTTTTTATAGCACTTCTCATACTCGTGAGGTACCTAGTTTTTTGTAGAGACGTTGCATGCAACGTCTCTACTACAGCAGGACAGGGTGTACCTCATAAGTCTAATAAATGCTATATTTCAATAGATAAAAAATATTTTTAGAGAATCTCTTAAACGTAAAATAAAGTTAATTAGTTGCTAAAATCAATCTTTGACGATGAACTTTAATTAACTGTAATTCCATCCCAGATATCTTTTCTAACATCAAAATAACCTGTTGAGGTTGTAACATTGTCCCATCATTACGACAACTGCCTAGATAGCGCAAAATAACACTATTATTTTGACAAGATTCTAAGGATAAATGAGATAAGCGATCGCGTAAATTAACCGTTTTCTTTTTACCTGACTTAGTAGTTTTCTCCCAGTTAATCTCCGAACTTTCTAAGACAGATGTAACCCAATTTTTCCAAGTTTCCTCAGAAAATATCTCCTCAGTTTCCACCGTAATTAAATATT
>JBFRWO010000411.1:0-11482 GCA_051439625.1 Crocosphaera sp. | reverse complement strand
CTAATATACTACTAACGCTAATTTCTCCTCCCATTAATTGCACAAATTTTTGACTAATGGGCAAACCTAAACCTGTTCCTTCATTGGAGTTACGGCCTGTTTCTGTTTGTCCGAAGGCTTCAAAGAGTTGATCAACTTCTTCGGATGCAATACCGGGTCCAGTATCTTCGACTTCAAAGGTTAAAATAATTCCTTGATTTTCTCCGATCACTTCATTAGTTTTAATGCGTAAAATTACTCCACCTTCTTGTGTAAATTTAATGGCATTTCCTAGCAGATTAATTAATACTTGTCGCAGTTTACTTTCATCTGTTTCTATATATTGAGGTAGGTTTTCTGTTTTTTCAAAGAGAAGTTGTAAGTTTTTTTGTTCTGCTTTTAAATTTAGCATAGATTCTAGGTTGTCCAGCAGACGATAAAGATCGAATTGAGTTTTGTGAAATGTAGTTCTTCCTGCTTCAATTTTGGTCATTTCTAAGATGTCGTTTATCAACTCTAATAGGTGTTCTCCACTGCGACCAATAATTTCTAAATTTTGCTTATTTTCTTCGTTTAAATTTGGATCTCTTTGCATTACTTGAGTGAAGCCTAAAATAGCATTTAAAGGGGTTCGTAATTCATGACTCATACTGGCTAAAAATTCACTTTTTGCACAGTTAGCTGCATCGGCTTTTTCTTTGGCTGTTTTTAGGTCCTCTTCTGCTTGTTTTCGTTCGGTAATATCTCTAATAATTGCTGTAAAAATTGTTTTTCCTCGTGGCTTTATTTTAGATATAGATACTTCTGCCAAAAATTCTGTACCATCTTTTCTTTTTCCAAAAACAGGACGACGACCACCCATCTGTCTAGCTGTTTCTTGGGTCTTTTTAAAGATATTAATGTGTTGATAATGGTTATTGGTAAATCTAGAGGGAATTAAGATGTTAAAAGGCTGGCCTAATACTTCATTAGAAGTATAGCAAAAGATTTGTTCAGCAGCATGATTGAAAAGGGTTATTTTTTGTTTCTCATCGATAGAAATAATCGCTTCGTTGGCATTATCTAAAATACCAGCAAACCTAGCTTGAGACTCTTTTTGAGCTTCTTCAGCAATAGCTCGTGCTTCGGCTATCGCAATTAATTCTCCTACTATTTTCAAGAGATTTAGATCATCTTTTGTCCAACATCTATATACATTAGTATCAATTCCTAAATAACCCACTGTTTGACATTTTGTCATCATGGGAACCACTAATAAATTGGGGCTTAAACTGTTTTTATAGGCTTCTCTTTCTGGGGTCGCTTCTGAGGGAAAATCCTCTAAGTTGTTAATACAAATAGATTTTCTTTCTATGAGTTTTTGAGAGAACCAGGGAAACATTTCCAGGGAAATATTTTGGGAATCATGGATAGTTGAAGGGATATATTCATTACACCATTCATGGATCATACTCCAAACCTTTTCTTGGGGAAAATAACGAATTATATAACTGCGATCGCATTGAGTAAATTTTCCGATGGATTCTAATATAAAATTAACGGCCGTATTTAAGTCTTGATCGATTAATTTTCTAGCAATATTACTGAGTAAAGCATCTCTTTCTGCTTGTTTTCTGATAGCTTCTTCTTTTTGTTTACGATCGGTAATATCTCGACTAATACCAATGGTTCCCATTAACTTACCTTCGGGACAACAAAAGGGGGTTTTTAGGGTATCTACTAGGCGATAATTCCCATTAGGATAGGTAATCCATTCTTCGTTGCGACGGGATTGTTTTTGTAGCATCATGAAGCGATCTTGTTTGCGAAATCCTAACGCTTCTTCTGTTGAAAAAAGCTCAAAATCATCTTTACCAATAATATCTTTTCTATCTCTTCCTGCAAATGTTTCAAAGGCATTATTACACATTTTATAGACTCCTTTGGAGTCTTTACAAAATACGAGATCGGGAATACAATCTATGAGTGATGTTAATAAAATTTGTTCGTCTTTGCGCTCGCTGATATCTGTATGAGAACCGGCCATCCTTACTGGGTTTCCTGTTTCATCCCATAACGCTTGTCCCCGAGAGAGAATCCATTTATAATTACCATCTTGACATTTTAGACGAAATTCTGCACTATAATGATCGGTTTTTTTTGCCAAATGATCTGCTAAAATTTTCATCACCCTTTCTGTATCTTGAGGATGAAGTAATTTCTTCCAAGTATCAATATGATTAGGTAATTCTTGCTCACCATAACCTAACATTTCTTTCCAACGAGGGGAGAAAAACATTTCATCGGTTTTTAGGTTCCAATCCCAAATTCCTTCATTTGTTCCTTGTAATACCAATTGCCATCTTTCCTCACTTTCTCGTAAGTTTTCTTGCATGATTAAAGTAGCTTTTTGGTCAGCTTTTAAGCGAGTAATTTCTGCTTGTAATTTTTCAATAAGTTGATCTTTTTCTATTTCTGATTTAGGATTATTCATAGTTTATAAAATCTGTTTTTTGTGGATTATAAACAATAGAAGATAGCGAATTTTAATGTATAATTATCAGGAAAAATAATTATTAATTATCCATTATCTATTATCCATTGATAACTATTTATTGAATGCTTACTAACTCAATTTCAAAAGTTAAATCTTTTCCAGCTAAAGCATGATTAGCATCTAAAGTAACTTTATTATCAGTAATATTAGTAATTGTAACAGGAACTGCTTGACCATCTTTATGACGTATTTGTAACTGTTGTCCCACCTCTACGGATAAGTCTGATGCTATTTGCTTTTCATCGACTACAATCACTAATTCTTCTTGATAATGGCCATAAGCTTGTTCTGAAGGAATGGTAACACTTTTGCTGTCTCCTGGAGTCATTCCCAACACTGCTTCTTCAAACCCTGGGATAACTTGACCTTCTCCAACGGAAAATTGTAAGGGTTCACGATTTGCAGAGGAGTCAAAAACTGTTCTATCTTGCAATTTACCTGTATAGTTGACTTTGACTGTATCTCCCTGTTTTGCTTGTACCATATTAGATTACCTGTTAAATTTATCTATTCAATGAAGGGACTTTTTTACGGTAGTTTTTTCTAGCAGTTTTGTCAACTTTTTATGCTACTCTTAAAAGTTTATTAAATCTTAAGCAATCCCAATCTCTATGAAACCAACTATTGAAACATTAAATTTATTTAAACTTGCTTCTGGTGATGAGTTTTTTTTACAACTCTATAAGTTTTCGGGTAACAAAAGAGGTAAAAAGGTTTATATTCAATCCAATTTACATGGCTCAGAAATTGTTGGCAATGCTGTTATTTCTCAACTAATTAATTTTTTAGCTGGTCTTAAAAAGAATCAAATAGATGGAGAGATTTGTTTACTACCTGTTTGTAATCCTTTAGGAACAAATCAACGAAATCATTTCTTTTCATCGGGACGTTATAATAGTTATGATGGAAAAGATTGGAATCGAATTTTTTGGGATTATGAAAAAGTTTGTCAAGATTTAGATGAGTTTGTTAACAATAATATCAAGTTTGATTTATTAACGATTCAAGAAAACTTTTTACAGCAACAAAAGACGGCATTTGCTAAACAACTAGAAAAAATTAATAAACCCAGTGGTGCGCCTTTATTTGAACAGTATCGTTATCAATTACAATCACTTTCTATGGATGCTAATTATCTGATTGACATTCATAGTTCTAGTAACCAATGTATTGATTATCTTTTTTGTTTTCCTGGACAACAGCAAGAAAGTGCTAAATATTTTCAGATAGATTATGGTATTTTAATGGATACTTATGATGGGGACGCATTTGATGAAGCGTTTATGAAACCTTGGTTAGCATTAGAAAAGAAGTTTGAAAAAGTAGGAAGAAAAATAATAGTTGATCGAGAATCTTGGACATTAGAATTAGGTTCAGGAATGACCATGAATCCCAACTCTGTTAAGACTGGTGTTCAGGGAATTATCAACTATTTGGTTAAAAAAGGTATTTTAAATTTACCTGATTATTCTTTAAGGAGTCAAGATATAACTTTAGTTTCTCGTCAAAATATAAAAAGTTATTATGCCCCAACTGGTGGCATGATTCAAAATAGATTATCTTTACAATACCCAGTTAAAAAAGGAGATAAACTGTATGAAATACTGAGTTTTAATAAGCAAGGAAATTTACCAGAAGTTTTTAACATTCATGCAGAAAAAGATGGATTTATTTTTGATATTTCTACTAATTATTCCGTTAATCAAGGAGAATATGTTTTAGCTCTTTTTAGCCCCAATGTAGATTAATACTTACCACTGAGGCAGTTATAGGATAATTAGTCCTTACTTACTTTTCACTTCGTTAATAACGATTGCTTATTTTTTATTCATCTCTGATATTCCTCCTAATAACATTAACATACCTACAATTAAAATAGTGATCGCAATACCGCCTAAAATCCAGTCTAGTGTTGTGTTGGGTTCCATGTTTGTTAACTATGATTTGCATATTCTTTAAAGTTACTAGGGATATAGTCATTAAATCCCTGTTGATCATAATGATACACTGTGCGAATAGGATAAGGAATATTGATATCTGCTGTGTCAAATGCTACTTTAATGGCCATCATCGCTTCACTTTGAACCCGTCGCACTACTGCTTGAGAAGGTGCTGTCCAATAACGTACAATTAAATCAATAGAACTGTCACCAAAATTAACTAAATCTACCTCAGGTTCCGGTGTTTCTAAGATATCATCAATTTCGTAAATGGTTTTCAGTAAAATTGCTTTTGCTTTGGGCAATGGTGTATTATAATCAACCCCAACCCCTAAATCAGTACGACGATAATTAAAAGCAGTCCTCACTTGTACTGCACTGGTAAACACAGTAGAATTAGGTAATAAAACCCTTTCTCCTTGATAAGTTCTGATTTGTGTGGTGCGAATGCTAATAGATTCAACAGTTCCCTCATACTCTCCTACAATGATTTGATCATTGATACGAAATGGTTCTTGTATAAGTAAAAGAATACCGGCTAAAAAGTTCTTGAAAATATCTTGAAAAGCAAAACCTATTGCGACTGAACTAAGCCCTAAAGTGGCAACAATGTCTCCTAATCTTAACCCAGGAAAGGCAAGAACTGCTGCAAAAAGAATACCAAGAACCCAAACAAAAACGTAAGTTATTTTTGCTAATAATATCTGCAATGAATGACTTTTAAGTGTCTTTTTTCCAAGTTTATCAACTAATTTTGAAATAAATTTTGCAGCAAATCTAGTTAAAATTATAATAATGATAGCTGCTATAATTCCAGGTATTCCTTTAATGCTTTTTGCTATTAGTATATTAATAGTATCAAAAATTGTGTTTAGTATTTGATTCATTTTTACTTTATAAAAATTTTTATTCAAGAAAAAATGCGGATGCAATCCGCATTTTTGATCAGATTTGAGCTTTTAGTGAAACTTTCTAGTTGCCCTTTCAAAAGATTTTTCCAAATCATTCCAAGCATTTTCAAAGCCAGTTTGAATCTCTTTCCAAGCATCATCTCCAGCTTTTTGTAATTCCTCTAATTTCTTAAAGGTTGCATCCCATTTAGAAGATAACTCTTCGATTTCACTATGATATTTAATTTCTGTATCAGCTTTTGCTTGTCTTGCTTTAGCTTTCATTTCATCAATTTGAGCATTCAACTTATTCAGCTGTGCTTTAACTTTTTCTTCGTAGGCTTGTTTATTAAGGTTTTGTTCTTTAATAGATGTCTGAGTAGACATATCTTTTTTCTCCTTAGCTTATTTGGTTGACAATATATTATTATTGGGAATTAATAATTAACTCACAATAAATGCAATACCAATTAAAGTAATTACAAATGTCGTAGCTAAACCACCTAAAATCATGTAAGCATATTGTTCTCTAGGTGTTGGGTATTTTGCTCCTTGTAGAGGAGGAGTCACAGGATAATTATTAATTAATCCTTCTTGGTCTACTGTATAACCTCCTGTTGTAGGAGCATTGTTATTATTAATTTCTTCTCTTTTTTCTTTGATGGTTCCTTCTCTTTCGATTCTAGCAGCTACATCAGAAGGAATTAACTCACTACCGTCACTAAAGTTATTACTTAAGGTTTTGGTATTTATATCTGTCTTGTTTACCATAAAAGGTCTCTAATTCAACAAACGGGCTTTTACTTGGCTCCGTTATTACTAATATAGGACAATATTTATACTTTGTCAAGTTTTTGTACTAACAAAATGTGGATTAAGTAAATTCGCTGTATGATAGATAAACATATAACGTTATAATAATTTGAATACAAAGTTAGTACAAAAGAGAGATGGCAAGAACTAAACCAAAGTCAGATAAAGTATTAACCATTCGCCTTCCTGAAAGGGACTTACTAAGGTTAGAAGCCTATTGTCGGGCAGATGGTAAGACAAAAACTGAAGTGATTAGACAATTTATTCATAGTTTACCTGTTACAGAACCCATAAATGAATCACCATGAAAGAGGACTAAATACCTAAATCTTTGCCAAGATTTGGAGAATTAAACTTATTTTAAAATTGGGTTGAAATCTGGCTTACAACTCTAAATTGTCACGAATGAATCATTTATAGTAGTAGGACGATGCACTGCAAACCTAGAGGGTTTTGTAATCTTATCACTGGCCGATAAAGAGATAAGATTATCTTTGTAATAGTTTATTTTTTTTAGCTGTTTCAATTTTGTTAAATTATTGAAATGTACATTATACTATGTTTATTTTGTATTTTGAATATATTTTAATTGCCGTAGGATTGTTATTAATTATTAGTGTTTTTGCTAGTAAATTAGCCAATAAATTTGGTGTTCCTGGGTTGCTTTTATTCTTATTGATTGGAATGTTAGCAGGTTCGGAGGGAATAGGAGGTTTAAGTTTTGAGGATTATAATCTTGCTAAAACTATAGGAGATTTAGCCCTCATTTTTATTTTATTTACTGGGGGTTTAGAAACAGAATGGAAAAGTATTCGTCCGGTTCTCGTACAAGGGTTAATTATGTCTACCGTTGGTGTAGCTTTAACCATGTTATTTTTAGGGTCTTTTGCTTGGTTTATGTTGGGTTCTTTTTCTACTTTAATGGTGGGTTCTGATGGCATTAACTGGGTAGATGGTTTATTGTTAGGGGCGATTATTTCTTCAACCGATGCTGCTGCGGTTTTTTCTATTCTTAAATCCAGTAATTTAAAGCTTAAAGGTAATTTACAGCCTTTGTTAGAATTAGAATCTGGTAGTAATGATCCTATGGCGGTATTGTTAACAACAACTGTAGTTAATATAGTCAAAACTGGAGATATTTCTTTTCTTGATTTAGGGATTACTTTAATTTCTCAACTTGTCATAGGAATTATCGGGGGTTATGGGTTTGGTCGTCTGATGACTTGGATAATTAATAATATTAAAGTCGATGCACAAGGTTTATATCCTGTTATTAGTTTGGGACAAGTATTATTAACTTATAGTGTTATAACTCTTTTACAAGGTAACGGTTTTTTGGGGGTTTATGTAGCAGGAATTGTATTAGGAAATAGTAACTTTAGTTATAAACAAACTATCCTTGATTTTCATGATGGTATCTCTTGGTTAATGCAAATAGCAATGTTTTTATTATTAGGACTTTTAGTAATTCCCTCTCAACTTATTACAGTTGCCCCCATTGCTGTTATTATTGCTTTATTTTTAATGTTTATTGCCCGTCCTTTGAGTGTGATTATTGGCTTAGCTATTAGTCCTTATAATAATTCTGAGAAACTTTTTATTTCCTGGGTTGGTTTGAGGGGTGCAGTCCCTATTATTTTAGCCATTAGCCCCATCGCAGTGGGCATTCCTGATGCCACAACTCTGTTTAATGTGGTATTCTTCATCGTCTTAATTTCTGTGTCTATACAGGGCTTTTCTTTGGGTCCAACGGCACGATGGTTGAAACTAGAAAATCAAGAATAAAGCTTATAATAGAAAGAACACTGTTACAAAACTTTACGGAATAGGGATATGTCACGCATCGTTGTTATTACTGGGTTTGAATCATTTAATCTGGACTTGTACCGACAAGCTGCACAGTTAGCGCAGTCCCGTTGTCCAGACTTGGACATACAGGTATATAGCGATCGCAGTCTTTCTCAAGAACCAGAGATTATTGAGAATGCCCTCAAGGATGCGGATGTTTTTTTTGCTAGTTTAATCTTTGATTATGACCAAGTAATTTGGTTGAGGGAACGGGTAGAAAATATCCCTATTCGTTTAGTATTTGAATCAGCTTTAGAATTAATGAGTTTGACTCGTTTAGGAAAATTTGTTATTGGGGACAAACCGAAAGGAATGCCCAAACCTATTAAGTTTATTTTAAGTAAATTTTCTAGTGGAAAGGAAGAA
The DNA here is from genome assembly GCA_051439625.1 of Crocosphaera sp. Taxonomy (GTDB): domain Bacteria; phylum Cyanobacteriota; class Cyanobacteriia; order Cyanobacteriales; family Microcystaceae; genus Crocosphaera. The sequence continues at coordinate 3,110 of JBFRWO010000411.1, read as the reverse complement.
GATAAGCTTGCCGGTTATTTAAGTTTCTTGAAAACGGGTCCAAAATTATTAAAGTTTATTCCTGCTAAAAAAGTACAAGATTTACGCAATTGGTTAATTATCTATGGCTATTGGAACGCGGGAGGAAACGAAAACTTTGCTGCTATGTGTTGGACAATAGCAGAGAAATATTTAGATATCAAAGTAGGAGAAATTCCCGAACCCATAGAAACACCAAATATGGGCTTACTTCATCCTGAATATGAGGGTTATTTTACTTCTCCCCGTGACTATTTAAACTGGTATCAACAACAAAAATCTATTGATAATCCTCTGGTTGCTGTTCTTTTATACCGTAAGCACGTTATTACACAACAACCCTATATTCCTCAATTAATTCGTTCCTTTGAACAACAAGGATTAACCCCTGTTCCCATTTTTATCAATGGAGTTGAAGGTCATGTGATTGTTAGAGATTGGTTAACTACTACTTACGAAACCCAACAAAGGAATTTAGGCAATAAAGAAATCCGTTCTTTAGCAAAAGATGCCATTGAAGTAGATGCTATTGTCTCTACCATCGGTTTTCCTCTAGTTGGTGGTCCTGCTGGTTCAATGGAAGCTGGACGACAAGTTGAGGTGGCAAAACGCATTTTAACAGCCAAAAATATCCCTTATATTGTTGCTGCACCTCTGTTAATTCAAGATATTTCTTCTTGGACAAGACAAGGAATAGGTGGTTTACAAAGTGTAGTTTTATATGCCCTTCCTGAGTTAGATGGTGCCATTGATACAGTACCTTTAGGAGGTTTAGTTGGCAATGATATTTATATTATCCCTGAGCGAGTTAAACGGTTAACAGGAAGGTTAAAAAGTTGGATCAACTTACGTAAAACTGCAACAAAAGATCGTAAACTTGCAATTATTTTATATGGCTTTCCCCCAGGTTATGGAGCAACAGGAACCGCAGCATTATTAAATGTTCCCCGTAGCTTATTAAAATTATTACAAGAACTAGAAAAACAAGGCTATGATGTGGGACAATTGCCCGAAGATGGGGAGATTATTATTAATCAAGTTAAAGAAGCAGATGAAGCCATTATTACACCAAATAATGCTCAGAAAGGTCAAGCCACGGTTAATGTAAGAAAACTGGAAGAATGGTTAGGATACTTATTAAAAACTAGGATTGAAAAACAGTGGAAATCATTAACAGATACAGGAATAAAAACTTATGGAGATGAATATCAGATCGGAGGTATTCAACTAGGAAATATTTGGATCGGAGTGCAACCACCATTAGGTATTTCCGGTGATCCCATGCGATTAATGTTTGAAAAAGATTTAACCCCCCATCCTCAATATGCTGCTTTTTATAAGTGGTTACAAAATGATTTTTCTGCCGATGCTGTAGTCCATTTTGGGATGCACGGAACCGTTGAATGGCTGCCAGGTTCACCATTAGGAAATACCGGTTATTCTTGGTCAGATATTTTATTAGGAGATATTCCAAACTTATACATTTATGCTGCTAATAATCCATCAGAATCTATCTTAGCTAAACGTCGAGGATATGGGGTCTTAATCTCTCATAATGTACCCCCTTATGGACGGGCAGGGTTATATAAAGAACTGATGGCACTACGAGAATTAATTGCTGAATATCGAGAAGATACTAATAAAAATGAGATTTTGCGAGAAGGTATTATTAAAAAAATTGTAGACTCTGGTTTAGCTGCTGACTGTAAGTTTGAAGAAGGGCGAAAACTAGGCATTGATTTTACTGTAGAAAATGCAAAATTGTTCAGTAAAAACGCTTTAAATGAGTATTTTGTTAAGGTCTATGAATATTTACAAATCGTAGAACAAAGGTTATTTTCTTCTGGTTTACATACCTTGGGTGAAATTCCTAATCAAGAACAATTAGACTCTTATTTAGAGGCTTATTTTGGAGAAAAATTAACCGACAGAGAAAGAAAAGCAATTAGTTCTGAATTACCAGAATTACAATATATATTAGAGTCAGCTAATGGACGAAGTGAAACCATTAAAGAAGCAATTTACATCCGAGACTTGCTGAAACAAACTCCCGAAGAATTAAGCAACTTATTGCGGGGATTAAATGGAGAATATATACCCCCTGCACCCGGAGGAGACTTGCTCAGAGATGGAACAGGAGTCTTGCCAACAGGAAGAAATATACACGCCTTAGATCCTTATAGAATGCCATCTCCAGCAGCTTATGAACGAGGTCGAGAAATTGCTAAGAAAACCATTCAACAACATCTAGAAGAACATGGTAATTATCCCGAAACTATTGCCGTTTTATTGTGGGGTTTAGACGCAATCAAAACTAAAGGTGAATCATTAGGTATTTTACTAGAATTAGTCGGTGCAGAACCCATTAAAGAAGGCACTGGACGCATCGTCAGATACGAGTTGAAACCCTTAGAAAAATTAGAACATCCGCGAATCGATGTTTTAGCTAATTTATCAGGAATATTTCGTGATACTTTTGTCAATATTATTGAACTATTAGACGACTTATTCCAACGGGCAGCAGAAATAGAAGAAGATCCCGAAAATAACTTTATTCGTAAACATTATTTACAGTTAAAAGAGCAAGGAGTAGAAAATGCTTCAGCCAGACTCTTTTCTAACCCTGCCGGTGATTTTGGTTCCCTAGTTAACGATCAAGTTGTTGACGGTAACTGGGAATCTAGCGATGAATTAGCGAATACTTGGGAAAAAAGAAATGTCTTTAGTTATGGACGCAAAGATAAAGGACAAGCACGACCAGAAATTTTAAATCAACTCTTAAAAACCAGTGAAAGAATTGTCCAAGAAATTGATTCAGTAGAATACGGTTTAACCGATATTCAAGAATATTATGGCAATACAGGAGGTTTAAAATTAGCTGCTGAAAAACAAAGCGGTAAAAAAGTAACCGCAAGTTTCGTCGAAAGCTTTTCTAATGATACCAACCCCCGAAAACTAGAAGACTTATTAAGATTAGAATATCGTACAAAATTACTAAATCCGAAATGGGCCGAAGCAATGGTTAACCAGGGTTCAGGAGGTGCTTATGAAGTCTCCCAACGGATGACAGCGTTAATAGGATGGGGAGGAAC
>JBFRWO010000410.1:0-7328 GCA_051439625.1 Crocosphaera sp. | reverse complement strand
CGTCGGTGGGAAAGGCAATACCAGCATCAATGAGAATAATCTCGTCATTGTACTCTAATATACAGGTGTTTTTCCCGATTTCGTGTAGTCCGCCCAAGGGAATAATTTTTAGGCTAGGTTGTTGTTTAGTTCGACTCATTTTCCTCCTGGATAATGTTTGTGAGTTGTTAATAATTTTGGTTCGTGAAAAAAGCTAAAAATGTCAATAAAAAGACTTTCAAAAACAACCCATGAGTTGTTTAGTCCTACTGTTGATGAAACTATTATTGATCTAAATTTTATTGAGTTTACTTGCTTCCTATCAACGATAATTCTTCTAAAACTAATTTAACCTCTTGTTTCAATGTTTCAGAAATATTTACTAAGGGTAATCTTACCCCTCCCACATTCCATCCTTGTAAGTTCAAAGCTGCTTTAATAGGGATTGGATTAGTGGTACAAAATAAGACTTTAAATAAGGGAAAAAGTTTCACATTAATTTCACTTGCTCGACTTCCTTGCTGCTGATTATAAGCTGCGATCATTTCTTGCATTTGTAAGCCTACTAAGTGACTGGATACACTAACAACTCCCACACCTCCTACTGTTAATAATGGTAACGTCAAAAAGTCATCTCCTGCATAAATCAAAAAAGAACTATCAGTCATTCTCCTAATTTTACAAGCTTGTTCCAAGTTTCCACTCGCTTCTTTTATAGCAATAATGTTATTGATTTCTGCTAATTTTGCAGTGGTTTCTGGAGACATATTTGCTCCAGTTCTTCCTGGTATATTATACAACATTATAGGAAAATTAGCCACTGTTTCGGCAATTTTTTTGAAATGTTCGTATAATCCTTCTTGGGGAGGTTTATTATAATAAGGAACCACTTGTAAGGAACCATCCAAACCCATTCTAGCCACTTCTTGGGTCATTTCTATGGCGTTTTGGGTTGAGTTACCCCCTGTTCCTGCTAACACTTTAGCCTTATTCCCTACAGCTTTTTTAACCACTTGAAATAGTTGACATTTTTCTGACCAACTTAGGGTAGGAGACTCTCCCGTGGTTCCACAAACTAATAACCCATCACTACCATTATTAACTAAATGAATGGCCAATTTTTCTGCCATTTCATAGTTAACATTTCCTTGTTGATCGAATGGTGTTACCATTGCGGTAATTACGTTGCCAAAAGTTTGTTCACTCATTCCCTTTTTAATCGGTTACAGTTTAATTCAGTCCCTAATTTATTTAATCATAATTGCTAAACTTCTGATATCTATTTTCTTGTAAGCATTCAGCCCTCATTTTTCAGTGTTCAGCATTGTAAAAATTATCTAAAATTTTCTCAATAGCCAATCCTCCTTATCTTTATCTTGGTTTGAAGTTGATGATTTAATACTTATCATTAGTTATTATTGATCCAACTCTTTTCTATTAATAATTCAGCAATTTGTACGGCGTTTAAAGCTGCACCTTTCCGAATTTGATCCCCACAAATCCATAATTCCAAGCCATTAGAACAGGAAATATCTTGACGGACTCTACCGACTAAGACATCATCTTTTCCTGAAGCATCTATGGGCATAGGAAAGTAATTTTTTTGCCAATCTTCTAGTAGTTCAACTCCTGGAGATTTAGCGATAATTTCCCTCGCTTGAGCCACAGAAAATGGTTGTTTGAATTCTAGGTTAATGGCTTCTGAATGGGCCCGTAATACAGGAACTCTAACACAGGTAGCCGTAACTTTTAAATCAGGTTCGCCGAATATTTTACGGGTTTCGTTAACCATTTTCATCTCTTCTTCACAGTATCCCACATCTGTTAAAGGAGAATTATGGGGAAAGAGATTAAAAGCGAGAGGATAGGGTAAAATTTCTGCTTTGGGATCTTCTCCGTTTAAAATAGCCTGGGATTGAATTTTCACTTCTTCCATTGCCCTAGCTCCGGCCCCACTAGCAGACTGATAAGTAGACACGACAATGCGTTCTATAGGTTGAACTTGATGTAGGGGATAAATAGCCACTGCCATCAGGATAGTGGTACAGTTGGGATTAGCGATGATACCTTGATGGTTAGCCGTAGCTTCTGGGTTAATTTCTGGCACAATGAGAGGAACTTCTGGGTTCATGCGGAAAGCACTGGAGTTGTCCACCATGACTGCCCCAGACTCAACAATGGTTTGCGCCCAAGCTTTGGAGGTAGAACCGCCGGCTGAAGCTAATACTATGTCAACGTCTTGAAAAGCCTTGGCCTCTACCGCTTCAACTGTCAGGCTTTCTCCTTTAAACTTAAGAGTAGTTCCGGCGGAACGGGGAGAAGCCAGGAGTTTGATGGTTTTCAGGGGAAAGTTGCGGCTTTCTAATAGTTCCAACAATTCGGTGCCGACGGCTCCGGTTGCTCCTAATATAGCGACGTTGACTGGCTTGGACAATCGAGTGTTCCTCCCGAATCTGTAGGGTTCTCTATTTTAGCATTATAGCAGTCGGAGATGGGCAGGAGGTAAAACTACTCTCTGATGGTGTTTTCGGTATCTAGACTTTCCTAAACTATACTTCGACTGGGATGTATCTTGCTCACTCCGCTAGAGATGTAGCAAGCAAGATGCTTGCACTACATCGGGTATTATTGAATGTTAGATCCCAGCATGGCCTAAAGCTAGTCCAGCCACTAACATTCCTAACACTAAAAAGGGTTGTGCGCTGGCTTGGTATTTGACATCGTTTTCTAAGGGATCACGCAAGAAATACATATCTTGAAAAGTGATCTGAGGAATTACCAATAACAGTACAATGGCAGCATAAAGATTTTGATGGATGTAAATCAAATAAGCACCAATACCAGCTTGAAACAGATCGATCATAATCACACACAGCCAAGCTGCCGTATTAACCCCAAACATCACGGGTAGAGATTTTAGCCCTAGTTGGCGATCGCCTTCTACACTCTTGAAGTCGTTAACCACGGCAATACCTAAACCAGCTAAGCTATAAAACAGAGTCAAAATAACAATTGTCAAGTTTAACTCCCCAAATAAAGCGTGCCCGGCCCACCAAGGTAAAGCAATATAACTGGCCCCGAGAGCATAATTTCCTAACCAACCATTTTGTTTTAATTTCAGGGGTGGGGCCGAATAAATATAAGCCAGGAACGCCCCTCCGATGGTTAAACATAACATGATGGGAAAGTCATGTCCAACCCATCTATCTAAACCGTAACTCAAACCTAGTCCTAACCCCAATAACACTAAAATTTGTGTTACCACTTGGGGAACAGAAATGGCCCCAGAGGGAATGGGACGATAGGGTTCATTAATGGCATCGATTTCGCGATCGTAGAAATCATTGAGGGTTTGAGTGTATCCCGCCATCAACGGACCGGATAATAACATACAGGCAGCCGCCATGAGAAAGTTTTCCAAGGACCAGATATAATTTCCTGATGAGGCTGCCCCACAAACCACTCCCCAGATTAAAGGTATCCAAGTAATAGGCTTCATTAACTGTAAGCGTAACTTCCATATAGAAGTTTCTCCAGCACTTGCCCCTTTCATCCCTAATAATTGACGGGTTTTGCTGCTTTGTTCGTTAATTTTGGAAGTAGAAGAATCAGACATAAGTTAATGGACAATGGATAATGGACAATGGATAATTAGCAGAATAAACTTTTTTATTAATCGAACCAACCAATATCTTCATTGGTTAATGGTTTGCTGCTTAAAACTGGTGCAGCAAAGGGTTCTAACTCTCTTGCTTGACGGGTTAAAACTGTTTCTTGTACTACTAATTCTTGGGATTCCTCAGTGGAAGCGAGGGGTAATGGTTCTTGTTTTAGTTTAGCCTGTAAATTAGCAATTATTTCATTTTTTTCTGCTAATTCTACTGCTAATTCTTCTTTCTGTTGCAGTTGGGTATAGAGTTTTTCCACCAATTCTTTTTGTTCATTTAATTGGGATTGATAGTCTTCTGCTCCTTGTAATTCATTTTGCAAACGACTACTCAATTCTCTTTCGTCTTTAATCTCAGTTTCTAAGGTTTTAACTTGATTTTGTAAACTGTCAACTTGTTTTTTTTCTTGTTGCAAAGCTTGATTTAATTGGGTGATTAGTTCATCCAATTGCGCTTTAGTCATGCGACTACGATTACTGGGAACTGTTGGAGTATCTGCTGTTTTAGTAACAGTTTCCGAAGGGTTAGTCGCTTCTTCCCTGATTAAATCTGATAATTTTTTTGTTGTCATAATTGATTCCAATCTCGTTGTAATTCTTCTACCACTCGACGATAATCAGCTTGTGCTTCTTTAGCATTTTTGCCACGCCATTCGGTAATAGGAACCCCGTCTAAAACGGCTCGTTCATGGGCTTTGTATTGACGAATAAAGGCATGACAAGCAGGGATTCCCAATTCGAGTAAAGTGTTTTGAGCTTCTAGGGTTTCCTTTAAACTGCGAGAGTCTACTTTTGTTAATAATACCCGATGAGCGACCTTTAAGGGCATCACTGTGGTTTTTACCGTTTCAATTAATGCGGTTAAGTCCATGGCCGCTGGAGGTGTGGGTAAGATTAAATAATCAGCACAAGCGATGGCTGATTTTAAGGCTTCAGACCGTAGCGCAGGGGGAGTATCAATGACAATAACCTCATATTCTTCTATCTGACGCATTTTTTCGAGAATTTTAGGGTTATTTTCTTCGGTTAAATCAAAATCAATCCCCTTTTTACTCCGTTGAGTCCACCAACTGGCTGAACCTTGGGGATCAGCATCTACTAATAAAACGTCTTGTTTTTCGGCTAAAATAGCGGCCACATTAACCGCAGTGGTTGTTTTCCCCACACCCCCTTTACCATTGATGATGCCAATAATAGTGGTTTTGGATGAGGTAGACACTAATTCAGAATTCTCCTTGTTCATATTTTTCGATATCAACCCATTCCCTCATTATCTCATCCCTGTGTTACCTAACATTAGTTTCAGAAGTCAAAAGTTTACCTCTTCTCTCCCACTCCAGAGATACAGATTAACTGAGGTGTGAGTGATGAAAATGGTATTACTTATCATTATCATTATTAATATCACCTGTGAGAGTTTTTTTATGATTTCCGTTGCAACTGCCGATTTATCAGCTTTACGCACCTATCTTCTGGATTTATTCGTTAAATTAGCTTACAAAGAAGGAGACTTTACCCTGTCTTCTGGTCAAAAAAGCAGTTACTATATCAATGGCAAACAGGTGACACTAAGGGCTGATGGGGCTTTGGCCATTGGTCGTTTATTATTATCGATGTTGCCCCCCAACACTCAAGGAGTTGCCGGGTTAACTTTGGGGGCTGATCCTATTGTTAGTTCCGTTAGTGTGGTGTCTGCTTATGAAAATTGCCCCATTCCAGCTTTAATTATCCGTAAACAAGCTAAAGGTCACGGAACCCAAGCTTATATAGAAGGGCCAACTCTTTCCCCAGGCGCGACTGTAGTTGTCTTAGAAGATGTGGTGACAACTGGTAAATCAGCCATGTTGGCGGTAGAACGATTACGGGACGTTGGTTACACGGTTAATACTATTATTGCTTTGGTTGATCGTGAACAAGGTGGGGCTGCTTTTTATGAAAGTCAAGGGTTAACTTTTCAAGCTTTATTCTCCATTAGCGAAATACAAAAGTCCTATCAACAGTAAATCTAGAGGAAGACTGGAAGACTGATAAGACTGAAAAGTTGATTAAATACTGAGTGTGTGGAGTCTGGGGAGTCTGCGGAGAATTAAAATATAGTTAATGTTTTGTCTTCGTACCCTTCCCCCTCTTCCCTATCTGCCCCATCTCTATCTCAACAGATAATTTTTGCCGACCGAGTAGTATTAGGGAGACTGATGACCGAAGATTGGAGATTGGAGATTGAGTAAAAACAAGCCTTTGCGTCTTGGTGCGCTTTCAAGCATTGGTAAATCTACAATTGTTTGACATCATCTTTTCTTAAACAAAATTTTCATTCTAGATTTCCCAAATTTTTTTCACACCCTAATAAGGATTTTCCACAGATTTCACTAAGTTTTCCCCAGGCTTATCTAACTTTTCAACAATAAAAAACCAAATAATAGACTTGTGGGAATTCATGGGGAAAAGTATTTCCTTAATTCGTGTTTAAAAACTGATAATCACTTTTTTTGTATCCTATGTTAATATACATAGGTCAGAGGTAATAACTGGGAAAATAAATGTATCTAGTTGTGATTACTGGGTGTTTTTAGTACCTAGTTATTCTCAAGGATAAATGAGTTAGTATATCTCTTAAATCTTCATAATAATGATCAGGTTTTAGCCTATTTTAAACTATGCTTTACTAAATAAAATAATACCAATTATCTCCATTTTATCCTTAATCATTATTAGGAAAAAACATGCAAACACCTATCGCCCTTGAAGTTGAAATACCCGAAGAAACCTATGTTTTACTCACAAACTTTATTGAAAGTAATGCGCCCTTGGGATTTAATGAAGTTATTTCGTTAGCTGTTTCTAACTTTTTAATTAATCAAAAAATCCCCCTAAACTCTTGTCAATCTTATCTCTCCAATTTGTACGACTGCGCCAACAATTCACAGAAGGTTATAGAACAATGAAACCCAAAAAATTAATTCCTTTGCCTTGGAAAACAAGAGAAAGAATAAAAGCTTTTTCTCAGGTGTTTCCTGATGTTCCTTTGTTAGAAAGTCCCACCACTGGGGATCAATTATCTCGGGTGATTGATCGACTTCAACCCATCGCAAAATCAGAAAGTGCTGCTTTTTCTTTATTACGAGAATTAGATTCTTATCGGTGTTATGGTGAATAACTCCAGAAAAAATCAACCCTCTTTCTTAAACCCAGTTAACCTTGTTATTGCGGTGATTATTATCACCGTAATTCTTATTATTACCCTGTCTAACTTATTAGAAAATCCAGAAAGTCGCCAAATTCGACAAACGGCTGAAAAGAAACTAAGATTGTTTGCAAGAGGCTATAGTCTCAATGCCATCGACTGCGAAGGCGTTGATATTAATAATAATGGTTGGGTTAATTGTCGAGGAGATGATCGCAAAGGAAAGATGCTTTATCTCGAATGTCCCTATAAGTTTCCTGAACCTGAATGTCGTTATAGAGAAAAAAGTTAGCTTAATTTCAAATAAAAAGTAGCCCCTTCTCCTAAAACACTTTCAGCCCAAATTTGCCCACCATGACGGCAAATAATACGCTGCACAATGGAAAGCCCAATCCCTGTTCCCTCGAAGTCTTGTTCAGAATGTAATCGTTGAAAGGCACCAAAAAGTTTCCCAGCGTATTTCATATCAAACCATACACCATTATAAGCAATAAAAAT
>JBFRWO010000409.1:0-19046 GCA_051439625.1 Crocosphaera sp. | reverse complement strand
GATAATAAATGATCACTACTCATAAAATGACAGTTCCCAAAACAGGTTGATTAGGTGTATGCTGGATGAATCATGTAAAATAAGATACATAATCTGGGAACCCATTTTAGTGTTTCCCCTAACAATCAGCTTACAGTTTTAACACCATATCCGTATAGACACGGGAATCCTTACCTAGTTGGGTAGTTCCCCCCATGAAACCTCAGAAAAATAGGGGGAAAGTCCCCTACAAAAAACGCGACAATTATTGGCACACTAGAGCTAGAGGAATTGTTCGGTAGAAAAATTAAGGGGGAAAATAATGGACTATATTTACTTTTTGGGTAATGCCAGCTTAACTCTCAGGGTGATTGAATATTTACAACAGATGTATGATTCATCCTGCTCCTCGATGACTGTTATCCACCAGATTAATGGTTGGATTATTAAAATTAAGTTTAGACAGCCTTTGACTCCACAACAACATGGAGATTTCAAGGCTTTTATGAATGAACTAGGCATCCCCTACGAGTTGGAAATTCGCCTACAAATGGTATTCTGGAGTTTAGAAACTGGTCAATCTCCCATCGATGTCATGAGTCGTTATCAAGTGGCAATCGTCTCTCATGGTTCCCCTGATAGTAATGATATCGAAGCCTTTCGCCAACAATTTACCAGAGGGTTGGGTTATTGCCCTGAAACTTTGGCTTAACTTATTGTTGATACTAAAATCACCAACGTAGCTACACTAACCACTAACATCAAGCCGGCCGGCATAAATTTTCGGGTTTTCCATAACCTAATAGCAAAGACAATGGCGAGTACAAGGGTAAGAATTTGAGCCAAAATCAGTCCAACTGATATTTGCTGCCATTGTAGAACACCAGAAATTAACAACAGCAAACCACTAATAACACCAGAAATTAGAGAAGGTTTACTTTTAGCCTTGGTATAGCCAAAGATTCCGCCAAGGAGCAGCAAAATTCCATAAATTAAAGTGGCTATTATCTTCATATCATTCAATTAGTGCTAATCAAGTGCAAAACCCTGGATAAATCGCTCAACTCTCCTACTATTCGTTTGATGGGTTGAGGCCAAACTCTGACTAGAGTGGGTGTTGCAGAAACATGATGGGTTTCTGCCGCTTCTGGGTGTTTATTAATATCAATCACCTTTAAAGTATAAGGGTGATTTAATTGTGTTTCCAACAGATGATGAATTTTTTTTAAGGTATGCTTAGTGGAGGGATTATTGCCTGAAACAAAAAGACGCAAAACATAACCCTGATGGGCAAGAGAATCCTCTTTTTTTGGCTTATCTATGAGGTGAAATTGATTTTTTAGTTCCCTTTCCCAACGTTCATCTAAACGGATTAATAAATCATGATTTTCCCAAAGTTGAGGAAACCGAGAACGATAGGTTTCGATAATAACCGGATTACAAGCTTGTTCTTGCCAATCTGCTCTTTTCCAAACCACCTCCTGAAGATTAAACAGAACATTTAATAAAGGTTCATAACGACGAACAGCAGGATAAACTTCAGCCACCGTTTTGATCCTTTTCTCTCTAGTACAAAACCAACGGTCAACTGTTGCCGTGTAACCAGGAACAAGAAAGTGAGGGGGTTCGGGTAACTTTAATAATTCCTGGAAGACTAGGCATAATTGAGAATGCCAATGGATTTGTTTGTTGCGATCGAGACAATAAACGAGATCACCACCTGGTGTAAAAAGGGCAATACCCTTAAATAAGTCCGGGACAACCTTTGTTGTTTCGGCCATGCTCGCTGTTTTTCAGAAGAGTTACTACAAATAGGATGAAGGAAGATTTAATTCTTTTATAACCGATCTCCTTCCTTCATCTCAATTTCTTTAGGGTTTTTTCTAGATTCGACCCCTTAACATCATAGCAATCTCGTTAGGAGTTGGAGACAATTCTAAGGCTGTTTCCTCGGTAATACGTCCCTCTTGATAGAGATTAAAGAGGGCTTGGTTGGTGGTAATCATACCATCAAATTCACCATCCTTCATTAATTCGTGGATTTCGTCGTTTTGACCGCGAATAATATAGTCTTTCACCGTTTCTGTGTTGACCAAAATATCGTGGTAAGCAGCCCGTTTGCCGTCCGTTGTCCGACATAAACCTTGAGAAATAACTGCTACTAAAGACTCTGCCAGAGCCACCCGCATGGCTTCTCTTTCCTCAGCCGTATATAAGCTCAAAATCCTTTCTATAGTCTTAACCGCGCTGTTGGTGTGGAGGGTTCCCATTACTAAGTGACCGGTTTGGGCTGCTTTAAGTGCGGTATTAACAGTTTCTTTATCCCGCATTTCCCCCACCAGAATGATATCGGGATCTTCCCGTAAAGCTGCTTTGAGGGCGTTATCAAACTTATGGGTGTGCATCCCCACTTCCCGTTGTTTAATCAAAGAACGACGGCTTTGGTGGACAAATTCCACCGGGTCTTCAATTGTAATAATATGTTTGGGGTGTTCTTTGTTGATATAGTCCACCATAGCAGCCATGGTAGTGGATTTACCTGAACCCGTCGGCCCCGTTACGAGAATTAAACCTTTATGAGAATCAGAAATATCCTTAAATACCATCGGTAGGCGTAATTGTTCCATGGTCAAGATTTTCAGGGGAATGAGACGCAACACCATCGCGTGTCCCAGTAAACTATCAAAGATATTGATCCGAACCCTGGCAAAATCATACTGGGTTGCTCCATCAAATTCTAGGTTCTTTTTAAAGCGTTGAATTTCATCTTCTTGGAGAATTTCCCTTAACCAACTCATAAAGGTATTTTTATCGACTTCTGGATATTCCAAAATCGTCATTTCCCCACGATCGCGCATTCGGGGTTTTTCGCCGACTCCTAAGTGAATATCAGAAAACCCTTCCTCAAAAGCATGATGAACTAACTCGTTTAAAGTTGGTTGTCCTGGAGAACGACCAAAACTTTTTGGAGGTGTTGCAGGTAAAGGGGGTGGTGCCGGCATAGGTGGGTTTATGGGGGTTTTGGGGGCTGTGGCAACTGCTGCCGGACTTTGTGGCTCTGTCATCACAGGAGAAGCTGGCATAAACTGGGTACTGCCTTGAACTTCTGGCATATCTTGCATATCCATTTCCATCATATCCATGTTGGCTTCGTCGAAGTCGTTAAGCGATGGCGATGGCATAGGAGGGGGTGGCAAGGGAGGTAAAGAGGGACGTTGAGATTGGCTCATGAGCTTTCTTTCTTGAGGTGACTTTGTATGATTAGTATTCCCAAAATTTCTGTTGAAAGCTTATTTGATCGCTGATAGCAATTTTCATTTCATAGATTAAATATTAAATGAGAAAAACTACCTAGTGTTTTTTAAAATATTAATTTTGCCTAGTGATTGCATTATTAAACACGCAAAATTAGCCTTGTAGCATTGACTACAGTTATCAACCGTGCGATGATTATTACAAAAGATTACATTCAATCCTATGTTGATAGCCTTGATCCCCGATGATTTCGTCGGGAGCAAATCTGTTTGCAACATTTTGCCATCTCTAATCCATAAAATCACCTTTTAATGTAAACTTTTTTTTCAAAAAGCTCATTTACTCTGTGATATTATTTATACTAAATTAAGACAGCGTTATCGAACAAAGTGGATAAAGTTACTGGTTTGCTCTGGAGGAAGATTATGGAATTTGCACAAAAGACTGGATTGGAAAGACTGGATTCTTTAACATTAGTTAAGAGCTTTTTGGTGTGGAGTTTTACTTTAATCGTTTGTTTATTAGTAGTTGGGTTTCCCCTAGTAGTTTTAATGGCGACGTTTGGGGCTTTAGCATCAATTGTTTTACAATCAGTTTTACCAGTAAGTGCTGTTTTATTGGTGGTTGGTTCTTTAGTTGGTGTTAATTTGTTGACTGTTTTCTTGGGAGCAGCATTATTGACAATTAAAGGAATTCACCCCCAAGATGTTCATTGGTTGAGATGGCTGCACGGCGAAGCAACTCCCTCTCACACTTCTATTTATGCTGCTTGTCCTTTGACCTGTAATTTGGCTCAATAGATATTAAGTAGCCATATCCGTTAGATAGTGATTTCGTATATTAATAATACAAGCTAGTGCAGCCCGGTTATCAACCGGGTTTTTTTGTGTTTAAGGAACAGAAAATAACTCATACCAGTCAAACACACTGGACTTAAATAACAGAAGTAATCAACAGTTAATAGTATTAATAATGATTATTATTGATACTGTTACTAAAAAATGGTTTTTGCTATTTAATTTTGTTAAAATACGACTGACTTCTATTAAACAAGATAACTGTTATGCTCCAAGCCCTTAATAATCATAAAACATCCATCCCCATAATCAGGAGGTTTTTTAATAAATAATTAATAGAAACTTCATGGATAAACAAGAGACAATTGAGCAAGGCAGGAAACTGTTAAGTAGTTTCGCTGACTTTGGAGACGGGGGAGGGTTCTACGGTTTGTTTCCTCGTTTGTTAATACGTCATTTAAGTGCGTGTTAGCTTAAAAATCATTATCGTAATTATCATAGAATTGTGAAAACGTTTCTCTTATTAGCATCTTTATCAATCACTCAGGTATTGGGTGATATTCTTCTGAGTCGAGGAATGAAAGATTTTGTTGGCTTTGATTTTTCTAGTCCCACTATTATTTTCTACCTAATTACTTATATTTTAACAAATTATTGGATTTTAATGGCCGTAGCCATACTGGTGGTTTCTTTAAGTATTTATCTAACCGCTATTTCTAAATTAGACCTTAGTTATGTTTTACCTATTCACGCCTCTAGTTATGTTTTAAATGGGTTATTTGCTTGGGTTATTTTAGGAGAACAAATAGTTGGAATGCGCTGGTTAAGTACACTTATAATATCTTTTGGTGTCTTATTTGTGGGCTTAAGTGATAGTCAAACATCGCAATTTTCTGAAGATTATTCTAATAATATTAAGTCTCGTAATCTACCCTTATTTTTTCTTCCTTTTAGTTTAGCGATTTCCAAAACTTGGTTAGCCATTATGATTAGCTCTGTCTGTGATGCCAGTGGAGACTTATTGTTAGCTTTGGGCATGAAAAAAATAGGAGAACCGCAAGAAATCACCTTTTCAGAAATCATTAAAATAGTGTTCAAAGTCCTTACTAGTCCAATTATTCTTAGTGGAATTACTTGCCAAGGAATTGCTTTTTTTAGTTTTATTTCTGTTTTAAGTTGGGCTGATATTAGCTTTGTTCGTCCAGCCACAGCTTTAACCTATATCATCAGTATGTTAGGGGCAAAACTCGTTCTGAAAGAAGATATTAGAGAACAGAAACTATGGGGAATTATTTTAATTGGCTTTGGTGTATTTATACATCGTTAAGCTGTATTCAGCAATTAACAATTAATAATTATTAATTATTTCGGGTTACGTTATCCTTTGGACCTGAGGTTAACTATATCCTAGTTTAACTAAGCCTAAATACTTAGTCATTCGATTTTGGGAATGTTTCATAACAAAAACTCAGTATTATTAGCAGTAATGATTAATAGATAATACCCCTCAACCAAAAAATAAGCTTAATGTGTTGAGAAGTTGAAATAGCTAGGGGGTTAAGAGATGGGACTTTTAAAAAAAACACTAACTTTTGTCTCTTTTCTAGTGACTTAATGGTTAATGTTCCGCTATAATCATCCTCAGTCAGAATTTTTTATCAAGTAACAATGAACAAAGAAGACCTCGTAAATATGATTGCGGCTAAGACTCGTCTTACCAAAAAAGAAACCACTCACATCCTTGATTCACTCACAGAGACAATTATGGAAACAGTTGCCTCTGGAGAAAAAGTAGTTTTAGTTGGTTTTGGAACTTTTGGTGCGATTTGTTGATGTAGAAAGTTACCTGAAATCCAATCAACAAGAGGATTTGAGGCAAGCGTGTACATCGTTAGGGAATGAGTGACAAACTCAGAAACTAATAACTGTTGTTTAGTCCACTTTCAGGTTGTGGCACTCGGAATCAAGGGAAGTCAGACAACTTACCCAAGAGTGAGGATATCACCCCCAGTTTATGAATTAGTAACTCATGGATTGAAGCGGGGAGAAACGGGGATAATCTTTGAACCAAACAAAGAGACACCTCTAGTCAACTGGTTATGGTTAGCGAACAGCGAACTGTCTTAACCTTCGTCACCAAACAGTAGCAAACGTTGGTTGATATGCTGCGTTCAAAACGAACATAACGAAAGATAGGAGTATCAAAAGGCTACCTATAGAGATTCCCGAAAGTAGTTCGGAGGATAGACAGGGTAAGAGCAATCAAACCCTTAATGAACCTAACACCAGATTACCCTAAACAACGGAACGAATTAACCCCATGATTTCTCTCACCCATCGGTCGAAACGGTGAGTAGTGAAAAACTTAAGCTTATGAATCATGGCGGTGGGAATCGGTAAGAAGCAAAGGCTCAACTGTAATGGTTGTAGATAAGCTGACATACCAGATGGTCAATCAGATGAAATGGTCTTTAGTCGTAATGAAAACAGCCAACGCTAGTTTAAACACTCAGAAGGCATGGAACACTATCAACTGGGCAAAAATCCGAAGGAAAGTGTTTAAGTTACAAAACAGAATATTTCAAGCAGTCCAATCTGGACAAAAGGCAAAAGCACGAAAACTACAACAATTATTGTTAAAGTCCCACTCGGCAAAGCTGTTAGCTTTACGCCAAACTCTCCAACATAGTCAAAGGAAAAATACTCCGGTACATGAGAAAAAAGTTATTTTTAATGGCCAACTCATGGCACTAGCAAAGTCTCTGACTATTAAAGGAGACAAAACTAAGTCAAATCTCAGGGTAAACCTAGCTAACTCAGCAGGGCATGAGAAACGATTTTTCAGAATCAAAATTCTGAGAGATAAAGCCATGCAAATGTTGGTTAAGTTAGCCCTAGAACCCTATTGGAAAAGTGGGTTTACAGGAGAATCCTCTGGTTCTAGTCCTGGTCAATCAATTGATGATGCTATTAAAAAGGTATTTCAAGGAGTCACTAAAAGTCCAAAATACGTTTTCACGGGCAAAATTGTTAACTGTTTTGACCAAATTAACCATGCTTACCTATTATCGAAACTAGATTGTCCCAAAACCCTCAAAACAACCATTAAACGATGGTTAAAAGCAGGAATGATTGATGATAGTTTATCTCCTCTTTTGGTTAATATGGCCTTAGAGGGAATGAGCAAAGAAGCCATCGCTTCTAGTCAGGATAATCTTACTTTTGAGGGAAGCAAAAAAGAAACTGAGCCACCCATTCTGATTAGATATATGGATGATTTCGTTGTTTTGCATCAGAGCAAAGAAGTCATTGTAAAATGTCAAACATTGATTTCTCAATGGCTGAAAAATAGAGGGTTTCAACTGCTACCAGAGACAACCAGAATCTCTCATACTTTGTCTCATCTGGAAATGGATGGCAAACAAGAAAGAGCCGGATTTGATTTTCTCGGGTTTAATATCAGACAGTATCCGACAGGAAAACACCAGAGTCAAAAAAATGACTTTGGAGAATGTTTACACTATCAAACCCTGATTAAACCGAGTCAGAAATCAATTCAAGCTCACTATCAAGCCATAGTTAAAGTAGTTAATCACTACAAATACGCTCCCCAAAGGGAATTAATTATGCAATTAAACCTGATTATTAAACAATGGAGCGATTACTATAGCGGGGTCTCTAGTTTTCGGGTTTTCTCCAAACTAGACCAGATGATAGTCAGTAAACTTAGAGCATGGATTAAAACTAGAACTGGTGCCACCGGAAAGAAACAAATGTCACTTTATTTCCGAGATGGTGTTAATGGTTCGAGGACTTTCCAAACAAAAGAGGGAGATTATTTAGTTACTCATCGTCAAGTGGGACGAAAAAAATATAGTGATTATGCCGAAGTTTAGGAGACTGTACCCATGATAAGGGACTGGTTACCGAGAGCCGTGTGCAGTGAAAATTGCACGCACGGTTCGGAAAGGGAGTTGTGATAGGTGACTATCATTTCGACCCAAACAACCTAGAGACAGAAAAGAACGTAAAGGGATGAATCCTCAAACCGGAGAACCCATGACTATTGCTGCAACTACTGTTCCCGCATTTTCAGCAGGAAAATTCTTTAAAGAAAAGGTTGCAGAGTCTTTATAGCCAATTGTAAACTACAAATTCCCCAATTTAACAAGATTGGGGAATTATTTTTGTTCTGAAAATAGCGAGTGTATCAATTAATAATTAATAATTTTAAACAAGATGGTTTGATAGTTTCCTAATGTACAATAAAAAAGATGTATCTAAACAGTTAAATATGAGTCAATCAACCACAATTTATCCAGGGGAAGTTTTTGCTGATACTCAACTATTTGATATCGGTATTCGTCAATTACTGCCTCATTATGACCTCATGCTGGACACCCTGGTTGCTTGTGTTCCCTCAAACGCTGGTCGTATCTTTGACCTCGGCTGTGGTACAGGAGAACTTAGTTTGAAATTACTTAAACACTGTCCCCATGCTCAAATAGTAGCTGTTGATTATTATCCCAGAATGATAGAAATGTCAAAATATAAACGAGAAAAAACTGAATTTTTAGAGCGTATAACTTTCATTCAAGGGGATTTTGGTGCATGGGCAAATGGTGAATTGAAAGAGGAAATAGGGACTAATTTTGATGCTTGTGTTTCGTCTTTGGCCATTCATCATCTCACCGATGAAATGAAAAATAAATTATTAACTTATATAGGTCAAAATTTAGTAGATGGTGGTTGTTTTTGGAATGCTGACCCCATTTTACAAGAATCCCCACAACTACAAGAAATTTACTTAAAAATAAGAGAACAATGGACAATTAATCAAGGTACAACTATCGATAATGTTCGGTCTAAAATTGGTAATAGTCAACCTCAAGGTTATTCAGGACAAGACCGTTTAGCCACATTAGAAACTCATTTGAAGATGTTATCTTCAGCAGGATTTAAAACAGTTGCTAACCCTTGGCGATTGTTTGGACTAGCTATTTTTGGAGGTTGGATTTAACAATTAATAATTATAAAGCAGATTTTCTCATAAATTAAACCTGATTGCTATAGCTTACAAATACATTGATAAAAATCTTAAATTTAAGATAAAATCAATAAGAGAATAATCAATCAACAATATTTTTTTGAATGCTTTTAATTCTTTCTTCAGCTAAAACCTTAGTGTTTGACGATGCTTTTACTATTCCTGAACTCGCACAACCTATTTACCAAGAAGATGCGAACCTTTTAGTTGACTCACTTCAGACATTTTCTTGTGAACAATTAGGAAAATTATTAAAAGTTAGTGAATTATTAGCAAACTTGAATTATCAAAGGTTTCAATCATTTTCAACTTCTCAAAGACGAGCTTCGATTTTAGCTTATCGAGGTGATGTATTTAAACAATTAGAACTTAATAAGTTCAATAATAATGATTATTTTTTTGCTCAAAAACATTTAAGAATTATATCAGGATTGTACGGAATTTTGAGACCACTTGATGAAATTAGTCCTTATCGACTAGAAATGAATACTCGCCTGAAAACTGAAAAAATTGATAATCTTTATAATTTCTGGACAGAAAAAGTAACTCAAAAATTAAATAAGGAATTAGAAAAACATGAAAATAAACTATTACTTAATTTAGCTTCCGATGAATATTATCGTATAATTAACACTAAACAGTTTAATTATCCTATCTTAAAAGTATCTTTTAAAGAAATGAGAAATGGTAAACTAAAAACCATTGGAATTATGGCAAAGAAAAGTAGAGGATTAATGACTAATTGGATTATTAAAAATCAAATTGATGAGCCATCACAACTTAAAAATTACTCATATTTAGGGTATAATTATGATGAAACTTTATCTAATGAACAAGAAATAGTTTTTATTAAATAATTATTGTAACCTTTAAAAATCACGATAATTACTAATAAAATAAATAAAATACGCACCTAACTCACCCTACATATTTCTGTAGGGGTCAACGGCCGTTGACCCCTAGCATATAAACATTTTTAGTCTCAGTTGATGAAAATTGTATAATAAGAAATAGTAATTTTATTGAACAACTGCTGCACCAAAAGTTGCATTAAATTTACGACACCATATTGCAACAGACTTATACTCTGCCACATTAATTCCCTCTGGTACAACATATTTTTGTGTCCCACTAAATTGACTTAATGGAGCAATTACTACATAATCACCTTCTTGAAGTGCATAAAAAGGAGGTTCCGTGGAACCAATAACATCAGGAGAACGATGAAGAATAACCACTAAATCTGGACCCATTTCTGATGTTTTAAAATTAGAATCAAGTTCAATTAATGTTTGTTCTTTCTCACTCTTGAGACTAACAGTTCCTTGAGTGGGATGTTCTCCAGAAACAAAAGAACCTACTTTAATAGTTAACTCTTTATCCAGATTACTTTCATCACTTTGAGAATTTTCATTCGATTCTACAATAGGAGTAGAATTATTAGCTGTTTCTTGTTCAACATTATTGCAACCCACAGCTAAAACGAGAATCAAAAACAGTGCTAATTGATTGGCTATTTTCATAATGGCTTGATGATTTAGTTATTGTTCATCTGATGATTCTAGTATTAACCCTAAAGCTGAGTTTATTCTAATTAATAGCTGAAAATTAGCTGAATTCAAACAACTAATCTGTTCTGATTATTTTCCACCGTAGTAAAAAGCAATCTCTTTATCTTTGAGTGGAGGAAACTCGGCGGAGATTAGACGTTGATTGAGTTCTTCAAGAGAAAGATGTTTAGCCCCAATTCTAACAATGCGAGAACGCATAGTATTAGTGACACCACTACGTTTGCGTTGCCCTTCTAATGCCATAACTTCTTGGTATAAGTTCAATTTTTCAGGTGGTATGGGTGTTCCGTCTAAATCAATTCCTTGAGCAATTGCCTTATCAACCGCATCAGCACCAGTCTTAGAAGATTCCATATAAAAACTCACAAATTATCTATCAAAACTGACTTAAACTATATCACGAATTAGCTCAATTATTATTAACAATTATCACGGCTTAGTTTTAAGCAGGGAATCAGGAAGAAGAAATATTTATCAAAAAATTCTAACTCCTGATTCCTCCATTATATTTCCTTCTTAACCTAATGCTTTCTCAATAGCAGCTTCAAGTTGTGCATCATCAGGAGGAGTAGTTGGTTCAAAACGTCCTACCACTTCACCATCACGACCGACCAAAAACTTACCAAAGTTCCAGCCAATATCTTCACCATCCTTAACTAAGAACTGGTAAAGGGGACTACGGTTAGACCCATTCACATCTTGTTTTTCCAGTAAAGTAAATTCAACATTATAGTTGCTACTGGCAAACTCTTTAATTTCAGCAGGGGTTCCTGGTTCTTGTTCCCCAAACTGATTACAAGGAACAGCAACTACCTTAAATCCGCGTTCACCATATTTTTTGTCCAGTTGTACCAAACCGGAATATTGAGGGGTTAAACCACATTTACTAGCAACATTAACAAAAAGAATCACTTGATTTTCTAATTCGCTTGCAGGGAGTGGGTTTCCCTCGAGTGTGACAAGATTAGTTGGTAAGGGCATAATCGTTAAATAGGTATAAAAGAAAACATCGTTCTTTATTATCCTTCTTTTGTGACCCTTAAACAATAATTATTATCAGATAATAGACAATTAACTGTCTCGCTTTAACCAGAGCATAACAATAGTAGAAACATATTTACGGCCTTTACTCAAATAATCCCATAAATTAATGCCCGTTTTACTTTCTCCTGAAGTACGAGGCACACAAATATAAGGCAATTCTGTCATCTGATAATCGAGTCTAGCAGCCCGACATAATAAATCAATACAATATTCCCCATAATCTCCTTTGAGGCGAATTTTTTGTAAAACTTCCGACCGTGCAGCAACAAAGCCACTGGTGTAGTCATGAACTTTGCGACCCAACAATAACATAGCAAAGTTATTAATAATCCAACTTAACACCCGTGCCATCAAACCATGAGCAACATCCGTTCCACCTTTGACCCAACGGGAACCCACTGCCACGTCAGTCTCTCCTTGTCTAATGGCTTCGACCAATTTTGGCACATCTTCAGGGGGCATAGATAAATCGCAATCCATCCAAGTGACAATCTTGGCATTATAGGTCTGTATTGCTTCATCAATCCCTCGTTGAATGGCAGAGGTTAAGCCCTTTTCTTCCAGACGACGGACTAAAGCAATACCGGACTTAATTTCCTTCTCCCCAGGAGCATAAGGTGCGGATGCAGCCATATCTGCTACAATCTTCCAGGTTTGATCTGGGGAATCATCATCAATCACCAAGACGAGATAAGGGGGAGAGACACTAGCCATCAGACGTTCAATTAAGTCGGTGATGTTACCACTTTCGTTAAAGGTGGGTAAAACGGTGCAAACCAGGGCATTGTCGTCAACCTTAGACATGGGCGTAGTTTTAGAGAAGGGTATCTGAACATTATTCAAGACACAAAGTATTTTAGCTTAGAATGGCGACCCGACTCTGATTTAACTCTGTTAATAAGTTGGAGTTTCTGTGTCTGTGCCAATTTTAGGCAACATTAAAACATAACGATAGCCAGCTTGTGGGGAACCTTGAACCACAATTTTACCGCCATGATCTTCAATGAGATGACAACTTAAGAGTAAACCCAATAATTCTTGGGGGTTTTGAGAAGATCGTTCCTTTTGTTCTTCTTCATAGAGTAAGGTTTCCAGATAAGAAGTGCGCAAGATATAGTCATCTGCTGTTGCCGTAACTGTTTGATTGGTTTCAAGAGAATTGAAAGAATGATGGGAGTGGGTTAATTTGCTTTGGTTTAATAAGGGATGAACATTGACTTGGGGTAGGCCATCTCCCAACCAAGGATGAGATACCCAAACCGCGATATTCACAGTTTTACTACGACGAGAGATATGAATACGGACTTCTCCTCCCACTTCTCCCGACTCGAGAATACTCATGACCAGGTAATACAAACTCTGGCGCACAATTTCTTTATCTAACAGCCATATACGTTTTCCTGGTTCAACGGAGAGGCGTAAGGTTTGTCGTTTTTGATTGACCAGTTCAGCTAAACTGTTGATGGTGTTTTGGGCCAACATTTCGATGTTGACGGGGTTCAGTTGTAGTTCACGATCATTATTATGGGAAATTCCTAAATTTAGGATCTCCTTGACTAAAGAATTCATCTGTTGACCGCTATTGTGGATGATTTTTAAATATTCTTTTTGTTTGAGGGTCAAAGGACCAAATACTTCACCCTGTAAAACACTGGCCATTCCAATCACGGAGGTTAAAGGGGTCCGAAATTCCTGCATGAACTGCTGTAATAATTGCAGTTTAATAGTATTTATGGACAATGCTGACACTGATGAGGAATTAGACAGAGGAATCTCAGGGGCAGAAAAGTTAGAGGTCATCAGGTTTAAGCATTGATCCTCCTCGGGAGATTGAGTTTTCAGCAGATGATTGCGTTCAAATTCCCGTAAACACCAACGGGCAGTTATGGCGAGGAATTCTACATCTCTGGCACTAAATTGACGGGGAACTAAATCCATCACTGCTAAGGTTCCCAAACATTGCCCTTCTGCTGTGATTAAAGGAGTGCCTAAAAAGGCTCGAACCCCGTAATCTTGTACAAGAGAACTGCTGGCAAAAATTGGGTCTTGTAAGGTGTCATAAATAACCAAGGGTTGTTGACTATCGACAACGTAGGTACTCAAGGCTTCTTGACGCGAAATTTTCCGTGTTGAGGCTAAATTATTCATCAGCCCTAATCTTGATAGTCCTACGGCTGATTTGAGGCAAAACTGATCTTGAACCATTACCCCTAACAGACAGATGGGAGTTTCTATGAAACGGGCTGCAGTTTGGGTTGCCTCATCAAAAATGGGAATGGTTTCGGTATCTAAGAGTCGTAATTGTTTTAATATATTGGCTCTTTTTTGTTCTCGAACGGCTGGACTCAATCCATCTAAACGACAAAAAAGACGATTAGTTGGGTTGAACATAGGATTAATATTGACCCCTAAATTGACTGCTTGCACTTGCATCACAAAATCCCACTGACTTGAGGTTTAGAGAAATTACAAATAACCGAGTTTATAGGTAAATTAGTGGTTTACCCTTGGTGGTATCTATACTGATATCACCTCTTCTCTAGTTAATTTGCTAATTCTAAAGTTCCCAAAAATTTCTCTTTCTAAACATAAAGCTCAAATTTTTCTCTAATCTTCTATTTAATTGGTGATATTACCTAAAATCTTGCTGAAAATAGAATGGGAACATGAAAGCGATCGTTCCTACCTCAGAATGACATGATCCGAAAAACTACTAGAAAATATAATCTAACAAATAATCCCCCCCAAATCTGACCACATCGGTACAGGGAAGTCCGGTGGTTTCTTCAGTGGTTTCTATGGCTTTTTTGGCTTCTTTTTCTTCTAGATGAAAGGTATTGAGGGCGATCGCTTTGACTTTAACGGGATCGGTTGCACCGCCAACCCTAGCTACTTGTTCGTATAATTCGATCACCTCTGGTAGAGGGGGAATAGCAACCTGTGGGGCGTTATGAATCTGGGTTTGTCCCACACGATGTACTAAAATTAAGTCTGTGGGTTGGCTACCTCTGATCAAAGGTAAGGTGGCTGTTGAGCCTGGGTGGAGCAAAGATCCTTGACCTTCTATCCAAAGAAGATCATAGTTTTCTGCGGCTTCTAAGACCATTTTTTCCACTGCTCCGGCGGCAAAATCAACTCTGATCGCGTCTAGGGGAATACCCTCTCCTGCGATCATGATCCCTCCTTGTCCGGTGCCGAGGAATTTTGATTTTAGACCCCGTTTTTGAGCGGCCTCATGACATTCTAAACAGGTGGACATTTTCCCGACAATCATATCGGTACCAACGGTTAAAATGCGTCTACAACTGAGAGATTGTGCTTTAGCTAGGGCGATCGCTAACCCAGCCGGTTCTTGGCGTATATCCCAGATCCATTGTTGCGGTTGTAATCTATCAAAATAGGGTGCTAAAGGGGTATGTAAGCCATTAACAACAGATAAACCGGCTTTAACCCCTTGTTTAATTTCTTCTAATAGGCGATCAGATAAAATACCCCCAGAAGGCGCAATACCGATTAATAAGACATCTGGTTTGTAGGCTAAGGCTGTTTCTAGATCGGCAACTATAGGGATATCTTTGGCAATACCTGCTACTTTTTCTAAGGATTGTCCGGCGGTTTGAGCATCGATAATGGCAGCGATCGCAGCTTGTCCGTAGCGTATATAAGCTAATCCTGTTTTTCCATGACTCCCTTTCACTCCTTCATCAAGTAGAATCGCAACACGATGATTTGCCGTCAGATGCACAGTTAGTTACTCCTTACACAAAACAAATTTTAAGATAGAAATTTTTTATTTTCTACTAATTATTTCTCTGAGTTTATTATATTCTTCCTCTCTCGAAATTTAGCCAAATATTAAGGCTTTTTTAATCAATGTTTCATTTCTCTATTTAATTTAATTTTTTCTCAAATAAATCTCTCTAGATACTTTATCCATCAGGGAATATCCCCTATTTCCCAACTAGATCAGCATCGGGAGGTAGAATTTATAGGGGTATTTCCATAATAATTAAAGAGGGCAAGAAATCTTTTATAAAAAAGATTTCTTGATTTTGATACTTTTGTTAAGCGTTGACTTTTTGGCGAATTTCTTGTTTTTCTCTGGTTAAAAATTCTTGTAACTGTTGTTCAATTTCATTGCGAACAATTTGACGATATTCTAGGAAATGTTCGTTATGAGCGCAGACAGTTAAATAATGTTCCCAAACAGGAGTATTATGTTTAAGAATACCAAAGAAATGATGCCAAAATTTCCAACGAGTGTTCCGTTTAAACCCTTGTCGCCAAACAACAATAGCTAAAGCTCTTAAATCAACCCAACTGGGAATCTTAAAAGGGGCATGACATTTAGGCGCACCTAACTTTAAGAAACAACGATAAGTTCGATCTAAGAAAATTTCCGCGTCATATAATGTCCAAAAAGCTTCTATATATTCTCGGGCAATATCTTCAATGGGACGAGTAGGAACAAAGTTCATTAAGGTACTTTGATTGATATCTAGTTTACTATTATCAACTCTTAGTCTTCCTTCTTTTTCTAAACGATGCCATAAGGCCGTATGGGGTAGTGCTTGTAACATTCCAAACATAGCTGTAGGAATGGCTGCATTTTCTACAAAGCTAATAATACGGGAAGCAGCCCCGATTTTTTCCCCATCAAAACCAATAATAAACCCGGCCATAGGACGCAACCCGGCACGAATTAAAATATCAATGGTATCGGTTAAAGAATCACGGGTATTTTGGAACTTTTTCGTTAGTTTTAAACTATCTTCATCGGGGGTTTCAATGCCTAAAAATACAGCATCAAAATTAGATTCTACCATCAACTCCATCAACTCACTATCTTGAGCGAGATCAACCGATGCTTCGGTATTAAAACGGAAGGGATACTGATGTTCTTTTTGCCAAACTTTTAATTCTTTGAGTAATAATTTAACGTTGCGTTTATTACCAATAAAATTATCATCTACCATAAACACGCCCCGTCGCCATCCTAACTCATAAAGATAGTCCAACTCTTTCAGCAGTTGTGCAGGGGTTTTAGTACGTGGTTTCCGTCCATATAAAACAATAATGTCGCAAAATTCGCATTGAAACGGACATCCCCTGGAAAACTGTACCGACATGGAGTCATAAGCGTCTAACTCTAATAAGTCGTAGCGAGGAATAGGAGTTAGGGTAACGTCTGGTTTTTCTTGGGTGCGGATGGTTGCTTGGGTTTCTCCTCGCTGCAACGCTTCAACAAACATAGGGAGAGTGATTTCTCCTTCATCTAAAACTAGAAAGTCTGCCCCGGCCTCTCGTACTTCTGAAGGGACTGAAGTAGCGTAGGGACCCCCTACAACAACACATTTACCCCGTCGTTTCGCTTCTTTTATTTGCGCTAATAAATCTGGTTTTTGGACAATCATGGCCGAAAAAAGTACCATTTCGGCCCACTCCCATTCTGCTTCCGTTACCTCTCTAATATTGCGATCGCAGAGTTTAAATTCCCAGGTTTGGGGTAAAATTCCGGCAACGGTAATTAACCCCAAAGGTGGTAATAAAACTTTACGATTGACTAACTCCAAGCTTTTATCATAAGACCAAAAAGTTGGCGGAAATACTGGATAAATAAGTAATACTCGCACGTCCTAGCACCCCACAAAAATTATTTTCGTCTTCAATATAACATTTGTCAAAGATTAAATTTCCTTGTTGTCTCCTTTTAACCAATTTTCTAAGTCAGTCATATTGTTAAAATCAAGTAGTGCTTCACCCAGATTTTCTAATTGTTCTAAAGACAAATTTTCAACGCTTTGATGCACTTCTGGGGATAATGTTCCTACTCGTTTGGTTAAGAGACGGAAAATAAGCGATCGTGCTTCTAGTTCTTTTCCTTCTTGCTTAATCTCCCGATAAACTCGTGTTTCCTTAATTGTAATTCCTAACATTTCTTCTACCTCCTTTTGACTAAGTTGTTCAAATTTGTACATTACTATTGTAGTGATTAATTCTATTATGCCTTGGTTTAATTCTTGGGGTAGTTCTTGTTGACTTTTTTGTAATAAATACTTGGCTTCTTGGGATGCTTGTTTATCATCAACAGTAGTTAACAGCATCACTGCTATTTCTAAAGGTAATTCTCGAATATTCCCTAATTCATCTAGATAAATCCGATGTACTTGCTCACTATTCAATAAGATATCATAAGGAATAGTATCATTTTGTTCCGTGTTACGGTTGGGATAGATAATAACTGCTTTCCAATTGCTAAATCTGTTACGATTATGATAAAAGTATAGGAATAATTCGGCAAATACTCTCTCGTACAATCTTTCATCTTTTTGGAACTGCACTTCACAGAAATATACTACCCCTGGACTGTCATTTTCTGGCGGTAAGAATACCCCATCGATCTCAAATCTCGGTTCTTTGACGGCAACAGAATCAAATCTATATTCTGAAGCATGTTCTGGAGGATTTTTCAACAGTTCAAACAATAAAGCAGGAGAGGTTTGAAAGAGTTTATAAAAAATTGAGTCTCGACGCATAAAAAAGTTAACTAATTAAACAATAAAACTTAGATTCCATGACTTTTGCCAATAACCCAATGACGACGAAAAAAGCGAGACAAAGAGGACTCTTCTAAGGATAAATAGATAGGTCTTCCGTGGGGACAAGTCCGAGGACTACGGGTTTTTTTCCAATTATCTAAAAGGTCTTGCATTTGGGCTAATTCTAATACCATACCGTTACGAATGGCACTGCGACAAGCAACGGCTACCTGTGCGCTTTCTAAGTCTCCTCCTAGACTTAATTCTATCAAAGCATCTGAACAATCTTCTCGATTTTCTAACAATTTAGGAACATTCCGCACTGCCCAAGTATTGTCCCCAAAGGGTTCAATTTCTAAACCAATTCTTTCTAATTGTTCCACTTGTTTAAGGGATAATTGGGTTAAAATAATTGCTTGTTGCACAGGAATTAATTGCCATTCGTCTTGTAACTGTTCATATAAGATTCTTTCGTGGGCAATATGTTGTTCTACTAACCATAAACCTTGAGAATGTTCGGCTACAATGTAAGTTTTATTTACTTGTCCTACCGCTCGTAATTTAATTAATTCTAACTCAGTAGCAGTTGAAGGACTAACTTGATAAGTTCCCTTATTTTCTGAGGCTTTCAACAACTTTTTAACACGCTGATTTTGGTCTCCTGTTGTAATAGTTATGGTAGATAATTTTAAAGCTTTTTCGATAATTTCTGTGACTTTTTCTTGCCAAAATTCCAAAGATTGTAAATAAATTTCTGTTTTAGCCGGATGACGATTCCAATCAATTTCTGAGGGTGGTATAATAACTGTCTCTT
>JBFRWO010000408.1:0-4631 GCA_051439625.1 Crocosphaera sp. | reverse complement strand
TCCTAATAGTTTTCAAATGTTCTTGTTCATCTTGACCTTCCCAATTATCAATAATCATCTCTTGAACTATCTGAGAAACATCAGTAGTGGAATTATTAGCTTTAACCACTAAACTACACAGACGTTGAGTTAAAAAAGGTTGTCCTCCTGTCCACTCTAAAATGTCTCTCATAATATCAGAAGGATTATCCACTTTTTCTTGTAAATATCTAGTTAGTGGTTCTATTTCTTCTCCATATTGAAACCCTTTAAGATCGATACCTTGGCCAATATTGAATGGGGTACTTTGTTCATCAGCAATTAAATCAGTTGGGGAAGCTACTCCTAATAAACAAAAGGTCAATCGCTTGTATTCTTGATTATCGACTCTTTGGTTATAACAAGCTCGAAGCAAAGCAAAAAAATCATCTTTAAACTTCAATTTTAAAGTGCTGTCAATCTCATCAATAAATATAACAATAGGTGAAACTATCCTATTTAAAAGTATCTCCGAGAAAAATTTACTTAATTTTTTAGAAGGAGACAACAAACCAAGACTTGTCCACCAAACCTCCAAGTCAAAGTTTTCCTCAAGCTGAAAACTCTCAACTAAACTATCAATTACCCCTGCATACCATTCATCACGGGTGATATCTGAAGAACCAATCTCAGTTAAATCTAACGCAGCACAAGCCACCCCTTCTTTTTGTAATCTAGCCATTATTTGCACTCGCAGACTAGATTTTCCCATCTGCCGTGAGTTGAGAACGTAGCAAAATTCCCCCTGCTTTAGCCAACCATACAAGTCCTCATCAGCTTGCCGTTTAACATAAGTTGGGGCCTTGATAGGCAAACTTCCCCCCGTTTGATAGATAGAAAGCGAAGACGATGGTACACTCATTAACTCACCCCCAAACGATTGCGAAAATAGCGACGATATAATTCACACAATGGCATCACTTTGTTACCTTGAAACTTCACCAAACCCATACTTTTTAGTTTAAAACCCTCTGAACTTCCTATCTGTACAGGATGGTCCGTTGCTACTACTTGTTTATAAGCCATCAATAAACTTTCGTTTCGTTTCAAGTTCCAGAGATGGCGACGTAAGTGACCTTGATAAATTCCTTCGTCTGTGGGAGCCACGGACAAAAAGTCTTGCCAAGTCATTCGCTCTCTGGCTATTTCATAAAGAGCGACCCGAATTAAATATGGATGTCCCCCACACATCTCTATTAGCCCCTCTTTTTCTTCAACAGACCAATGCAACCCATGTCTTTTGGCTAAATCTTCTACCTGAGAAGGGGTAAATTCCGGCAATTTCACCTCCAAACCCACATTGAATGGAGACTGATTAATATCGAGTGGGAAGTCAACCTCTTTGGAGTGGACAATGACTAATCTTAATTTTTCCCAGACAGGATCATTTGGTCCCTTCTCATGCCAAGCTCTTAATAATCCCAAAAAACCCGTTGCAATCTCAGGGTATCGAAACACTTGATCTACTTCATCTAACCCTAAAGCTAAAGGAACTTCTCGTTTTGACAACAAATACTTTTGAAAATAATTAGTACAATTCTTCTTACTGCCTAAAATTCCTTTCCAATAGTCTTCCATCAAAGCAGGTAACTCTAATTCATCGCTGATACTTGCACAAAACCATAGTAAAAATTGGTCAAGATTTTTTAGGCAATCATCATCTATTAACTGAAAGTTCAAGGATGCTGTTTGATAATCAGCTTGTTTAGCATGAGACAAAATCCTCGCCATTAAGGAACTTTTGCCCATGATCATAGCTTAATTTGATATAGCCGTTCTCGTTTCTTGTGAGGTACAGAGGTTATCCCTTTGAGGCGGCGGGCAGAGGGCAACCCCCGCATTAGATTTCTAATAGGGATTGCCTTGTAGAACTACTCAAAAATATTTCACGACATGGGAAGCACTTTGGTAAAGTTTGATGAATATTAACCATTTTTATTCTTTCCCTATTTTAAAATTCTGATAGGGTTTCTACTCCTAAAGCTTCCACAATTTAATTGTCATCTTTGTCAAACAATTGCAGATTGCATTCGCGAAGATTGTGGATTGATCCCTGCTTAATCATACTGGGGCAAGGGAAAAGAAGAGAGTAGATTTCAGATTTATTGTTGGGGGTAGATTGTAGATTTACCAACCGCAATAAAAGGCTTGTATTTACTGAATTTCCAATCTTCGGTCATTTCAGACCTAAGCATAGTAAACAGGATTTTTTTAACATGATCATAGTAGTATCTAATCGTGAAGTTAATGAAGCTCTTAATAATGAAAATGTCTTCGGAGAAAGAATTAATCCTAAAGGCATTAATGAGTTAAGACTTGCTAAGGCTCGCTTTGATGAGTCAGGGCGACGCTGGTTTGTAGACCTTCAATCCGAAGCTGATGATCAAAATCAAAGACCTAGTGAACAGCTATTTAAACAGGTAGTAGAAGATACACGAAACAATAAAATATCACCATATTGGGTTGTTTTCGTTCATGGTTTTAATCAGAGCATCAGAGACGTACTAGAATGGAGCCTCGATCTAGAAACAAACTATCAAGTGAATGTTTTGGCATTTGCTTGGCCTTCCAACCAAGGGGGAAATGTCCTGTCTGAATATCGCTCTGCTAGGCGTGCTGCACGAGCATCAGATACAGCCCTTGATAGAGTTTTTGAACTTCTTGAGACTTATTTGATTAGGCAGCCTGAATCTGAAAGAAGTCGCTGTCCCGTAAGGCTGAGTTTGTTATTTCATAGTTTGGGAAATTTTCTTGGGGAAAGTCTTCTGCGTTCCCCAATACACGAAGGAGAAACTAACATTTTTGATAATGTCATCTTTCATCAGGCAGATGTTGATAGTCAATCACATGGTGAATGGATTGACTATTCTTCAAGCCTACGAACCTATGTCACCATCAATGACAATGATCGAATTTTACGGAAATCTGACATCATCAACCCCACACGTTTAGGTCAAGGATTGCGAAGCAACCGAGGTCGTGAGCCGATCTATATAGATTTTTCTGATGGACAGGGAGTTGGTGATGCTCATAATCTATTGCGAGATACTCGTCAAAATACTGCCATTCAATTATTTTGGAAGCGAGTTTTAACTGGTCGGTCTGGTGAGGTTATCGATGGTCTAGAATTTGATGCTGGTTCGCAAACCTATCGGCTTAAGGAAATGGATTTGAGTTAATAGCAGTTTCGGTTAATTATTCTCTCAGTAATGCAGATAAATGTTGTATTTTGAGCCTTAACAATTTGCACAACGATCTAAGCTTTTCTCTCTTATTTTCAGATTATACTAATACTTCATTTGACCTAAATATTCTCCATTATTTCTATGTCGATACTCAAGCTACCTCAAAAGTCTATAGTTTTTCTCACTGGTTGTGGGGTGATTTACATATTAGCTTTACACGAGTTATTTAAGCTAAGTCATGTCACCATTTACTTGTTAATTGCTGCTTTTTTTATTGGTGGATTTATAACTGATCTGCTCACAGGCGTAGCACATTTTTGTTTCGATTACATTTGGCCTGATGAAACTCCTATCCTCGGACCAATAGCTGTTGACTTTCGCGCTCATCATTTTATGCCAACACTCGACCCATCTGCAATAGATGTTAACTTCACTATGGGGGCTTATGCTGGTTTACCATTTACTCTAACTACTATGGGCTTGGCAAACTTACAAGCAGATAGCTATGTTCACACTCTGATTACTACTACCTTCTTCAGTATTAGTCTGTGGATGTTAGGATTTCATCAAATTCATTCTTATGCCCACATGGGATCAAGCCTTCTAGCAGATGAATTTAACGAGGCTGTTCAAGAAATAAGTCAATTACCAGATAACAAGCAAAAAGCTGAGTTTCAGAAGCTTTTTGATGGCAAAGGCATACCCCCTTTAGTTCGGTTTCTACAAAAAGTTGGTCTTTTCTTGCGTCCTGAAATACATTGGAAACATCATATTAACTTTGAAACGGACTTCTCTAGCCTTAACGGTTGGTCTGACCCGTTAATGAACCTCATTTACCAACCCCTTGCTCATCGTAGGAAACTCTCGTCTTTCTAAGTCCATCTAAATAATTTATGTTGGTTCTAATAATTATTATTTTTTAGAACTAATTTGGACTTTCAAATTAATTTGTGAGAAATGCTGGAACCCACCCCTAACCCCTCCCAGGAGGGGAACAGGAGTTAACTGTACCTCATGAGTCCAAGAAACGCTATTAAAGTTGTTCATAATCAGCTAAAGTACCAGGAAATTTCAGGATTGTTCCTGCCGGAAGATCAATTTTTTCTGGAGTTATTGTCGGCAACATTTTTTTTTAATTTAATGTTAGATAATGATTTATAATTTAAGTTACCCATTCGTAAAATTCAATGGTTTCTGGGGGACAATCGCAGCACCTTTTACATTTTTTTCCTGACATGAGGCGAATTCTTTTTTTACGAATTAATTTGCCTAGTAAAGGGCGTAAAGCATCAGCTTCTATACGAAAATGAAGGGCTAATTCTGCTAAAGATGCCTTTTGATATTTTTTTAAGTAAGTTTGAATGTCGGTTAAAATCATTGCTTTAATGAAAAATTTTATTAATTAGTCCTTCTTTAATTATATATATG
>JBFRWO010000407.1:0-8830 GCA_051439625.1 Crocosphaera sp. | reverse complement strand
AAGCTAGAAATGGTCAGCAATAGGACAATATAAACAATTCCATAAACGGCATTAATTAATAGCTCAGAACTACTTGGAAGAATGCCATAAACGGCTGTATTTTTGAGGTTAAATCTTTCCAGGTTAGTGACAATTAAATAGATGCTTTCCGTTAAAGCAGTATTTTGGGGATTTTTGCTTAATTGCTCTAATTCGAGTAAGTCGCTACTAAGATGTCCAATCATATAGATGCCAAAGCTGAGAAGGGTTGCTAAAATTGAACTGGTAAACGTCCCAAAGGTTATGGCAACTGCTGTTAAAACCGCTAATTCTAATAAGAGATAAACTTGAGAAACTAATAAACTAACAGGAGAGAATATGATATTTGCCCAAGCTAATGCACCTAAATAAAGCGCAGTCATAATAGCAACAACTACCGCTAAAACACCGCATAAACCTAGATGTTTACCCACAATTAATTCTGCCCTACTAATGGGTTTAGGAATTAAAATTAAAACGGTTCTTTTGTCAATTTCTTTATTAATTAAAGCTGTTCCTACAAAAATAGCAACGATCGCCCCTAAAAAAGAGGTTAACCCTAAACCAACATCTAGGAAAATTTTACCATCTGCCCCCACCGAAATTTCAGGAAGTAAGCGCAAAGAGAGGGCTAAAACAACGGCAAAAAATCCAATTACATAGAGAATGCGATCGCGGATAACTTCTCGAAATCCATTACTAGCAATGATCCAGATTCTGATTAAATTCATGGTTGTTTAAGTATCTTTCTTAGTGCTGTTTACTTTTTTATTATTCCCCAGTATCGTCTTACTGT
This sequence comes from Crocosphaera sp., assembly GCA_051439625.1. Classification (GTDB taxonomy): domain Bacteria; phylum Cyanobacteriota; class Cyanobacteriia; order Cyanobacteriales; family Microcystaceae; genus Crocosphaera. Next base: position 8,016 of record JBFRWO010000407.1, on the reverse strand, counting down.
TATCATAATCTTACAGGAATACCCCGAATTATTTCCCTTTAGGAGTGATTGATGAAAAAATATAAAATAAAGCCCTGGATAATTTTACCTATCTTAGGTCTCATTACAGCTATTTGTTTAGTTGGTTGGCAAACGTCGGGGTAAATGAAATTAACACGCCTCTAATCCTACCCACCCCTAACATCTCCCAAGAGGGAAATAGGAAGGAAATTGAATTTATAACTATGAATTCTTATATTAATCAATAGAGAGATGAAAGTATGGAATCAATCAATCAAACACCTTTTCTAGACAAAATCATCATTTATCCCATTAAATCTTTAGATGGTTTATCGATTTCCCAAGCAACACTTCTGAAAAGTGGAGCTTTAGAATATGACAGACAATGGGCAATTTTTACTAGAAATAGAAAATTAATTAATGCTAAAACTAATAACCAAATTTATAAACTAAGAGCAACTTATAGTGATAGTTTAAGTCAAGTTACTTTGGAAAATAAAGATAATGATTTAAAGCAAACCTTTGATTTAGAAGAGGAAAGAAAAGAAATAGAAAATTTTTTAAGTGAATATTTTGGTTGTGTAGTTTATTTGAAAGAAAATAAAATTACTGGCTTTCCTGATGATAGGAAAGCCTCGGGACCTACTATTATTAGTCAAGCCACATTAGAAACTATTGCTAACTGGTTTCCTGAACTAACAATAGAAGAAATAAGAAGAAGATTTAGAGCCAATATAGAAATCAGTGGCGTGTCGGCTTTTTGGGAAGATCAATTATTTGCCAAGAAAAATCAATGGGTTTATTTTCGTATTGGTAACGTCGATTTTCAAGGGATTAAGCCTTGTCCAAGATGTATCGTTCCTACAAAAGACTCTTATACAGGAGACATAACAAACAACTTTAAAAAACAATTTATAACCAAAAGAAAAGAAACCTTGCCCAGTTGGGTAAATTCCAGTCAATTTAATCATTTTTATCGAGTGAGTATTAACACAAAAATTGTAAACTTACAACAAGAAACATACTTAAAAGTTGGAGATCAGGTAAAAATAATGAAATAATTAATAACTGATAACTGATAACTGATAACTGATAACTGGTAACTGATAACTGATAACTGAAATATGGTCTTTTCTTTTCAATTACAAAAAAAATGTGTTCACACCCAAGCTAGGGCCGGAACTTGGTCAACCCCTCATGGGATCGTCGAAACCCCCAGATTCATGCCTGTAGGAACCCTAGCGACAGTTAAAGGGTTAACCCCTGCACAACTGGAAACAACAGGCGCACAAATGATTTTAGCCAACACTTATCACCTACATCTACAACCAGGGGAAAAGATTGTTGAAGCTGCCGGAGGTTTGCATCGCTTTATGGGGTGGAATGGTCCCATTTTAACCGATTCTGGAGGCTTTCAAGTATTTAGCCTCAGCGAACTACGAAAAATTAGAGAAATCGGTGTTACTTTCCGTTCTCCTCGGGATGGTAGCATCATTGAGTTAACCCCTGAACGGTCCATCCATATTCAAAATGCTTTGGGTGCAGACGTGATCATGGCCTTTGATGAATGTCCTCCAGGAGACGCTGATTATGACGCTGTGGCAGCGGCAACAGATCGCACGTACCGCTGGTTAGAAAGGTGTATCAAAGCCCATCAGAGACCCCAAGATCAGGCGTTATTCGGCATTGTTCAAGGGGGAACCTATCCTAAGTTGCGATCGGATGCGGTATCGGCTTTAATTCCTTTAGATTTGCCCGGATATGCCATTGGTGGGGTCAGCGTGGGTGAAGAACCGGCATTAGTGCGTGATATCGTTAAATTTACCGCTCCTTTGCTGCCTGAGTCCAAACCCCGTTATTTGATGGGGGTGGGTACTTATAAAGAGATGGTGATGGCCATCGCTTCTGGAATCGATTTATTTGATTGTGTCATTCCCACTCGTTTCGGTCGTCACGGGACGGCATTGGTACGAGGAGAACGCTGGAACCTCAAAAATGCCCGATTTAGAGAGGATTTTGCCCCTTTAGACTCTGAATGTCCTTGTTACGTTTGTAAAACCTTTTCACGGGCTTATTTGAATCATTTAGTGCGATCGCAGGAAATGCTGGGTTATATCCTCTTATCTTTACACAATGTGACAGAATTAGTGAGGTTTACTAAACGTATTCGTGAGGCTATTTTAAAGGATAATTTTACTCAGGAATTTGCTCATTGGTTGAAAGAAGATTCTCCTTAAATTTTGGCTAGTTTAAGACTGAAGAAAAGGCCGAACTTTTCCCAAGGTAATAGAAGAATCTCCCTTGGCTGTTTCCTTAATTCCTTCAACTACAAATAGTATTAATTCTTATCGTTATAAGTTGGAACCAAAACCTTAGTATTGGCAATATAATTTTACTCATAGTATAACTTTTAATAAATTATGGATATGTCTAGTAATAATTAAAGATAATTTGGATCTGATGAATATTTTTCTTCTTGAGTATATAAGTAAGAATCAAGTTGTTGCTCAATTGGAAAATTTTTTCCAGGAATGTCATAAGACATGACTATATTAATTCTCTCATCATTTCCTTCTAAAGCTTGAACACTGTGCAAACACCTATCACCCAGCATAATTAATATTCTTCCTGAACATGGCTTTACATTAATTTGATTTCCAAATAAATTTCGGATAATCTTTAACTGAAACAAATAATCTAAATATTTCTGAATAAAAGTATATTTTTGTTGGTTAATATATAATCTATAATTCGGACACATTTCTAGTTCTCCTCCTTTTTTCACTTCATTTAAATACAGGAGAACTGTCACAAAATTTCTATCATAATGCCAACGATATTCGCCCCCGCTTGACATAATATTAATGTTAACTCCCACTCTCTGATTAGCCAAAGGAACAAGCTTTTGTCCGCTTAGTTCATTGACTATATTGTTAACATTATGATATAGCTGCCATACTTCAGGCAAGTGTTGTTTAATTTGCACACCATCAATCACAAAATAATCGAGTGAACGTTCTCTAGATTGGCGATAAACATTAGGAACCTTGTGATTCTTACGGTAATCATCAATCAATTTTAAAAAATGCTTACATTGCTCTAGTGTCAAATAATTATCGTTAATTTTATAACCTGTTTTCTCAATTTCGGCTTTAATTTTCATCGCTTTTGCCTTATTTTTATGATTAGTTTACCATCCCCAAGTTCCTGGACCTCCTTTAAAGGGCCCAACAAGATCTTTAGTGATCCATCCTCCATACAAATCTCCTGCTTGGGGAGTCGCTAACTCATCATTAACATAACAACCATCCATTAAAGCAGGCATGAAAGCGTAGTAAGTTTGAATAGAAACAAAATCAGGTGTAGGTTGAAAATACCGCCAAGATCCATATTGAATATATTTATCTCCTATCTTAATATCGGAATAAAGACATATTCCTTTCCATTCACAAGGAATTTGTCTAGAAGTCTCAGTAAGATATTCCAATTTAACATCTTCAGGAGGGAAATAATAGGTAGGAGGATGACTGGTTTCTAGGACTCTTTTTCCGTTGCTAGTTTCTGCTAAAACAATACCATTACAAATTACTTTGAGATGTTTATCGGTGTCTTGTAAAATAGCAGGACGAGGATAGTCCCAAACAGATTCTTGGCCGGGTTGTGGAGGGATAGGAGTTGGTCTCATAAGTTAATTGATGTTTAATAAGTTATTGTGATCAATAGTTATTTGATCCTATCATACAATAATATTTATGGTACCGTTAAATTATTGGCGATCGCTTGACAAGTAAGTTTGCTAGTTACTTGAATTTACTTGTTTAGTATTAAGATTTTTTGTTTTTAAAAGTTATTGATCAGCTACAGTACCGAAACTATGATAATAGTTGAACTTTCTAGTTTCCATTAAAAAAAATACACCACTAATATCAATATATGATACCATTTTAATTGATGGTTTTTAGGTGTGGTTTTAATTTTGTTCTATGGATAATTTTAGCGAATAATTTCTCCATTTTTTCCTAAAGATGGATAATTTTCTCCTTTTTCTTGATACCCTGTTGCTAAGGTTGGATAACTCCATTCAAACAATATTTTATTGTATCTAGTAGCATCCAAGCGACTGGTATCATACATTTTTTTTGCTAATCGTTGGCGTTGTGCTTCAAATAAAATGACCGCAGCAGCAACAGAAACATTCAAAGATTGCACCATCCCTAACATGGGAATAATAATGTTTTCATCGACTAAACTTGCTGCTTCTTCACTAACTCCCCATTTTTCTGCTCCTAGTAAAATGGCTGTTGGTTGAGTATAATCGATATCACGATAGTCTAAAGATTGCTCGGTAAAATGTGCCGCATATATCTTAAAATTTTGATTTTTTAAATAAGTTATAGCTGTTTTAATATCAGGGTGAGTGTGTAGAAATATCCATTTATCACTTCCTTGAGAAACTTGAGAAAAAGTAGGAAATTCATCGGTTGTATTAATACTATGAACGTCTAATATTCCTACAGCATCAGAAGTGCGAATAATGGCTGATAAGTTATGGGGTTTATGAACATCCTCGGTTAATACAGTTAAGTCTGGTTGTCTTTTGTCAAGAACTTGTTTTATGCGATGATAACGTCTAGGAAGCAAATTCATTCAGTTATAAATCATAAATTGTGTCTATTATTTTATCATAGTTTGTCAATTTTGATTTAGAAATAATATGAAAATATAAACTTTAATTAATCAGCTATTTATGATAAAATAAATAGAAAGTATATAAGAAGATTATGAATAATTTTGATTGGATTGTTGTTGGTGCTGGTATTACAGGATCAATCTTAAGTTACGAATTGGCTAAACAAGGTTTAAAAGTATTACTACTAGAAAAAGATCCCAGTTATGATAATGCAACTCGTTACAGTTATGGGGGAGTCGCTTATTGGTCTGGAACGGATGATGATTCGATTCAATTATGTCAAGAAAGTCGAGAAATTTATCATAATCTATCAGAGGAATTGGGAGAAGATACCGAATTCCGAGAACTGGATTTAATGTTAACTATTCCTGTTGATAATGATCCCCAATCTCTTCTAGAAAATTATCAAAAATTTTTCATAAAACCTCAATTATTAAACCCCGATGAATCTACTGAAATTGAACCTTTATTAAACACTGATTCTATCTCAGGATGTCTTAAATTACCTCATGGACATATTCACCCACAGAAAACAAATAATGCTTACCAACAAGCTTTTTTAAGATTGGGTGGAACGCTTAATTATGAAGAAGTTACTCAAATATTGTCTGAAAATCAAAAAATAACCGGAGTAAAAACAAATCAAGAAGACTACTATAGTCCAAATGTCGTCATTTGTGCAGGAGGTTTAACTCGTTATATATTAAAAAATATTGGTGTAAATGTCAATCTTTATTTTACTCATTCTCAATTGATATTAACTCCCAATGTAGATATTAAACTAAAAGCTTTAGTAATGCCGGCTATTTTAAACCGTCTTGATATTGAAGAAAAATCAGGAGATTCTGAACTCAAATCTTTATGGAATAATCCCAGTGATGAAATTATTTCTGATGTAATGGAAGCTGGTGCAATTCAATTTTTAGATGGGAGTTTTTGTTTAGGTCAAATTAGTCAAATCATAACCAATCCTACTGCAAAATTCAACAAAAATCTAGCAGAAAAAACTATTCGTGAGGGAGTTAGTAAAATACTTCCTGATTTACAAAACGTACCTGGAAAATTACATAATTGCTTAGTTGCTTTTTGTGCTGATTCTAACTTTTTAGTGGGTAAAATTGACAACTTTGAGGGACTTCATTTATTTTCAGGGTTTACTAGCACACTTATGTTTGCTCCTCCTTTCGCAAGACGTTTTGCTAGTTGGGTAACGGAAGATTATACAAAAATGCCATCTTTATTATGACATTAATATTCTGTCATTCTGATGTATTTTATGTTACTAATATAGGTAATATTTGCTTCAAAATTGATAGCGAAGAATCTCTATTTTTATGCTTAAATATATCCCAGAAACTATTCATTTTGCGATCGCTACATGAAGTGTCAAATGATTACATGACCAAAAAGTGATATAGTTATAAGTATCTTCAGAGTAGGAATCCATAATCTTATATCATGGTGAATAAAGTTAAACCTGACTGGACAGGTGACGATCTTCTCTCACGCTTTGTTAATTTAATGATACAAACAAAGCCCATTTACCGCCTCATGACGCATCAAGCGAGACAGGTTATCATTAAAACAGCAGAGAAAAACGGTATTGAGTGGGAAGAAAACTGTAAAACCTTAGAAAAATCTCCTGCTAAAAGCTTATTATCCCAAATCACTAACCCTGACGTAGTTTATCCCGACTATTATCTAGTTCCTTTTCATGCTTATGATCAAGGGAACTTATGCTGGAAAGCTGCCTTTGAAGCCGTTCCTGCAACCCAGTCTCTTGGCCTGCGAGTCTGGAAGAATGAAGACTTAACTTGGCAAGAAGCACAAGACAGGTTACGAGCAGCTTTTCATGCTGTTTTGGAACCTTATAGCCCTCCTCAAGTTGAAAACATCCTTGATATTGGCTGTTCTATAGGCGTTTCCACCAAAGCAACCCATCGTTATTATAGCCAACGACAAGACAATTTACCAATCAACACCATCGGACTTGATTTATCCCCTTATATGTTAGCAGTAGCTAAAGTTACCGATGAAGAACAAGAAATCAGTCAATGGATACATGGTTTAGCAGAAAAAACCAATTTTGATGATAATTCTTTTGATGTAATTACTATTCAGTTTGTTCTCCACGAATTACCCCGTGATGCTGCAACCGCTATTTTTAAGGAAGTTTTCCGCATTTTACGCCCTGGAGGTGTTCTCGGTATTGTTGATAATAACCCCCGTTCAGAGGTAATTCAAAACTTACCACCGGCCTTATTTATGTTGATGAAAAGTACCGAACCTCACAGCGATGATTACTATACTTTTAATGTAGAACAAACCTTACAAGAATTAGGATTTGATTATCAAACTACCTTTCCTAGTGATCATCGTCATCGTACCATTGTCGCCACAAAACCATGTTAATTTAGGTAGGGTGGGCAATGCCCACCTTACGTAATATCAATTTTTGTAAAAATTTATTGACTTCTGGGGATTAACTCCCATAGATGCTGAAGAATATATTAAAATTAAATCATTAAACCCTGACATTTCGCTTCAATTGGAATTAATTTTTTTTAACCCCGTCGTAAATTACGGGGTCTACTAACCACTTCGGCCATAGTTATAGACAAAAATTAAGCGAAAGATACGGCATGAGCTTAATAGGAGAAAAAGTGATGAAAGAGCGACATTTTTTTACTAATTATCTTAAAAATAAGCGTAATTTCCAAGGAGTCAGTTTACACCAAGCCAACCTAGAAGGATTGAACTTACAACGGATTAATTTAACCCGTGCAGACTTAAGTGGTGCTAACTTAAAACATACGGATTTAAGTGGTGCTTGTTTAGACCAAGCTAATTTAACCAATGTGGATTTAACCGACGCTTATTTAGTAGGAGCCAACTTAACAGAAATTAACCTCATCGGTGCAGATTTGAGCGGTGCGGATTTAACTGGGGTTGACTTCAGCAATGCTGACTTACGTTGTGCTAATTTACAGAACGCCAATCTCAGTAAAGCTAAATTGCAAGAGGTGCATTTAGATGGGGCAAATTTAAGCGGGGCTAAGCTTTGCGGTGCTACTATTGTTAACACCGATTTGAGTGTTGCTGACACCTCAGAAATCTGTTTAGAAGGCAGTCAACAATGTGAATTAGACGAACCCTTATCAGCACATTCCCCTCATTGGGTGAGTTGGGCAGGCTAACTTCAAATTATAATAAAGTTGCAAAGTCTCTTGTTAGAAAACAAGGGATTTTTTTAGGCAAGATAAAGTTTATAAATAAGGATTTGTAAACTCTCCCAACTTACGTTGAATTAAATTCGCCTTTACTTT
>JBFRWO010000406.1:0-3290 GCA_051439625.1 Crocosphaera sp. | reverse complement strand
AATAATAAAATAAAATTAATTCTTCGACAGAGTTATGGGTTTAAAAATTTTCAATTAATGAGAGAAAAACTATTAGCTTGTCTTTTTGTATAAGTTTTACTTATCACCATAACTACGGGAGAGCCGATTTGTAATTAAACGTAAGGAGTTATCGTGGTAGCCTCAGAACCAAAACCCAACTTTATCAATGAAGAAAAGTTGTTTCTTCAACAAGAAGAAGAGACATTTCAATGGACAAAACAATGGTATCCTGTAGCTGTTATTGATCATATTGATGCCTCTCATCCCCACCAAATCCAACTATTAGGAAAAGACTTGGTTTTATGGCGAGATGGAGAAAATAAATGGCGATGTTTTGACGACGTTTGCCCTCATCGTTTGGTTCCTTTATCGGAAGGAAGAATTGAGTCTGATGGGACATTATTATGCGCTTATCATGCTTGGAGATTTGATGGAGAAGGTAATTGTGTTAAAATTCCTCAGTCAAAAGATGCAGTAACAGAAGCTAAAAATTGCACTAATTCTAAAGCTTGTGCTATTAGTTATCCCGTCAAAGAATTACAGGGTTTAATCTGGGTTTGGGGGGAATCTGGACAACAAGCAAAAGTTGAAAGTGAGTTAAGAAAACCTCGTCTTATTCCTGAATTAGAAGAGACATCTGAGCGTGTTATAAAATTATATTGGTATCAAAGAGATTTACCTTTTGGTTGGGATTTTTACATGGAAAATGTGATGGACCCGGCCCATGTTCCTGTGTCTCATCATGGTCTTTATGGGAACCGTTATTCTGATGCTAAGTATTATGATATGATTCCCGTTCGGAAGGTCTCAACTCAAGAAGGTTTTTCCTTTGAAATTCCTCCTATTGATCCTAGTTTTGGCACAGGAATACAAGATTTTCAACCCCCTTGTCATCATCGTATTGAGTTAACCTCTAATGATCAAAGACAATTAATATTAGCCTTATATGCGATTCCAACTCGTCCCGGATGGTGTCGTCAAATTAGTTGTCAAATATTAGTTAAAAATGAACAGGGAGAAAAACCTGGGGGATTTTCTATTTTAGGTTGGCCAATTCCTGATTGGTTAGGTCATGTGTTTAGTTCCTTTTTTATTCATCAAGATTTAGTTTTTTTACATCAGCAAGAAAAGATTATCAACAAAAAAAAAGAGGGTAAATGGCTCGACCAAGTTTACACTCCCAACCCTCAAGATAAAATGATTATTACCTTTCGTAACTGGTTAGAAAAAAGAGCAGGTGGTGGTATTTCTTGGGACGAAAGTTGTGATCCTAATTTACCTCCTGTAGAAACGGATAAAGCAAAACTTTTTGATATTTATTCAACTCACACAAAAGATTGTACAATCTGTCAAGATGCTTTAAAAAATCTTAACCGTTTAACTGTTTTCAGTTTCATTAGTTCAGGAATTTGTTTATTTTTAGCACTCCTTCTTGATAGTAGAAATGTAGCGACTTATTTAGCTCAAGAACAGTTTAATACTGGAATTTCTTTATTTTCTGTTGCCCCTCCTTGGAGTTTCTGGTTGTTAATTTTTGGGGCGATCGCTTTAGGTTTATTAGGTTATTATGTGAAGAAGTTTACTGGACTCTTCTATGTCTATCAATTTGAACATCACCGCAATGATTAAATAAGCCATATCTTCAACATGGTAGGTTAAGGCAAAGATAAAAAGTTACGATGTTTTCATCAAAAAACTTCTTGCCTAACCCACCCTACTATCTAATAGTTGATCGGATAAATTTACTCCCCATCCCCCCGTCAAACTCCAAGGATAATTTTTCTACAAAAAAGGGATGCTCTCTTTTAATCATCCATTTGCCAAGGTTCTAAGAGGTTATTTTCATCAAAAATCTTTTTGGGTCTTAAAACAATTATTACTTGACCTAAGAGGGGACAAGAAGGACTCTCAGGAAACCATTTAAAGGTTAATTCTTCTCCTTCTTCTATTAAAAAATAACTCTGATCATCCCATTGGGTCATCCCTCGATCAATTAATACTAAAACCTCCTCTGGTTTCCCTGTTAACCCTTGAGGAAGGCGATCGCTTTGACATAAAATAGCTACGGGATCGACGGCTTTTAAAACAGATTGCCAACTGGGTAGGGGAACTACAGAACCTGTGTTATGATAACTTACGTAGTTAAATGGGCTGATTATATCTATTTTTTCTACCCCGAGAACCTGATTTTTGCTTAAGGGCAGGGTTCCGGCTAAGGGAACGAGACGAGATATCTCTTCTTGGTTCTGGACACGGTAGAGGGGCATTAACGGCGCGCTACTTTGGGTAGTTACTGTAAAGTCACTAAGTAGTTTTTCGATCGCCTCTCTGGCACTATTAGAGAAAGCATATTTTAACCCTTTGGCGATCAAACGAGTGCGTTCTTGAAGGTCTTTTTTCTGTTTAGCCTGTTTCCAACATTGATAAGCCATTGCGTCCCCAGGATGAAGGGTAAAACCGGGGGGTAACTGAGGCATTAAGGAAAATGTTTGGAAAGTTTTTGCTACGTCTCTGGTTTCTAGGTGATCTAAATTTTTATCTTTGGCCAACTGTGCCACCACCCCCCGTTGATTTTGCTTGAGGATGCGTAGTTCGTAGAGTACATCGCTTTTTGGGCCTTGACAATAGCTTAATAAGTCCTCGGAGACTTGGCTATTGAGCAAACTTTCATAGACTTGAGCAGCGACAATAATCAAATTTTGTTGACTGGCCTGAAACCCTGTTTTCTCAAAGATGGTTTGACTGTTATACCCTGCTTTTTGTAGCTGCTGAGAGGTTTTTCCCCAGTCTACCCAAGTCCCTTCTTTGTGGAGAAGCGATCGCATTAATTCTTCGGCCTGTTCTTCAGAAAGGGTTTCTGATCTGTCTTCGGGGTGATGATTCATCTAGTCTGTCTTAGTGATAAAGCTTGCTTTGGTGGGTCAGGAGAAGGTTATAGACGCACACATTTCTGACCCATACCCTACAGTTTCTATTATACCTCGAAAGTGTACTACTAAACAGGGAAAACACTCAGGTTAATTTTGAAATATTTTGTTATGCTGATTCCGTATTTATACTGCTCAATAGTTTATATAGCAGTCATAACTGATTTATCTAGGTTTTTGTGAGGAGGAAAACTATGTTTATTGAAGGTAATTTTTTCAACGATACTTTAAACGGGACAAGTGGAAATGATACACTAAATGGTTTAGGAGGAAATGATAGCTTAATTGGTGGTTTAGGTAATGATATCTTAATTGGTGGTTTAGGTAATGATAGCTTAATTG
>JBFRWO010000405.1:0-14327 GCA_051439625.1 Crocosphaera sp. | reverse complement strand
GCAATTTGCTCTAAACTGCATTCGCTGGCTGCAAGTAGTCCTTTTAAGGCTTTGTTCCAGTATTTTAATTGTTCATCGGGTAAGTCTAAGCCTTCACTGGCTACGTCTACCCAAAATTCAATTTTTTCTTTGAGTTCTCCTGCACCTAACCCAGTAATATCCTTAAGGGATTGTCCTTGATCATCATCAGTATTTGCTAGTAACAAACAGGGATGGTCACAGGGGGCATGGCGTAGGTGAACGGTCTTTTCGTCGGTGAGAATAGTTTCAGGAAGGTCGTATCCTTCGGCAAGGGTTCGGGGAATTTGGATTTTAATTAGAGAAGATACGTCAGGAGTAGCGAGAATGGACTGACAAATATTGGCGACTTGTTTGGGGGTAAGACAGTCTAGTAGAAAACGAGCAACTCCATCTGATTCCTCCATATTGAGGTGTTCTCTATTTAGGTGTTCTCTGAGAAATCTAGTTGCTACTTGTCCAATTAAGTCTTCAGAACGCATTTAAACTTTCTCCATTGTGTGAGGATTAATAATATAAGCACAAGCATCAGATAGACGTTTGAGTAACCCTAACGATGCTAGGCGTTGTTCAAGACGTTCCCTGTTGTATTTAAAATCTTTTTGGTCGGCTTCTGCTCTATTTATCAGGTCAATCGCCTGTTTTTCACCAATTATGAAGCCATATTTTTGATAGAGTATGTCTAAAAATTCTTGAAATTCCATGCGTTTTGGGACACAACAAAGTACCAGAGTTTTTAGCAGGGAGTCGGTGGGTGCATATCGGGTGCGACGACTTCCCCTACTCGAAGCGAGTCCAATTTCTTTTGTCCACTTAGTATGAAATTGACCAACGTGCTTTTTATGTCTAGTAATTGCTGAGAGACGAATTTCTTCTAATAGTTCATCTGGAGAATTACCTTTTATTTCGTCCTCTTGATAGTAAATTTCTTCCTTGATAATTTCTAAGGCATCTTCTATGGAGTTGGCAGAGTTAAGACAGGTTTGCCATTCTGGTAGTTGAGACAGTCTTTTTATATAGTGTTCAACCGCTCGTTTACTCAGGTTATTATTGTTTAAAAAGGCATCGGAAGCTAGGTCACGAATAATCGTTTTTTTGGGAGCAATAATTTCTAAGACTAATTGAAGTCCCTCTTGATTATTTGCTCTTGTTTGTGAGCTTAATTTCGAGTTATCTTTATTTTTAAAAGTGTCTGACTCTACTTGAGGATTTTCTTGACTATTTAAGCTGGTTATTGAGTTCAATGGATATTCAGTTCTATTAGCTAAAGTTTCTGAATTAAATAATAGATTTTGTTGACTTTTTAAGAAGCTTTCTGGGGAGAATCTAGGGTCATCTTCATTATTTAAGACAGCCTTAGCTCGTTTGAGTAGGTAAATAACTAAATGGACTCCTGTAATAGTAACTAAATGGGGTAAAGAATCATAGTCAGGAAGATGACAATTAAATAGATTGATCCAATCATTAGCTAAGTTTTCAAATTCATCAAGATGTTCATAAGGAAGATAGGGAGGACTGCTATTTTTATCTCTTGGTTTTGTATCAGAATTATCATTAGGTTGAAGGGTAGCAACTAATTTATTCCATTTACTCGATTGTTGATTATCTATTATTACTAATTTTTTAAGATGGGTTAAAATGTCTGATTTTAAAGAACTACGACTAACCATGAGATAAAGTAATTCTCCATTTCTGGCAAAGAAACGACGGTCATTGCTATAATTGCTATAATTGCTATAACTGTTCTTACTAATTCTTAAATCCTCATAAAGACAATTAACCCCATAGGGAAAGACAAATTTAGAAGTCCAGCGTTTATTACTATCGCCTTCAATTGCATTAGATTGAAGAAATCTTACCACTTCTAGAAAGTCCCGAAAACTTATAAACCGTTCTTGTAAATAACTAAAATCAGGATGATGATTATTAAATCCTCCACAATTATCATTCATTAAGGTTAACCATTGTTGCCAACGTTCTTCTTCTGTTGGATATTCTGCATAAACTGCTTCTAGAAAAGGATTATTAAATAGGATATTTCGTAAATAAAGACGACTATAAGAGCGATATTCTAATTGATGATTTTCAGGTTCACTAAAAGCTTGCTCTCTTTCTAATTGTGTTTGAACAATGCCTAAAAATTCTAGAAGGGTTAACCAAGGGGTTTGTTCATCATAAAGACGATGACCCCAAATAGCTTCATCAACCCATATTTCAGTTTCTCTATGGGTTTTATTGTGAGATGTAGGTTTAGGAAGACGTTCTATGATCATAATTGAATCTCCAAAGTTCTTTCATTAGCCATTCCATCGGGATTAAGTTCTAGTAAACGAATAATCATCTCCGAAGTCTCACTTTCGTCAGCTTCTTCTTCTTTTTGTCTTCTAATATTAAGTTGTCCTAACAGTCGAGTTTTAAAAGCTAACATATCCTCATAACATTCTTGGGAAAAGTTACTGGGTAATGCTCCTTCTGCTACTCGATTTAAGTATTCATAGCGAGTTAAATTTAATCGGAGTTTTATAGGGTCAACTTCAGGGTGGGAAGATAGAGAAATAATTAAATCGGGAGCATTCTGGTCATGATTTAATTCAACTGTGACACTTTCACCTCGTTTTTTAATAACAGAAATAGATTCTTCAAAGACTCGACTAATTTTTGCTTGGGAATAACTACCAGATGTTGCTAAAAATAATTGATCTTGATTATTCATCAATAATCCGGTAAAGATGCGATTGATTCCTTTAACTAATTGGAAAATGAGATTTTTAGGAATGGTTTTATTTTGTTTCAATGGTCTACAAACTTGTTCTAAATAATCTCCTGCATACTGAAAAGCGGTTAAGTTCCATAGTTGAAACTCTGCTACTCTATGATGAGGAATAGTAAAGAATAATCGCTGTCTTTGTGTGTGAAGCATATTTAAGAATTCTTCTTTACTGTCTTGATAATCATTGTTTTCTAAATAGCTTTTTTGAGCAATACGAAATTGTTGATGTGCGCCATAATAAGTATCTGTTAAGACTAAGTTTTCATAATCTTGTTTTAAGTCTGGGTCATCTTCTCCAAAAATAAGAATATCATCAATATCATTACTGCTTTCTGTACCAATTCCAAAATATCTTAAAGCAACAAATACATCAGTTTTGTTCCGTTTTCGGCTAGAAAGATTTTCGCCAAATAGATTACTATAAGGACTAGCTAAATAACCTGTATTTTGAGTTGTAATTTTAGGAATTTGATTACAATTTAGTAATTTATCTTTGACATCAGGATGTCCTAAGATAATATTAGAAATAAGGAGAAGTAATTGACGAATAGGAAGATGGGTTCCTTTATGACGAGATAATTCGAGAAGGTCAATAATTCGCTGTCTCATTAACTGTTGGTCATCATTTCCTTCGAGTCTGACTTTGTTTTCCCAAATGGGACAGCGTTGCTGACTATCTGTAGGGTTTTGATAGGGACATTGACTACATTCTTCCCAACCAGGATGGGTTAAAACTGCATCAAGAATGCGAGAAAAGATTTCTTCGTTATTTAAGCGACTCAGGTTATAAAGAAGTAGGTTAGACTCAGGGTTTTCTTTTTTTTCTTCTACCAGTAAGGTTTCAATTAATTGACGTGCTTCTTTTATATGAGGAGTGTTTTCTGCAATATTCCATGCTTCGATGAGTTGTCCATCATTAGCAGCAATTAAGTAAACTTTATCGGTATGATAGGGGTTGATGATCGCTTCTGCTATTTGAGGTAAGAGTTGGTTTTTTTCTTCGTCTTGAATAGCACTGAGGTCTTTAATAATAATTAGAGTTTTTTGTAAGAGTGGTAATTTATATATTTCTTGTTCGGGTTTCCACTCTTCTTTTGAACCTCCTAAATTTTCCCAGATTTCTCTTATTTATAAGTTTTGAGTATTTGAATAAATCCAATTTGAACTAAATCCTTGAGTATTGGCTAAAGAAATTAACGGAAAAATAGTATTTTCATAAGCTTTTGTAATAATTTCTAAATCAAGTAAGTCATCAGCATTATCAACTTTTAAATCAGCAATATAAGATTCAATTTTTCTTAACCATGATTTTTGGGTTGTCTGTTGATGAGAAATAGTTAACCCTAGATGTTGTAATTTAACAAACTTTTCAAAATATTGATCAGCAGGAATATTATTAGATTTAGACGAATTAACAGAGGGAATAGTCGGAATTAAATTCCACAGTTGATCATGTGCTACAAATGACCAAGGTAAATAATGATCTAAAGAAATTTTACTATTAGGCTCTAACTTGACTCTAGAGTAAATACATTCAAGTTCTTGATACTTTAAAACACTTTTCCAGTATTTTGTCTGTTTTGATAAAGAGTCTCTTTTCTGTGGAATAAAAAGCTTATTAACTACATTAGTAATATTAGGGTTTTTTGACTGCATATAGGTTAACCATTCCCAAGATACCCAACCTTTTACAATACTATAATTTTTTTCAATATATTCTGCCCATTCAGGATGAAAAATAATCGAATGACATTGACTTTGTTCGGTTGAATTAAAATGATAAAGAGGCTTTTTAGCTTCAAAATATTTGTCAACTACCCAAGGCATTGCCCGATCTAAATCATTTCCTCTGCCTCTGCTGATCTTTTCTTTTTTTAATTCTTGTTCTAAAAAAGGACAGAGAAGACGAAAGGGAACATATTTTTTAAAGTAATTAATAATATCATCTAAGGGTTCAGATGCTATGGTTTTTCGTAAACATTTCTTATCAGGATCTGTAAATTTTAAAATTGGTTCGCTAATTTCTAAGTTTAAAGAATCGAGTTTATGAGTAATTTGGTCTTGAGTTCCAAAAGATAGTTTAAAGTAAGTATGAGGATACCAAGCATTAGCTAACATTTCAACAATAATTTCTTGAAAGCTAATAGCGTCTAATTTTGAAAAGTTCCCCCTTGCTAAAATATCAAGAAGCGATAGAAAAAAAAGATATTTATAAGAATTTGTGGTTTGATTAAATAAACGAGAGAACGCTGCAATATTTAATTGCTCATCATTAGGTAATTGATGAAATTGATTAACCATTAACTTAATTTTGGTTCGTTTTCTTGGTGGTTTGTTTTTCTTGTTCTAAACGCTCTATATATTCATGCACTGCGTCTCTGGCAATTTCTGCCATGCTTTTGCCTGTTTTTTGCGAAAGTTCCTCTAATTTGGGATAAATAGACTTACTAACCCTTAACCCTATGGTCTTTCGATACAAACTATCCGGTGATTCTAAAAATTTTCCCTCTGGATCTCGTTTAAGCATCCTTTCCCCCGTTGACATCCATTGTTATTTTATCCTTATTTCTTTAATTTACCCTAAGTTAGTCTTTTTGCGGTTGACATCCGTTGACATCAACCGATAAACTAAAACAGAACCCCCGACGCTCGGACGGGGGACAGATTATATAAAACTACTTCTATCATGGCACAACAACACTATCGAATGACGTTAGAGGATGTCCTCTATCAGTATCAGTGTGGTTTAATTTCTTCAACCGCCTTACTTTACTACTACCTAAAAATTCGACTCAAACCAGGGTGGAAAGTTACCTTACACCAGCGTGAGATTAGTCAAAAGCTAGGAATTAGCAAAGCAGCCTTTTATAAAGGAATTAGCAGACTTAAAGAGAAAAAATTGATTGATTGGGAAGCTCCCAACGGGTTAGTTGTAAGTCTTGGACAAAATAGAGACACTTTGGACAGATCCGAGACTCCATTGGACAAAATGGAGACTGTGTTGGACAGATCGGAGACTCCCTTGGACAAAATGGAGACTATAACCCCATCTAAAACGGCTGATAGTAAGCCTTGTGGCGATTCTCCAAATTCTTATCAAATCTTTTTCAACTCTCTCTCAGATTACGAGCGAGAGAAATTTTTTTATTTTGTCAGGGAAAAGATTAAAGACTTTCCCCACCCCATCAATGATCTAGAAGGCTGGTTAGCAAAGAAGAATGAAGCAGGGCAATATCGTTTTAATGTTTATTACGATCTGTTTACGCATGGATGCAAAGAAGACAACAGTATCAAGATTGACTGGGAAAATCATCCCCAACGGGACGAGTGGATCAAGCAAATTAGGTCAGGGAAACCACGATTTATTGCCCTTGGTGGTTCCCCCGAAGAACAACCGATGCGGAAAGCCTTCGCAGACTGGGCAATAGCTAATAATCGCATTTAAGGAGAGAGAAATCATGTTTAAAAAACTACCTCGTATTCCCATGCGGCCTGAAGAGGAACCAGCAGTAGAAAAAGAAATCTGGCAACCAAAATGGAAATGTTTTTGTTGCTATGATACAGGGATTGTTAATGCTAGTTTAGCAGAGCTTGTGATTGACGGATATGACTTTAATCGGGATAAATTGCCCCGTTGTCAAAATCAAGGTTGTGATGCTGGTGAACATTATGACAGTCCCAGTGTAACTAAGTGTGTTGATTATCGGTTGAGTCCCGAAATTTGCCAACAACTTGACCAAATACAACGGGAAAATTGGCGACAAACTCAGGAAAAATGGAGAGAAAACCAGAAAAATAAAATCAATTATTCATCCATTTTAAAGAGTTTGCGAGTGATTGATCGACCTCCTGAAGAAGATTATGAAGCCAAGAGAAGACATGAGGATGCCAGAAATGAATGAGGATTTTAATTTTTTTTTGTCTCTATATAGGCAGGAGAAGAAACGGAACCGCAAGAAACGGAACTAGCAATGTTTGTGACTGGTTTAATTTTTCAGCCCTCATAGTATTGTGGCGTTTTGTACGGAAATGTTCACAAGGACTAGGAAGGGTTTATACTTGTTTTGAACTGATTTACTGTCAATAGTGAACTGGTTTCTATTTGTTGTGAACGGGTTTACTGTCAATAATGAACTGGTTTATATTTGTTGGTAAACTTGTTTATTAAGTTTGCGTTTTCTCTTCAATTTAACGACTCCTTCCCCTGAATCGGCATTCAACACCCTTTCTGTTAACTTAGCTAACACGGCTTGTCGAATTTGCTCATTATCAGGCAATATTTCGATAATTTCCTGAACATATTCTTCTACTTTGTCTTCATTACTATTATCCACCCAAACCATGCGATGGGTTTCTTCTCCATCAGGACGAGTAACGGTAATGCGTCGCGCTTCAAACCCGTCCCCTTTAGCGGCCACTTCTTTCTGCAACGCCTCTAAATTCTTAAACCGTCTAGCAATATCCGATAACTTAACCTCGAACCCCGTGACATCCTTATCAGTCCAAGACTCAGGGGGTTTATCGGAGATCACCATCACCACTGCTTCTAACCATTCTGAATCAGATTTATCCTCATCAGTGGCTACTTGGACAAAACTGCGTAAATTTCGTTCTACACATTGCCCTGCTAAATAATTCGCCCTTACCCGCAAATCTTCCCGCAGTTGCTTCTCCTGACTGCGTACCCCAAATGCTTCATACAGTAACTTTTGACAGTCGGTTAACAGTGTTTCATAGGCCGTATTAATTTCCCTTAACGCTTGAACTAAGCGAGTCCGCAGGGTTTTAGCAATGGTTCCATCCTCAGCTTCTTCGGTTCCAATGGGGTCTAACCCACAAGCAACAGGAAGACTGGTAAAGATCAGTTCATCCGGTTCAACGGTTGTCTGTAATGCTTTGAGTATCCCTAATGCTTCTTCACCGAGTCGTTGGGTTTGTTTAGTATATGAGGGAAGTTTTTTGACAAATTGATAGAGAGGAGTTACTACGGTTAGTAAGGTAGCATTTCGTAGTTTACCCGCTTTTTTGAGCTTAGGATTGCGTAAAATGGACTCTAATTCCTTAAAGACCTCTGACCGTAACCCCACCACTTCAAAATATTTCACCGCAAAGCGAGACGGATCTTTAACCAATAATTCAAAGTGTTCTGCCCCTAAAATGGGAATAAAAGTCCCGTCTTTATATAACCCTACATCATCAATATGATAGAGAATGACCGCAGCAAATAAGACAGGAATTGCCCCCTGTTTGATGCCATAGGGAGGTTCTGCTAATTTTTGGTAGAGTAGGTCTAAAGTGTGGGGGGTATCATAAGCATTCAAACAAAAGTATTCTATAGCTTCCCAAAATGAAAAAATTCCCGATGTAGTTTCTGGGGGATAAAAATCCCAGTCATTTTCAATGATTTCAGATATATCAGGGGTATCAGTTTGTTTGTCTTCAACAGTTACAGATATTTCAGAGGAGTCAACCTGTTCTTCATTTTCTGTGTCTGTAACTAATTTTGGTTCTGTTATTTCAGCCGTTTGACGATGAATTCTCGTTTCTTCTAATAGAGAATAATACATACTGACTTCCGGACCGTAACCGGATAACCCTAACATGGGTTTTGATGACTGTTCTATCATGGCAGTTATTAATTCCCGTCTCGCTTTTGTACCTTGGGAAGTTAAGTCTCGACGGTTAATTAATTCATTCCAAAGAATCGGCGTTTTGTGATAGACTTCATCGCAGACATGGGATAAGGTTGCATTGAAGTCGGCGATCGCATTAAGTTTCTTCTCCTCCCCTTGCACCCAACAACGGTTATGATTAAGAGCAAGGTCAAAGGCTTGGGTTAATGTTTCATCAAGCAATCTTTCTGCTTCAGCCACCCGATAACGCACTTCTCTCCTAGCTACGCCATCGCTTTGTAATTCAGGTGCAGAGGTTTGAATTTGTTTTAGGGCAGCATATTCTCTGGTACGAATTCGTAGTAAATCTAATTTGGCCGCACAGATCAAAATAAAGGGTTTACCATCAACTGTGGTAGCAGGAATTTGGGGCGGAATTGTCTCATCTAACCAATAACCAATTAAGCCATCACTATCGGCATTTTTTAACTGTAATTGTTCTTGTAGAACTCTATATTTATCTTCTTCTTTTTTTGTTTCTAATCCCTTACTATTGGAATCAAAATATAGTTTTTTATCCAAATAACGTCGCTCAAAGTATCGTAAAGTTCCTGTTTTATAACTATGGCGTTGGGCAATTTGGGGATTTAAAGGACGCAGAGAAGAAAGTAAATTAACCAAAGAGTCTCGTTGTTGGTCAATAAAGACATTTAATTCACTATCTACATTAAAATCTGACCCTTGCCAAATTCTTAATTCATCTAATTGACGACGATGAGTAATAATATTTTTTTGGAGCAAGTCATCAATAATACTGCCCCAATACTCTAATTGTTGACCATCATGAGGACTATCACACATCGCTAAAGTAACCAATTCACGGGTTGCGCGGTTTGCCCCTGTTGTGGTAACTAAGTTTAAAATTCCAATGGCTTTTAAGACTCGTAAACTATTATTTTCTAAACGTTTCGCATCAGCAATTAAGTCTTGAATTTCCACCCATCGTTGTAAATTAGGACGGGATGCTAAACCCATTCCCGCAGCTTCAATAAAATAATCATATACACGGTCAAGTTTTAGGGTAGGAAAGGGTTTAATATAAACTGTTTCAGCTTGTTTTATAGTTAGCTTTTTCGAGTCTTCTATTATGGTATCTTTTATGCTTGTTTCGTCCAGAAAGTTGGAAAAGGAATAGGGTTCGTTACTGGTAAGAAAAGTAAATAAAGATCGATCATTTTGGGCGTAACGTTGGCAAAGAGTAGGTAATGCTAAAGCAGTAACCGGATGAAGAGGATAAATATTTTCTAAAATATCAAGGGTAATTTCTTCCCCTTGAATAGCGGTTTTTAAGCGACTAAACCATTCCGAAGCTGTATTATGGATAGTACATTGAAAAGACTCCCCTTGAGTTTTATCGATCGCTTGTCCCATTAAGCGCATCATAGAAGATGCTGACTCAGTAAAGGGAATGTCTTCAAAGCGTCCTTGAATTTTAGCCCATTCGTTGCGTTGAACGGCGGCTAAACGTTGACTATATTCAGCAAAAGCTTGGTGTAAAATACCCAATAAATAGACAGGGGTTGCTGTGTTTTTTGGCAGTTCAGCCAGTTGTTGCAATAAGTATAAATCCTCAGACCCTTGGTTATAAGCTGCATATTCGAGGGATTTCCCTAATTCGTCAATAATTAAGAAAATACCTGTTTTTGAGGCTCTGGCTAGTTCTTGGACGATTTCAACGATTTTTCTGCTATCTATCTCTTTTTCTGATACAAGTTCAGTTTCTAAATCAGTCAATTTAGCAATAGCAGTAATTTTATTTCGTTGTGCAGGTTTCCAGTAAGTTTCTACCCCTCGGCTTAAGGCACGAATAATGGTATGACTGATGGGTTCTCGTTGTCCTGTAGCAACGGCGCGAATATAGCCTTTTTCGGGAATAACTTGGGTTAGGGTTTGATAGTCTAGGCTTTCCTCTCCCAAGGGATTTTTTGCTATTTCTAGGGCTTTGATTCGTAGCTTACTTTTATTATCTGCTAATAAAGCGGTTAAATAATGAGCAAAAGCCGATTTTCCGGTTCCATAGACGCTGGTTAATGTCCAAGTTCGATTGCCTTCTGGTGCTGCAATTCCGCTTAAAATACGTCGTAGGGTGGTAATAGAGCGGTCAGTAGGAATGTAGCCTTCTAACGCTTCAAATTGCTCACTATCCCGTTCTAAATTGACGGAACGGGAGTAACGACGCTTGAGGGTAATGTACTGGGAGAGAGGTTGGGTCATATTAGTTTTGATGCACCATTATCTATCTTAAAGTGCTTCTCCAACAATGTGTAAAACTTCTTTATATAATTTTTCTTCTATCCAAAATCCTGTTTCTTGGATTAAGCTATCGAGTAAGGGCTTGACGGACTCAATTAAATTTCTCTGTTTAGCAGCTATTAAAATGCCTAAGACCCCAATGATTGAAAGTCCTGATTGAGTAGCGATTTTTCTTCCTAACCTTTCGTCAATTATTAGTCGATTTGCTTTTAGTTCAAGGGCTAAAGCAATAGCTTCTGATTCACCTTGGTCTAACTCTATTTTTAGCTGATTAACTAATGATTGATTGTTCACAATTTGAGTCTTAATCCAAGACAGGGTAGGGACAATCTTTGCACTCTCATCGGTGTTACCAATATCAGTAATCTCATTAAAAACAGCGAAGGGAATGATAATTTCTCCATAGAGTTGATGTAATAAGTCCAAATGATGGATACTCGAAAGATAGAAAATCGGGGAAGTGTTGCTAACAACAATCATCGCCAGTCAGAACTTTGTAAGGTTTGTAAATCTTGGTGCAAGTCTTCTATTCCATAGTGAATGGGAATTTTGCGACTGCCTAAGATGCGTTGAAATTCCAGTTGATTCATTCCGGCAAATTGACTAGCTGTTCCCAACGTGATTTTTTCTTGTTGAAAGAGAATGATAGCGATTTCTAGTTTTAATTCACCTTCGGAAATTTTAGCCGTTTCTAAGAATTCATCGGGAATGGTTAAACTCATGGTTTTATTCTCCTTTAAATTAATCAGCTATTATTGTCGATAATACTGCTCTAAAATCTCCCGTGCTAATTCAAAAGGCTCATCATTAAAAGAAAACTGAATTAATCCCGCCGTATCGGACAAAGCAAGCTTATTATTATGTCTAGCGACCCGTTCAATGGCATCACATAAAGCTTCTTCCGTTAACTTAAATACCAAACCTGGACTACCCACATCATACAACAAACGAGAAATAGCTACGGTTTTCGTCCCATAACTAACTCGACTAGCATAGTCTAAACAAGCTGCCACGACAATATCAGGGGGTAAGGTAGCTTTCGTCCCAACACGAAAGGTATAGCGTTTTGATTCTCCGGCAGTATGAATCAATCCCAGTTCACTGAAAGGACAGTCAATGGAATCTTCAATTAGTCCCTTAGTCGCTTGTTGTTGAAGATACATCCGCAAGATACAAGTTACATCTTTTTTTAAAGAAGATTCGGCTGTTGACTTCCCTAAATTTTCTTGATAACAACGCAATCCTTCGGTTAAGTCTTCAGCATAGAATTCCACAGCCCGAAATTCATTAAAAGTGTAGTACCAGGCCGCAGCCTCACAAGTAGGTTTTAACAGATGCCAATGGAGTAACCACAATGACGCGGGATTTTCTAGAAAGGGATCATAACCGTCGTCACTGAGAAGTTGTTGCCCAAAGTTTGATGGTTGATCATTTTCTAGAACTTTAAAGGCATTACACCAGTAGCGGATGGCTTTTACCATGTTTTTTCCAACTCCTAAACGCACAGGAGCATAATCATCGGTAAAAATTCCTGGGTATTGAGTAGCGAGGTCAAAACCTTTTTTCAGCCATCCATAACGGGGATGAAAGGTTTCATGACGGGCAAAAACAGGATTGACTGGTGGCAGGGATTCAAATGGATTCGGTTGGGTTACGGTCATTGCTTCTCCATTGGAGCTAGGTTAATTAATTAATTAATCGGTCATTACTATAGCGTTTAGATTTACTTCAACTCACTATCCATTCGATTGTTATTACTTTTACTTATCATCTTTTTGAATTGGCGAAATTTCAGAAAGCTGACTTTCTATATTTTCACCTTGTCGCCATTTCAACCAAGCGGACAGGAGGCTGTCCACCAATTCGGATTTATCCAATTCATGCCCCTGGCGTTTGAGTTGCAGTAGTTCGGCTTCTACATCGAGGTCTGTCTCTCGCCGAATATAATAAGTTCTGCCTATCCAATCGGGATCACTACGTTTTCCTGTAGCTGGTCTTCCTCGTTTTTTGGGGGGTGGGGTAGAACTGGGTTGATTGGTAGGGGGGGATGGGGAGGAAACGAGATGCTTTTGTCGATTATCGGTCAGTTTTTTAAATAGATTCGAGGAATCTGTCATAATTGATTATTTCCTTTAATAGACATTAGCTGAAACGAGCAAAGCGTGATTAATGGGGTTTAAACTATAGCAATAGAAAAACATAAATAGAATTAATCAGGAGATGGTTTATAAATTTCTTTGCCAACAGCTTGGTAATCAAACCAAGCTACTTTTGCCATACGATCTTTTACCTCATAGACAGGAACCCCTTGTAAAGAAGCTTTTTCATAAGCAATCAATCGCCGAATCTCCGAGTGAAATAAGGGAAATTCTGATAACGCAACTCTTGCCTGTTGGGCCATTTTCACTGGTTTCGGATGTACCATCGTCAGTAAAATACGAAAGCGATCGCTTTCGATTTCATGAAGAAGATCAACGGTTTGCAGTAACGCATCAATGGCTAAAGCATCTGGGGTAGTGGGAAGCACTAAGAGATGACACCCATCAGCTAACGCTTCTAACTCCCCCCGTTCCGGTCTAGCTGCCGTATCAATAATAATATGTTCATACTGAGGAGAATAAAGAGCCGCTTGCATCAAATCCACCACTTTAAAAGGAAAAGCTCCTCGCTTACTCCATCCTGTGGCACTACGATTGGGATCTCCATCGACCAATAGCGTTTTTCCTTGTTGAGAAAAATAACAAGCCAAATGAACAGCCGTCGTTGTTTTCCCCACACCTCCCTTAAATCCTGCAACTGTCACTAACATCACAGCTTAACCTCTATAACCACTTACTTGTTGATACATAGCTTGGGTACTCCCATACTAGAATTTGAGAAAGTTGAGGATAAAACTGTCCATTAGACATTCTGGTTAATTGTCATCTCGCGATTGTTGTTGACTTGCCTCCCCCACCAAAAATGCCTTTTTCCCAGTCAAAGACAACGAATCGCACCGTCAACTTTAGAATAACTCACTAAGTCGCCAAAGTCTATTGGCAAATTGGTATATTTTTGAATTGGCGAAATTTCAAAATATACTAAGAAAACTCTTGACTCTGAGTTATTGAGACGAAAGCAAGCCTTTTCTATCATCTACATTCAGTAGATGGAAAAGTTTTTATTCAACAGCGATCGCCCAAAAATCTGGGTTTTGTTGTATTTCTTTGACCTCATCTTATACCCCTTTGTTCAATGTAGGGTTAAGGTGAATATGGTCGAGTGTGCAGCTATTATGTCTAAATTATCCCCTCGTCAAAAAAAAGTAACCCGTCTTCATCGGATTAGTTTTATGTTTGACAAAGCCATACAAATTCCAGGAACAAAAGGTCGAATAGGATTAGACCCAATTTTAGGATTAATACCAGGGGGTGGGGATACCATAGCAGGTGTATTATCAGCTTATATTGTTTGGGAATCAGCAAGAATGGGAGTAAACCGTAAGGTGATTGGGCAAATGGTAGCTAATGTACTGTTAGACTCCTTAGCCGGTTCAGTTCCTGTAGTAGGGGATGTGTTTGATGTAACCTGGAAAGCTAATGTAAGAAATATGGAATTATTAGAACATCATCTAA
>JBFRWO010000404.1:0-4497 GCA_051439625.1 Crocosphaera sp. | reverse complement strand
ATTCACGGGCTAATTGTCGTAATGCTACACTTTTTCCTGAACCTGGATCACCTAATACTAAAAATGCTTTTGTTTCTTGATCTTCTTTAATCGCTTTCAGCAGTTTTGTAATTTTACGAGTTGTTTTCCCACTCCTTTTAATTTCAACTTCTGCATCCAAAGGTTCAAAATATTCAATAGTCCATCTAGTTTCGTT
Organism: Crocosphaera sp.; assembly: GCA_051439625.1. Classification (GTDB taxonomy): domain Bacteria; phylum Cyanobacteriota; class Cyanobacteriia; order Cyanobacteriales; family Microcystaceae; genus Crocosphaera. Next base: position 4,301 of record JBFRWO010000404.1, on the reverse strand, counting down.
ATCAATCCGATCTAAATCAATTTTAAGTGCATCTATTATTCCCAATAAACCCCTTTCAAAATATTCATCCCCTATAGTTTTACCTTTAGGATCAGAATGAATAACCATTGCAGTATTATCCCGCATGAGATAATTAATAATAAAAATACCTACTAACATAAACAGCATTACGCTAGCAGGAATTGAACCATCAGGTAAAGGAATATTTTGTAAATTTTGGGGTAAATGAGGTCTAATAGTTTCTATTAACCAAACACTCCACCAAGGATAAGGAATAGCAACTGCGACTAATGCAGCAATAGAAGCAAGACGAACCCTAGTTTGACCAACTCCAGGAGATAACCATAAGGGACTGACAACCCAAACTAAAGTAATAGAAACAACTGCAACAATTAAAGTTGATAAAATATTATCATTAGTCCAAACTGTTAGTAATATTCCTACAATAGCTGTGGTGAAAACTAACAAAAAAAGAGCTTGCGCCCCTGTTAACTTATCTAAAAAGTCTTTTACCAGTCTCATAATGATTGAATTGTCATCTGTCAAAGGATTTACAATTAAAACCTGTCTTTATTGTAACTGGTAATAGATAGAGTTACCCATTAAAGAGATTCCTCGTACCTCGGAATGACAATTAAGGACAAAATAAATTAAGAATTGGGAAATTTTCTAATTTGATATTCCTTAGCTTCGATCATTTCGTAAGGATGATTTTGCATTTGCTCAGCAAATTTTTCTTCTGTTGCGCCTAAAACAGATAAGGGAATATTTTTCCATTGTTCACGGGTTTCCCAACGAATGATTAAAGTAATTTCGTCGGGAATATCAGGAGATATCCAGACTTCTTTGCCCAGAAAACCCGGAAACTGCCCTAAAGTGCTTGTCCATATTTCGTTGTCCAACCGAATGAAGACATCCCTAGATTGAGGGGAAACGCGAAATTTAAGCCACTCGATAACCATATGTAAATTTTTACTTAATTAATACAACAAAATCTTATTGTTACGAGACAATGAAGATAGGGAAGTAAATAAACATTAAGACTATTTCCCAAGGAGTGGGATTATGATTAATACATTTCTATATCCTAATAGTGTTACTTACTTGATTGTTAAACTATTGGTTCTATTTGTAGCCGTTTTACTGTATTTAATTTTCACAGCTACCCCTGTAACTTAGTTAGGTGTAGTAAGGTTGCCATGACTAAGCTACGCTAAAATCGTGAACTACCCAACACCGAATCAAAGATTACGGTGTGGGCTTCCCGAAGAGGACTCCTGTGAGACAAGAGCGTTTAGATCGGATTTTCGTTCAGCACAGTAGGAATTTCTGTGATATCCGCACTACCGTTCCCATTACCATTCCCATTGCCATTATTGTTGGTTTCTGGGACATCCACTGTTGGTGCCACTAAATCTTCTATACCGTTAACCACTGCTCCCAAAACAGGAACCTCTGCATCCGATAATTGATCGATCGCCTCGTTTAATAAACTAGAACGAGTCACACCGGGTCTAGTGACCAAAACTAAGCCATCAGTTAACGACTCTAATAACAGAGCGTCATTACAGCGAGAGAGGGATGGAGAGTCAACAATCACCATATCGTAGCGTCCTCTGGCATCCTTTAAGAGTAATTGTAACTCGCTAGATTCCATTATAGCTGCTGCTTGACGTTGGGGACCAGGACTGGGTAAGAGGTACAAATTTGCCACTGCGGGGACTAAAACAATGGCATCAGTACGATTATCGTAGAAACGTAAGGGTTCTAAATTATTATTGGGATCAGGGTTAACTTCCAACCATTGGGCTTTAGAAGGGGATCTTAAGTCAGCTTCCACGAGTAAAGTTCGTTTTCCTGCTTGTGCTGAAGCAATGGCTAGATTATAAGCCGTTGCACTTTTACCTTCTTCGTTACTAACACTGGTTATCATGACAACTTTGGATATATCCGATCCCATACGACGTAAGTTACTACGAAATCGCTCATAGAAACTTAAGTCTCCTGCGTCTGCGTCCAATAAAACAGGACTGAGATCCTCTCGGTAAAGAGAACTATAGATAAATGGCAACTGACCCAAAACCGGTACTTCACGGTCAACCAGAGCATCCCGTATTTCTTGCGGTGTATGTAAGCGATCGTCAATTAAAGCCAGTAAAAGAATGACCCCTAACCCTGCTACTAAACCAACACCGGCCCCAGCCGCGATAATTAACACCTCATTTTTTTCTTGGAATTGTGGGGGAGGAGAGGGGCGATAATTGGCGGGAACCGCTACTGATAAACTTCCCACTGTTTCTGCTTCTGCTGCTTGTGCATCCACTAATGCCGTGAGAATATTTTGATAAACAATCCGTTGAAATTCAACCTCTTGAACCAGTTTTGCTTGTTGCAGTTGTTTATCTGGGAATTTTTCATACTGTTCCCGTAATTGTTGTTCTGTAGCAATCACTGAATTTAATTGGTTTATTAAGCCAGCCCTTCTGGTTTCTAGGGTTAAGAGTTGACTAGCTAACTGTTGTCTACTGGGGTCCAAACTACTATCTTGACGAATCTGATTAAGGGGAATCTCAGCTAAATTTCTAGCACCAATTAGTTCTTCGGCCCTTTGTTGAAAAAGGCTTTCATTAACTTGTTTTTCCTTAAGGAGTTGTTCAATCCTGGGGTGTTCGGGGCGTAAATCTAATTTTAATCGTTCCAGTTCTCTTTCTATTCCCAGAATTTGCCCCCGTAGCTCCCCTAAAATCGGGTCAGCACTTAAAGCGACTGAAGTATAAGCCTGTTCTGGGGTCAATCCTAATTGATTGATTAAATTATTGATTTGACCATCCACTGATTGTAGTGCCAATCCTAATTCCCGTTGCCTCTGTTGACTGCTGGTAATTCCACTAAAAAGACTCCCATCTTGAATGGCGAGTAAATCTGATCCTTGTTGGGAAACGTAGCGATAAAATCGGTTCTCTGCTGCGGTTAACTCCTCTTTAACTTGGGCCAGTCGTTTACTGAGGGCATCAATACGACTTCTTAATTCAGAAGTGTTTAACCAACGACTATTCTCCACCATCTCTTCCATAAAAACTTCTAAGATTAGTGTGGCACGAGTAGGGGATTCTGTATCGGTGTACCGTAATCCAATGTTTCCGCTTTGTCCTCCTTCAGGTATATTTACCTGTAAAGTTCTGTCTCGCATTCTGAGAATTTCTTGGTCTGATAGCTTTACTCCATTTTTCTCTAGTTTAGTTAACGCTCTCTGAAATACCCGCCCAGATAAGAGGGTTCCTTTGTTCAGGGATATTCCTCGTCCTTGAGCTTGTAGTTCATTCCCTGTGGTGGTAAAAGCTGGTGGGGGTTCCGTAAAGGTCAATCCTCCAGATGCTGAATAGGTAGGGTCCGGTGGTGGTGGTGGTGGTTGTAAGGCGATTAACCCCGACACCCCACAACCTGCAACCATGGTCAAAAATCCTAACCAGTAGTTTTGTCGAAAGGAAATAGCAAATCGTTTAACAATTGGGGGAGCCATAATAGTTTAATAATATTAATATAGATGCTACTATTGTATAGATTTTTAGTCTCCATGATAGCAAATATTTATGGTTGTTTCAGCTAATATCGAAGAACAAGGGCAGAAAAACCCCTACTAAATAACACTTTCCAGTGTGTTAATATCTTTTTAAGGATTGAAAAAACCCCGACCTTTCAAAAATCGGGGTTTTTCAACAAGTCTAAGTATCAGGTTTAGTAGTCGAAATCTCCACCACCACCAGCAGGTGCTTTTTCTTTCTCAGGCTTATCCACTACGATACATTCGGTGGTCAAAATCATGCCGGCGATCGAAGCAGCATTTTGTAAACCGGAACGAGTCACTTTGGCCGGATCAACGATACCAGCAGCTAACATATCGGTGAACTCACCACTAGCAGCGTCGTAACCGGTGTTAAAGTCTTGTTCTTTAACTCTCTCAGCAACTACTGCACCGTTTTGACCGGCGTTTTCAGCAATACGTTTTAAGGGTGCAGTTAAGGCGCGAGCAACAATCAAAGCACCGGTTAACTCTTCGTTAGCTAGATTGCTGTTAGACCACTCTTCTAGGGCAGGAGTGAGGTGGGCTAAGGTAGTACCACCACCAGGGACGATCCCTTCTTCTACGGCTGCTTTGGTGGCGTTGATGGCATCTTCTAAACGAAGTTTACGGTCTTTCATGTCGGTTTCGGTAGCAGCACCCACTGTGATGACAGCTACACCACCGGATAACTTAGCTAAACGCTCTTGTAACTTCTCTTTGTCATAAGAAGACTCTGTAT
>JBFRWO010000403.1:0-27511 GCA_051439625.1 Crocosphaera sp. | reverse complement strand
ATCTACTAAGATCCAATTTTAAAAGCTGTTTGAAATGAATATTTGCGAATGGAGCGTAGCGGAATCAGCAAATATTTATTGAAAACAGCACACAGGGGGTATGGGGGCAGTATGCCCCCATATAAATAAATATGAGCGATTAGCGATTTCCATTTAAGCAGTCCCCCAAGGGGACGGTTAGCGCGGGGGTAATGATATAATACGACCGTAGGGAGACGATCTTATCTACAAAAAAAACAGTTCACGATCAGTGAACTACGATCCTTCTCCTTTCCGACCTCACAAGAGAAAAGCGCACTTACGCAAACTACGTTTGCTAAGTGCTATTATATTGCTGGTATATGTTAGAGAGTTTCAAAATCTGACTCATCTAAAGATAGCAGTATAGGTTCTTGACTTCTCTCAAGATCAGTCCCTTCTAATTTGATTATCCATCGTCTGTTTTCATTCTCACGATCTTGAACTATTCCTTTATAACCAGCTACATAATCTGGGTGGATAATTCTAACTAGGGTGCCTATTTTGATCATTCATATCACTCCCTAAACAGGTTAAAGCTTGATAACTTAATTTTAACCTTTACTTAACCTAGCTAATTTTTTCGATTAACAAACTAGAAAAAATCGTCTCCCTTTGGTCGGTATTTATACTCATTACCCCTGCGCTAACCGCCCCCTTGGGGGGCTGCTTAAATCGAAAAATCAGCCTGTTTCCAGACTGATTTTGGTAATGATACAGGAAGGCCAGATCCAGAACCCTGATGTAGAGCGGATTCCAAGGGAAATAATTACGGTCATATGACCGTGATATAATCGGTCTATGACCGTAATTATTTGACACAGTAAAATGGTAAATACTAAGAAGGTTGAAATTTACTACTCAGAGGATGATGTGCTTAATGTTTTTCCTAAACCTAAAAAATATTTGAAGGATGATCATCTTCGATGTTTTTCTCAAGAAGCAATAGCATTAGGAATAGATAGGGATCTCTCTGGTACTGATCTAAGAGTCTTCCTAATCATTATAGGCAATCTTGGTTACGAAAATATACTAAATATTTCTCAAAAGCAATTAGCAGATCAGTCGGGTATTTGCCAGCAAGACATATCGAAAAGTCTTAAAAAGCTAATTTCTAAAGGATATTTAGAAATAATTGACAAAATTGGTCGTAGAAATGTCTATATGTTTAATCCTAATGTAGCTTTTCGTTCAAGAGCTAAAAATCTTAAAGAGCTTAAACACGCATGGGACAAGCAAATTATGCCAAACACTAAAAAGTATCCCATTGATCTAGATACAGACTTAGAACCTGATCTCGAAGACAAACTTGATGACAGAGTTAGCCAGTTAAGCAAACAATTTGATATTCCCCCAAGTAAGCTCAGACAGATGATTCTATCCCTAGTTAATCAAGCCTTAAATTCTGATGATGAAGAGCTAGAATTACCGTATTGACCGCTAATCTTTAAAGTTTTTTCCAATTGATAAGAAAAACTTATCAATTGGTTTTGATTAGTTAAAGTCGCTAAACCCTTTACGCAATCTTAGATTGACCCCTCTAGGTGATCAAAGTTAGATAACCACGTAGTAATTTAAGGGTTTAAGGGGTCTAGAAGCCATGTTACCCCCCTTCGTGATAGATACATCATTTTTATCCCTTTCATTCCTCTATGATACCTTAAAAGGACAAATGAGGGAATATTTGAATCGCTATTCAACCACAATCAACTACCCCAAATTGTCAAAACTTGTGGTAGATAGAAACGCTAATTTTAAGATATAAATATAAGGGATTAAAAATATTGTTTATTCTGTTAAACAAATTGAATAGATTTAAAATAGCTTTTAGTTTATTATTAGATGCAATTCTTATTATGTTTATAGCCTTTATATGCTACCACATCAATAAGTTTCTTAGCAGCTATGAAACCTCATCCTATTTAGATGAATTCTTAATCTTAACTATACAAATAGTGTCTACAATTACAACTCTTTTATCATTTACTGCTTTTGCTATTATAGATATAATACAAGTGTTGATTATAACACTAAGAAAAATTAAAAGTTTATTAGATAATGATGATACAGTGTAAACTTAGATAAATTAAAAATGAAAAAGGAACATAATCCAAATGAAATAAATAAGTCTGATTTTCTATATGCAATCGTGGTAATTGCTACAACCATGAGGTTTATAGGACTATCAATAACTAGAATGTTATCTCTGATAACAAAACTGTATGTTAACATAATTAGAATATCAGTATCTTCAAACAATATAATAGGATCAGTATCACTATTCATAAATATTATATTTCTATTACTAATAATAGTGGCATTTTTTTGGGTAATAATAAAGACTATAGAGCAAATTCAAATTGTTAAATTAGTAAAATTATTAATGAATTATTTAAAGAACATCTTTTTAAAAGGAATTTTTCCAGAAGGAAGCTTTTTAAAAACCAATAAGTTAGCTTTAAAAAATTCGCTTAATGAAATATATAAAGTCTATAAAAGTAGAATTATTTTTTCTTTTTTAATTTTTGTTTTCATAAACGTAATAAGCATAATATTTTTCTTGATTTATAAAGTTTTAACTTTTTAACAAAATAATTTCTGAAAAACCTTTTAATTTCTTAGCTATTTGTCCTAGATCGAAATTTGCTGATCGCAAATTAATTCTTTATCCTGGATCGAATTCGCTAATCGCTCATGTTTGTTTATTTGGGGAGTACCCCAAACCCCCTTAGCTGCCATGTATCTTCCTTGACTCGACAAACATTCTATATTAGGTCAGAGGATGCGAAGGGGCGAGATGATGGGGTAAAGGAGGTTAAAGCTAAGACCATCCCCTTCACAACCTCTTCCCGATTGTAGTTTGTCGGTCAAGGACACGGCAAGAGAAATGTCCGCGAGAGAAATGCTCTAAAGCTCGAATTAGAGGTAGATATTTTTGTATTTATATAGTAAATTACTAAGTATATTACTAATGGAAAATTTCGTCACTCAAGATGTTCCAATAAAAGGTGGCCACGATGCCACCCTTAAAATGGTTAAGGTTTCAACAACAAAGCAGGTAATCTGACCACCGCCGTTACGATTCCCCCGATCACGGCACTAATGGCACCAACAATTAAGGGGAGGATCAGGGAACGAAACCCTTTTAGGTCTGATACTTCTTTAACTACAGTATTTTGGACAGTCTTGAGGTCTCTAACATCTTCCTTGAGGTTGATTACTTCTGTCTCAATAGTTGCCAGTTTCACCTCAATGGTAGTTAGTTTCTCTAACTTGGTGTTTACGTCTTTGATATCCTGTTTTAGCTCTTTGAGGATATCTGTTAAGTCATAAGGTACGGTGATCGGTTCATTCATGAGTTAAACTCCTAAATAAGAATCATTTATTTGATGATGTCCCCTTGGTGGCCGCCAGGGGACTACTTTTATTTTATGCCCTATAGAGGCGATCCCATTCATCTTAGAGATTAGTATTTTACTCTAGTCAACTATTTAGTCATTTATCTTTTCTTCTCGATTAATCAATTACTTTTTCTCTAATAATCCATTACTTAGTCATTCATAATAGTATAAGATTAAGTAAGTTATTTTAGTACAATACTAATCATAATGGCAGTCCCAGAAAACTTTAAAACTGTTACCTGTTATCTTCCCCCTGAGATCGCAGAACAATTAGAGGCTTATTGTTTTGAGCATGAGATAACCCGAAACAATAAACGGGGTGAGTTATCCCCATCTTGGGGTACTGGTATCGTTGAAGCCTTAAAACTATTCTTTAGCTCTGATACTGTACCTAGTCCATTACCTGATAATGTACTAGAGATAAAGATGGTAGAGCAGCTAGTCAAGGATTATCTCAATAGTCTTGTACCTGGTAATTTATCTGATACCTTACCATCAGAAGAGAAGTTAAAGGAATTGATAGAAGAGTCTGTTACTAATCTGTTACCTAGTCTTTTATCTAGTCATGTACTAACAACTGACAGCCCTCTAGTTAAAGAATTAAATTTTCGACTATCACAGCTAGAAGGAACTAGAAACGAACCATCGAGTAAAGATAATTATGAAGTTACTCCAAATTCTACTGATGAAGTTGGGGAGATAACAGAGCCAATATCTGACAATGGGGAAACTCAACGATTCACTGATAAAGAAGTACAGGCAATTTTAAAGCAGAAATACAACATCAGAACCACTCCCCAAACAATCAGCAAGTGGAGACTTAAAGAAACAACCCCACGGGGACGCAATCAAATCATCTTTGACCTATTCAAGCCTGATGGCCATCTCTGGCAACCACTTCAATAAAGACAATAAGGGGAGGTCGGGGCTTCTCTCATTGAACACTTAACGTATTTCTTTCCATACCCCGTAAATGCAACTCTTTCAAAGAATCAACAAGATTATTAAGATGCTTGGTTTATATCTTCTAAAGTAGGATCACATGAATTAGAGTCGCGTTTCTTCATAGATTCAAGCTGTGCTTGAGATATAGTTGTTTCAAGAAGCAAGGTTGTTTCGCTATATATTGCATCAGTAAGATTTACATCTTGAAGATTGGCATTGTTAAGATTAACACCACATAAATTTGCTTCTTTGAGATTAGCTCCTTCTAGATCGCTATCAGACAAATCGGTTTCTCTTAAATCTGCGCCACTCAAATCAACATAAGATAAATTTGAATTAGCTAAGTTAGCTCGTCTAATAGAAATCAGTCGAGATAGTGAAGAATTGCCTATAAATCTAACAATTTGACTCTTTCTATCTGTGTCGTTTGCTAGTATTTCGAGAGTCGCTAAGGTTCTAGAAGCCAAGACTTCTCGTTCTGGAGTGTATAGCTCTGCTTTCCTCAATACATTCATCTTCTCCTTTTCAAACACTAAGGTATTCATTTCGTTTAGGTAGTCTCTCAGCACTTGCTGCTTATACTGTTCATTTAGATTTTCCTCTTGTCTTCTACCTTCTGTTATCTCAATTAAAGCAATGCCAATAGCTAGCATAGAGGGTACTAACAGTAACTCTAGCCAATCCCAAAGTGTCTTTTCTTGAAAACCTGTCCATTTAGGAAATTTCATCACTTCAAAGCTTCGTTCGCAATTTCTTGATGTAGATTGATTCCCTTCAACTATAGCAATTCATTCTTATCTCAATCAGCTTAAAGGAGGTTTTGATAATGACAATTATCTTACCCTTAACTCCCATAGCCCCCATTAGACAAGGTTTTGAGGTGAACTAGATGACCAGACAACGCAACCGCTACTAAAGCTCAAGAGCTTTGACAGACTTGAAACCCTATAGGGCGTGTTCTTTTAGCCAATCATTAACGAAGTCAGAAGTCAGAAGTCAGAAGTCAGAAGTTGTTTTTGAAACAGAGATTTATGCTCCGTCTCAAAAACTATTCGCCTTAAAAGGCGGGGTTTTAGACCCAATGATTGTCGATAACCTCATTAGCATTACTATTAGGCGGAAAAACTGGATAGAAAACTTTGATAATTTTTCCATCTTCAGCAATAAGGGTGACTCGTTTGATTAGAGACCCAATGCCTTGTTTTTGAAACTCCTTTGATACGGCTAATCTGGCCAACTTCACCCCAGGGACAACATCGGGATATTTCTTCGCCCAACGAGGGGGAAGATTATCAACTTGTACCTCACACAAGGTCAAGGTAAAAAAGCCTATAATTAACGATGGTTGCTCAGTATCAACCAAAACAAAGGTACGAGATAACCCTTTCTGGATATGCTGTCGTGCGGTGCGTTGTAAGAACTGATTAAGGGCATTCTCTCCACAGTCAAACCCTGTCCTATCGTGATGCTTACTGAGGAGTTCAATCTGTTTCACTGAAAAAAGCCCGATGTCTAGCAATAGCGTCCTTTAAATGGTCATTTGGGATGGGGGGATTTTCAATTAGACTAAAAATTTTATCGGCATCGACATCAGATAAGTGAATTATCTGCTCTTGGTTAATAACTTCTTGGGCTTCTTTGACGGCTGCTGCTACCATAAATTGGTTTAAGGTTGCTCCTGTCAAATCAGCAGCTTTTTGTAATGTCTCTTTTACGGATATTGGAACTCTAGCTGTTACACGGGAATCGTTGGGAGAGGTTTTAGCCATCAAATCTAGTTCCTTATTTTCCTTCATTTTAACAGACTTGGTGACAAAATGGCACCATATACACGAGTTGATTACCCATAAGAATAGGGGTAAACTAACACGATATCCGTGATATCATGTTAATATGATCCACTCCTTTAAAAATCAGGGAACATCAGACATTTTTAATGGTAAGGCTACTCGTAAGGCTATGAAAACTTGTCCTCAAAGTCTTTGGAGTGTGGCAGTCAGAAAATTGGATCTACTTGATTCGGTTACGTCTCTTGATGAACTTCGTATCCCTCCAGGTAATCGCCTTGAAAGTCTTAAAGGGGAACGCCATTCGTGACAACTTAAGACTGTATCCCAGATGTCAAGCCAGTTTCGCCTCACAAGGTTAATTCCCCAAATCAGCCCTAAATGGGAAATAAGTTAGCGAAAAAAATACGCTAATCAAAAATATTAAAATCTCCTTATTTTTTTTCTAGTTAATAGAAATATTGAGTATTTTACCCTTAATAACTATTCATCTTTCTCTCATTTTAAAGATTATTTTTCAAAACCAACCTCAACATCATATGGCATAAATCAGAGATTTAGCTGAAAAGAAAAACTCAGGAGTATTCCGTTGTTTCTCAGGAAAAGGTGCTACAATTAATTTAGTATTATTCTTTCGTTTCTGTTTGACAATTCCTAAATCCTTATTCTCAGGAGCAGCAAAATATTTTACCGGGTCTAGTGCCTCTCATTTTTGATTAGCTACTCCAAAATGATAAAGGCCACGATAAATCATTTCTAATGAAATGCGGTCAAAGGGTAAAGAAAGTTCATCGGCTACAGCATCTCCTAAGTCAATTAAAATGGCATAAAATAGCCACGTTCCCCATATCTGTAGTTTGACTCCATTGATTGAACCAACCCATAAATAACTTAAACCTAAAAGTCGTTTAACCGTATTAAATGCTTCTTCAATTCGCCATCTTTTCCGATATAAATCAGCTACAACGTAAGGAGGTAAAATCTCAGGCTCTAAAACTGAAGTTAGATAAGAATGCCAAACTTTTCCTGATTTAACTTCAATTAAACGTAGGGTTATGTAAGGGGTTGTTTTTGTTCCAGCTCCCAGACGTATATTGCTGTCACGGAGAGAATAGCCCTCTGTAAAAACTTCTAACACTTTTACAGCAGCCCCTTTTTTTATTCGACTTATAAAATGAATTTCTCTGTCAATTAATTGAAGCCAAAACTTAAAATGATAAAAGCCTCTATCTAACAATAATAAGGTCGAAGCTCGTACTATTTTTAATAAATCTTCTTCAAATTTTATGTCATTGCTTTTGGGATTTTCTTTAAACCAAATTTCTACAGGAAGTCTCGTCACTAAATCAATAACTACACCGATTTTTCCAGCTAATTGACCTTTGGGAACATCTTCAAGACTTTTTAGTTTCTTAAATAAAGCTTCAAGAGTCGAGCCATCTGCTATCCAAATCTTTTCAAATCTTGTTAAAGTAAATTTAACACTTTCTGGCAGTGGACGACTATTTCTACTCTGCCATTTTTCCTTTAATAATGGTACTATTTCCTTAAAAACTCTTTCAAATAACTCCGCCGGAAAAGTTAAAAATCTATTTGATAAAGCTTGTTGAGTAACTAGAGTGGGATCGCACCACAAAAAACCTTCTCTGCCTAATATTCTTGTTAATTCTCTGACTCCTGCAACGTCTCGCCACAACATTGTTAACACAGCGGCCATCATCAACGGAAGTGTTAATATTCTGTCCCGCAAACCCAATTGACGACAATATTTTCTCTGGTTGGCGATCCCGAAGGGATCTCGCTAAAGCGAGTGCGCACTGCTCAACAAAACTTCTAATTGTCCTGCGATCCCGAAGGGATCTCGCAAAGCGAGCGCGCCTTATCTTCCATCATGGGACGTTGTTGCCGTTTGGCGTGGTCCCGGTTCGTTTTTCGACTCATTGAAAGCTAATCATGGTTTATCCTTTTTATTTTAGGACAAATTTAGTTCTTCCTTTCCCATCCGCCCACTTCCACTCTTTAACTTTTCTTGACATCTGCTTAATTTTCTTAAGTTGTCACGAATGGGACAGCACAAATAGATAGATTGCTTCGGGTAATTTTTAGTAATAATTAAATGTTCCTGCTTATATTCCCCCTCGCAATGACGATATAATAATACATTTTTAATCTCGACAAACCTCATCTAATAACTCACCATTAGAGGCAAATAATTGAATATGTAACGGCATTTGTCCGGCTGCATGGGTGGAACAACTTAAACAAGGATCATAACAACGAATTCCTGCTTCAACACGGTTTAACATTCCTTCTGTCATGGCATTTCCATCAACATAATGTTTCGCTATTTGTGCAACAGTTTGATTCATGGCTAAGTTATTATTTCCTGTAGCAATAATAAGGTTAACTTTCTTAATTAAGCCGTTTTCATCTACATTATAATGATGGAAAAGAGTCCCTCTTGGTGCTTCACTAACCCCGATTCCTTCTAAATTATTAATTCCTGCTTTAGCACGGGTTTTATTTGATAAAATATCAGGATCATTAACTAACCGTTCAATACGTTCTAAACAACCAATAATTTCTACTAATCTGGCATAATGATAAAAGAAGGAAGAAGTAGCTACACCACCAGCGCGATCGCGGAATTCTGCTAGTTCTTGATCAGCTTTTTCTGTCCCAAAACCAGAGCAAATATTTAATCTAGCTAAAGGACCAACCCGATAAATTCCTTGGGGATATCCTAATGGTTTATAGTAGGGAAATTTGAGATAAGACCATTTTTCCACCGACTCCCCAATAAAGTCTTGATAATCTTCTTCTTTTAGGTTATCAGCAACAATATTTCCTTCACTATCAGTAAAGCGAATATCTCCCCCATAATGTTCCCAAAGTCCTTCCTCTCCAACTAAACCCATAAACAAGGAAGGAAAGTCACCAAATGTTTTAACTTCTGTCTCAAACTTATCAAGAAGTCCTTTAAATAAACTAAGAGCATTATTGGCAGTTTCATAAGCTTCTGGTAGTCTTTCTTTTATCCATTGTTGACCTTCTTCTGATAATGGTGATCTTACTCCTCCAGGTACAGACCAAGCTGCATGAATTTTTTTTGCTCCTAAAAGTTCAATAATTGTTTGTCCAAACTGTCTTAAACGAATACCACTTTTAGCTAATTCTGGATCATTTGCTATCAAACCAAATACATTTCTTTTAGCAGGATCACTATCCCATCCTAAGAGAAAATCGGGACTACTTAGGTGGAAAAAACTAAGGGCGTGGGATTGAGTAAATTGGGCTAAATTCATCAATCTTCTCAATTTTTCTGCTGCGGTAGGAATTTTTACCGCTAAAATTTTATCCCCTGTTTTTGCAGAAGCAAGGAGATGACTAACCGGACAAATACCACAAATTCTGGCAGTAATTCCTGCCATTTCCCACATAGGACGACCTTCACAAAATTTCTCAAATCCTCGATATTCTACGACATGAAATCTAGCATCATCCACTTGACCATTATCATCTAAAAAGATAGAAATTTTAGCATGGCCTTCGATACGAGTGACGGGATCAATTACAATTGTTTTAGACATAATTACCTCTATTTATAGCATAAATCTATTGTCTCGTGGGCTCGGATATGTGTATAAGAGACAGGGACAAATACCACAAATTCTGGCAGTAATTCCTGCCATTTCCCACATGGGACGACCTTCACAAAATTTCTCAAAACCTCGATATTCTACGACATGAAATCTAGCATCATCAACTTTACCATTATCATCTAAAAAGATAGAAATTTTAGCATGACCTTCAATACGAGTAACGGGATCAATTACAATTGTTTTAGACATAATTACCTCTATTTATAGCATAAATTTATTGTCTCGTGGGGGCTTAACACTGTTCATTAGTTTCAACTTAAGCAACTCTAAACTGTCATTGCGAGGAGGCAAAACTTTTACTGAAGCTTAGTGTAATACTTAATTTTGCCTCCGAAGCAATCTCTAATAAAACTCAAAATAATAACATAGATTGCTTCGGAAAAATAATGAAGACAAATAAGTATTTAGTAGTAATTCACCTCCCTCGCAATGACAATCAATACAATCAAGAATAATTTGGTTCATTGAGAAAACTATTTTAGATTTTACCCACCCTACGGGTTAACCAAATTTAATCATTTCTCGTCCTTCCATAACCGGTTTTTCTCCTTCTAATAAGGGTTCAATAGCAGCACGAATTCTCTCAGCATTAGGGGGACATCCTGGTAAAAATAAGTCAACATTAACCACTTCATGAACCGGACTGACTCTATCTAATAATTCAGGGACAATACCCGGTTCTTCGGGTAGTTGAGGGGTAATATCTCCTAACTCCAAATAAGAACGTTTTAACACCGTTTCAGCCGGTCCTAACATATTCCTCATAGCTGGAACATTAGCAGTTACAGCGCAGTCTCCAAAGGAGATAATTAACTTAGTTTTTTCTCGAATTTCTTTAATTAATTCTAAGTTTTCTTCATTAGCGATCGCCCCTTCAACTAAACAAACATCAACGTCATCAGGATAGTCTTTAACATCAGCAATAGGACTATACACTATGTCCACTTTTTGTGCTAATTCTAATAACCATTCGTCCAGATCCAAAAAAGACATATGACACCCTGAACATCCGGCTAACCAAACTGTTGCTAATTTAATCTTTTTCATAATTTGTTTATGTAAATTAGTTACTTGTGGATGGGTTTAATAAAATTAAGCCCCGACAAAAATTATCTTATCCATTCTGTTGTTTCTTTTGCCTTTTCTCTTTTCTTTTTCTAGCAATAGCTATTCTTTCAGGGTGATGTTGCATTTCGTTTACCGTGCTTCTTTGGCGGAAAATTGCACCAGTAGGACAAGCTTCAGAACATTTGCCACAAGAGGTACAAGCGTCTACTTCTCCCCAAGGTTGATTGAGTCCTGAAATAATAAAAGAGTTATCCCCACGATCAGCTACATCCCAAACATGAGATCCTTCAAGTTCATCGCAAACCCTAACACATCGAGTACATAAAATACAACGGTTACGATCTATAGCAAATACTCGATGGGAAAGGTCAACAGTTCGCTGAGGAAAGCGGTAGGGAAAACGAGTATGGTCCATCCCAACGGTAACGGCCATATTCTGTAATTCGCAATTTTCATTAACCACACAGACAGCACAAACGTGGTTTCCCTCTGCAAATAAAAGTTCTACTACCATCCGTCGATAGTTTTTTACTTTTTCTGTGTCTGTGTGTACCACCATTCCTTCTTGGACAGGAGTGACACAAGCAGGTTGCAATTTAGCACTGCCTTCAATTTCCACTAAACACAAACGGCAAGCACCTACGTCTGAAACCCCCTCTAAATGACACAAGGTGGGGATGTCAATATTAGCTTCTTGTGCTGCGTCTAAAATGGTTTCTTCTTCTGATGCTGCTAATAATTGATTATTAATAGTTAATGTTTTAACACTCATTTTTTTGTCCTGAAGTTGATTCAACTAAGCTCAGATATTCCTCTCGAAAATAATGTAAGGTACCCAATACTGGGTTAGGGGCAGTATGTCCTAAACCACATAAGCTAGTTTCTTTGATCATTTGAGATAAGACTTCCAATTTGTCTAAATCTTGTTCATTGGCCTGGTGATTAATGAACTTAGTTAATAAATCAGATAATTGTACCGTTCCGGTTCGACAGGGAATACATTTACCACAACTTTCTTCTTTGCAAAAATCCATATAAAATCTAGCAATTTCTACCATACTGGTGTTTTGATCCATAACAATCATTCCCCCCGATCCCATAATGATGCCTAACTTTCGTAAGGAGTCGTATTCCACGGGTGTGTCTAATAAATGGTTGGGAATACATCCCCCGGAAGGTCCTCCCATTTGTACCGCTTTTACCCTTCCTTGCTCCCCAACACCTCCTCCCATTTCTTCGACAATGGTGCGGAGAGAGATCCCCATAGGAACCTCTACTAATCCGTTATTTACTACTGTTCCAGCTAAAGCAAACACTTTGGTTCCTTTACTGTTTTTGCCGCCAATACTAGCATACCAATCTCCCCCTTCTCGTATAATCGGTACAATGTTGGCGTAGGTTTCTACATTATTAATTAGTGTTGGCTCTCCCTTGAACCCAGCAATGGCAGGATAAGGAGGGCGAGGACGAGGGGTTCCTCGTTTGCCTTCCAATGAGGCGATCAAAGCGGTTTCTTCTCCACAAATAAAGGCTTTTGCTCCAATACGAATGTCAATTTTGAAGTCAAAAGGGAAATCAAAAATCTGTGACCCCATTAAGCCGTATCGTTTGGCTTCTTGGATGGCTTTTTCTAAGCGTTGGATAGCTAAAGTATATTCAGCACGAATGTAGATGTACCCGTGATTTGCTCCTACTGCATAGCCTGCGATCGCCATACCTTCTAAGATCCGATGGGGATCGCTTTCTAAGACAGCACGGTCCATAAACGCCCCGGGATCGCCTTCATCGGCGTTACAGATGACATATTTCTGCTGTGTGGGCATTTTCGACACCGTGGACCATTTTACCCCTGTAGGATAGCCTCCACCACCTCTTCCCCTCAACCCGCTTGTAATTACTTCTTGAATAATATCTTTTGGGGTCATTTCTAAGAGGGCATGATGTAGTTGTTGATAACCACCCTCAGCAATATAGTCATCAATACTTTCGGGATCAATTTTACCGCTATTCTCCCTAACAATTAGCCTTTGATAAGTGAAGAAAGGATGATTAAGATCCCCTTTTTCTGGTAAGTTCTCTGTAGTATTAGTCTGATTTAAACTAGCAATAATTGCGGGTGTATGTTCGGGAGAAACGTTATGATATAAGGTTGTTTCTGGATCAATTTCGATAGAAGGACTTCTACCACAAATTCCCATACAGCCAACGCCACGAACTTCCACTTCTTCATCTAAATGAGCTTCTTTTATGGCCTCATTGAGACTTTTTTTAAGATTTTCTGCACCGCAAGAAAGACATCCCGATGCGGTACAACATCGAATTTGTTTGGGTTTTTGCGCTCTTTTTTTTCTAATTTCCTGTTGAATGGCTATAAGTTCTTCAATGTTCATAAGAATTATTCTGCTCCATTCTCTTGCAAATTTCTAATTTTTTCTAATACATTTTCTACTGTTTGCTTACTAGCAATATTCCCATCAAAAAGGACTGCTGGGGCTATACCACAAGCTCCTAAACATCTTGCTGAAAACAATGAAACTTCTTGATTGGCTGTGGTTTCTCCTACTTTTATCCCTAATTCTTGCTGTAATGCTGCCAAAATTTTATCACTTCCTCTTACATAACAAGCCGTTCCTAAGCAAACAGAGCAACTATGTTTACCACTGGGTTTAAGGGAGAATAAATGATAAAAAGTTGCCACCCCATAAACATGACTTAGGGGCAGTTTTAAAGCATGGGCAATATATTCCAAAATATCAAGATCAAGATAACCAGAACATTCTTGAGCCTTATGGAGGATTTCGATTAAAGCATCTTGACGGTAATGATTTCTTTTCAGACTAAGATCAACTATTTTTATTTGTTCTTCTTTTAAACTCTGAATTTGCTTTGAGGACTTCGGACTATTTTCCAGCAGTTTAGCTTCCATAAATTACCTCAACTTTTCAGTTTTTTGGTTGAATTTTCAAGGTTTAATCGATTGAATCTTCTTAAGCCCATAAGTTTCATTGTAAACATCAGTGGTCAACCATTAACACTTTTGTAAACTTTTTTTTATAAACAACATGAGTCTTGCTAAAAGCCCACCTTAAATTGATTTCTGTAAATTATATTAAAGATAAGTTAAGCAGAAACCAATCTTAATTAAACGGGATAAAATGAAGTTAAGGAGGCGAGTGTAAAGCAACAAAAAACACTTGTATTATATATATGGTTAGTAATCTTGATCTGGAAAGAAACGTTTCTGCATTAAAAAGCCAACTAACTTCCACAGAAGAAGCATGGCAAGGATTTAAACAAGGAGAATGGGTTAAAGAAGTTAACGTTAGAGACTTTATTCAAAAAAATTACACACCCTATCAAGGAGATGAATCATTTCTAGAAACAGTAACCCCAGCAACCGATACCCTTTGGAACGAAGTAAAAGCCTTAATGGTAAAAGAACGAGAAAAAGGGGTATTAGACGCAGAAACTAAAATTCCTTCTAGTATTACTGCTTATGGTGCCGGTTATATTAATCAAGACTTAGAAAAAATTGTCGGCCTGCAAACCGATAAACCTTTCAAACGTGCAATTATGCCCTTTGGTGGCATTCGGGTTGTCAAAAAATCCTTAGAAGCTTACGGATACACCATCGATCCCGACACTAATAAAACATTTACCGAATACCGAAAAAGCCACAATGACGGCGTTTTTGACGCTTATACCAGCGAAATGCGTAAAGCCCGTCACTCTGGGATTATCACCGGTTTACCCGATGCTTACGGACGAGGCCGGATTATCGGGGATTATCGTCGTATAGCTTTGTATGGTGTGGATTTTCTCATCAAAGATAAACAACAACAGTTATCTTCCCTCGAATACGATGTCATGGATGAGGACTTGATCCGCTTACGAGAAGAAATCTCAGAACAAATTAAAGCCCTGAAAAAACTGAAAAGTCTGGGGGCCAGTTATGGGTTCGACTTAGGCAACCCGGCCGCCAATAGTCAACAAGCGATCCAGTGGACTTATTTCGGTTATTTAGCTGCGGTTAAAGAACAAAATGGCGCAGCTATGTCCTTAGGCCGTGTCTCTACTTTCCTGGATATTTACATCGAAAGAGACTTAAAATTAGGGGTGATCAGCGAAGCAGAAGCGCAAGAATTAATCGATCAATTCGTGATGAAACTGCGCATGGTTCGCTTTTTACGCGCCCCGGAATATAACCAGTTATTTGCTGCTGATCCCGTTTGGATTACCGAAACCCTTGGGGGTATGGGAGTAGATGGCCGTCCCCTGGTTACTAAAAATAGTTTCCGTTTCCTTCATACCCTCTACAACTTAGGCCCTTCTCCTGAACCGAATTTAACCATTCTCTGGTCAGAAAAATTACCCACTGCCTTTAAACAATACTGCGCCAAAGTTTCTATTGATACCAGTTCCATTCAATACGAAAACGACGATTTAATGCGCCCAGAATTTGGGGATGATTATGGTATTGCTTGCTGTGTATCTGCCATGAAAATTGGTAAACAAATGCAGTTCTTTGGGGCCAGGGTGAATCTTGCGAAAGCTTTACTCTACGCTATTAATGGCGGAAAAGACGAAAAATCAGGGGAACAAGTCGCTCCTCCCTATGCACCCATAACCGATGAATATCTCGATTATGAAGCGGTTAGTGCTAAATTTGACCTGTTGATGGCTTGGTTAGCTAAACTCTACGTTAACACCCTCAACGTCATCCACTATATGCACGATAAATATTGCTACGAGGCGGTAGAAATGGCCTTACACGATCGCGACGTTTATCGGACAATGGCCTGCGGTATTGCTGGTTTATCGGTAGTTGGGGACGCTTTAGCTGCTATTAAATATGGAAAAGTTAAAGTGATTCGCAACGAAGAAGGATTAGCGGTTGACTACGAAGTAATCGAAGATTATCCCAAATTTGGTAATAATGACGAAAGGGCAGACAGCCTTACTGCCAAGGTTTTAAGCGATTTTATGAACAATGTCCGCAAAAACAAAACCTATCGTCAGGCAACCCCTACTCAGTCCATTTTAACCATCACGTCTAACGTGGTTTATGGTAAAAAGACTGGTAGTACACCGGATGGACGCAAAGCCGGAGAACCCTTTGCACCCGGCGCAAACCCAATGCACGGAAGAGATACCAAAGGTGCATTAGCTTCGATGGCTTCTATTGCTAAATTACCCTACGATAACGCTAAAGATGGCATTTCCTACACTTTCTCTATTGTGCCGCAAGCATTGGGCAATAATGACAGTGCCAAGATCAATAATTTAGTGGGAATGTTGGACGGTTATTTCTACGACACAGGCCATCATATTAATATTAACGTTCTCAACCGAGAAACTTTACTGGATGCTATGGATCATCCTGAAGAATATCCTCAGTTAACCATTCGTGTTTCTGGATATGCTGTTAACTTTATTAAGTTGAGTCGGGAGCAACAATTAGATGTAATTAATCGTACTTTCCACAAGCAAATGTAACTTGATATTCGGAGACTGGGAGACTGGGAGAATTAAATTTTAGTTATGTTTCTTCCCTTTCCTCTCCTCTATAGCAATCAGGTTTCAGTTGTGAGAAAATTAGCTTTCTGGGTTTAACATTGTTAAACCCCTACAAGGACATAATTCGTAGGGACATAATACCATTATGTCCTTATATATTCTCGCTTCTCACATATAATTACCAACTGCTATATATCTCCACCTTTTCCCATCTCTTTCTCAAAACATATCGTCTTTTAAAATAAGTTTAAGAAATAGGAATGTGAGTATCCTGATCACTATGGTAATAATATTTACTCACTATAATAACAATAAAGTTATTACAAAATTAAAAATAGATAATATGAATAAACAAATGATAACAAAAGGAGTAATTCATTCTGTAGAAACTTGTGGGACGGTAGACGGTCCGGGGGTTCGTTTTATTGTGTTTACCAAAGGTTGTCCTTTAAGATGTTTATACTGTCATAACCCCGATTGTCGTCACGTTGAAAATGGCAAGTTAGTATCTGTAGATGAATTGATTTCTGAAATTGAAAAATATCAATCTTACTTTAAATTTTCGGGAGGAGGTGTTACCGTTAGTGGTGGTGAACCTTTAATGCAACCGGAGTTTGTTAAAGCTATTTTTGAACAATGTCATAGCTTAGGAATTCATACAGCTTTGGATACTTCTGGATATGTTAACGTTAATATTGCTAAACCTGTTCTAGAATACGCAGATTTGGTTTTATTGGATATTAAATCTTTTGACCCTAAAGTGTATAAAAAAGTAACCAATGTTTCTCTTGAACCTACTTTAAATTTTGCACGATATCTCAACGAAATTAAGAAACCAACCTGGATAAGATTTGTCTTAGTTCCTCATTTAACCGATGGAGTTGAAAATGTTACTGGTTTAGCTCAATTTCTTGCTCAATTTGATAACATCGAAAGAGTGGAAGTATTACCATTTCATAAGATGGGAGAATATAAATGGGAACAACTCGGATATGATTACCAACTAACAGAAACTCAACCTCCTTCTGATGAATTACTAGAAAAAGTTATCAATATTTTTAAAAGTTATGATTTAGCGATCGCAACTTAAATTCATGATTAATTTCTCGGTTGGGTAAATGGTGAAATTTATTAAATGAAAATAAGAAGAGATCAACTTTGCCCACCATCAGATCATCAACTATAATAAAAAAAAACCCTAAGATGACATCAGATACCATTGATCATGATCGCTTATTCAAAGAACTAATTAGCACCTTTTTTATCGAATTTATTGACCTATTTTTCCCTTCCGTAATCAACTATCTAGATACTGATTCTCTTACCTTCCTAGATAAAGAAATCTTTACCGACGTTACCGAAGGAGAAAAACATGAAAGTGACTTAATTGTACAAGCAAAATTCCAAGGAAAAGACACATATTTTCTGATTCATGTAGAAGCACAATCGAGTCCTGATACTAACTTTGGTAAACGAATGTTCACCTATTTTGCTCGCTTTTACGAAAAATTTTCCTTACCTATTTATCCCATTGTAATCTTTTCTTATGAGCGTCCCAAAAAAGCAGCTACCAATCAACATCAAGTTAACTTTCCTGATTTTAAAGTCTTAGAATTTAACTATCAAGTCATTCAATTAAACCGTTTACATTGGCGAGATTTTTTAACACAATCTAACCCCGTTGCGTCTGCTTTAATGGCTAAAATGAATATGGATGCTAAAGAAAGAGCCAAAGTTAAAGCAGAATGTCTTCGCCTCCTGGTAACATTAAAACTAGACCCTGCTAGAATGCAATTAATTTCTGGTTTTATAGATACTTATCTAACCTTAAACCCATCAGAAGAAAGAGACTTTCAACAACAACTTAACACCTTTAGTCAACCCACACAGGAGCAAGTTATGCAAATTACTACAAGTTGGATGCGTCAAGGAATTGAACAGGGAATTGAACAGGGAATTGAACAAGGAATTGAACAGGGAATTGAACGAGAAAAAGCCTTAGTTATTCGTCTTCTTGAACGCAAAATAGGACAGATTAAACCTACTATAAAAACAGAGATTAATACTTTAAATATAGAGCAAATAGAAGCATTAGGAGAAGCACTATTAGACTTTTCTAATCTTGATGATTTAATTAATTGGTTGAATCATTAATCATCATCTATTCAGTACGAATAAATAGATTGTAGGGTGGGCAAATGGTAAAATTTTTACTTTTTGTCTCTTCTGCTATGGCAAGAAAACCAGAAAAATACTAATATTTTTTTAAGATTCTAAACGTTATAATAAAAGTGAAAATTCATCTCATTAATATTAGGACAAATTACAAATGATAGTAAATAATTTAGACAGCCTAAAAGAATTAATCGAAAAAGTCAAGGCATCTCAAGAAAAATACGCAACCTTTAGCCAAGAACAGGTAGATCGTGTCTTTAAAAAAGCGTCTATTGCTGCTAATTCTGCAAGAATTCAATTAGCAAAAATGGTGGTAGAAGAAACAGGAATGGGCATCGTTGAAGACAAAGTAATTAAAAATCATTTTGCTTCAGAAATCGTTTACAATAAATATCGAGATGCTAAAAGCTGCGGTGTTATCGAATTAGATGAATCCTACGGATTTCAAAAAATAGCTGAACCTTTGGGAATTATTGCTGGTATTGTCCCCACAACTAACCCCACATCCACAGCAATTTTTAAAGCCTTATTAACCCTAAAAACTCGTAACGCCATCATTTTTTCTCCCCATCCAAGGGCTAAAAAATGCACCATTGAAGCAGCAAAAGTTATCTTAGAAGCAGCTATAAAAGCAGGATGTCCAGAACATATAATCGGTTGGATAGATGAACCTAGCATTGAATTATCCCAAGCTTTAATGCAGCATCCTGACACTAAATTAATTTTAGCAACTGGTGGCCCTGGAATGGTTAAAGCAGCCTATTCCTCCGGTCATCCTTCCCTTGGTGTGGGTTCAGGAGATACCCCCGCAGTCATAGATCAAACAGCAGATATTAAAACAGCCGTTTCTTCAATTATTCTCAGTAAAACCTTCGATAATGGCATGATTTGTGCCTCGGAACAAGCAGTGATTGTGGAGGATAAAGTCTACGAATCAGTTAGAGAAGAATTCCAAGAAAGAGGGGCTTATTTTTTAACAGCAGAAGAACGAGAAAAATTAGGCAAAACCATTATTATTAATGGTAAATTGAATGTAGCAATTGTCGGTCAACCTGTAACTAAATTAGCCGAAATTGCAGATATAAAAATACCTGAAGGGACAAAAGTATTAATTGGTGAAATCGAAAAAATTGGTTATGATGAGCCATTTTCTTACGAAAAACTTTCCCCTATTTTAGGGATGTATCGGGGTAATAATTTTGAGGATGCAGTAGAAAAAGCCTATCAATTAGTAGAATTTGCTGGCCGTGGTCATACAGCAGCATTATATACCAATCCCGATAATCATGAACATATTGAATACTTTGAGAACAAGATAAAAGTAGCTAGGGTACTGATTAATATTCCTACATCTGTTGGGGCGATTGGTGATCTTTATAACTTCCGTCTTGACCCTTCTTTAACTTTAGGATGTGGCAGTTGGGGAGGTAATTCAATCGCAGGAAATGTCAACATTAATCACCTATTAAATATCAAAACCGTCTCAGAAAGAAGAGAAAATATGCTTTGGTTCCGAGTTCCTCCCAAAGTTTATTTTAAATACGGTTGTTTGCCCATAGCTTTAAAAGATTTAACAGGGAAAAAAAGGGCATTTATTGTCACCGATAAACCTCTTTATGAGTTGGGAATAACCGAAGAAATGGAACAAGTTTTAGAAGAAATGGACATTAAATATGACATTTTCTACGACGTTGAACCAGACCCTACTTTAGCCACTGTAAATAAAGGTTTGGCTTTAATGAATAGCTTTAATCCTGATGTTATTATCGCCATTGGTGGGGGATCTCCGATGGATGCAGCAAAAATTATGTGGTTAATGTACGAACATCCAGAAATCGAATTTGAAGGGTTAGCTATGCGGTTTATGGACATTCGTAAACGGGTTTATGACTTACCAGCATTGGGAGAAAAAGCGATGATGGTGGCTATTCCTACCACATCGGGAACAGGATCAGAGGTAACTCCTTTTGCAGTAGTAACGGATGAAAGCACAGGTATTAAATATCCTTTAGCAGACTATGCTTTGACCCCAAATATGGCTATTATTGACCCTAAATTAGTGATGAATATGCCGAAAGGTTTAACCGCTTTTGGGGGAATTGATGCCTTAACCCATGCTTTAGAAGCCTATGTTTCTGTCTTCGCAACCGAGTTTACTAATGGGTTAGCTTTAAAAGCGATTGGACTGTTATTTAACTATCTTCCCAGTGCCTATAAAAATGGTGCTGCTGATAGCAAAGCAAGGGAAAAAGTACACTATGCAGCCACCATTGCAGGTATGGCTTTTTCTAATGCTTTCTTAGGAATTTGTCACTCCTTAGCCCATAAATTAGGCTCTACTTTTCATATTCCTCACGGGTTAGCTAATGCGCTGATGATTTCTCATGTCATCCGTTACAACAGCACCGATGCACCCTTTAAACAGGCAATTTTCCCTCAATATAAATTCCCTAATGCCAAGTTCCGTTATGCACAAATCGCCGATTATTTGCACCTTGGGGGAGACAGTGAAGACGAAAAGGTAGAAAAATTAATTGAAGCAGTAGAAAACCTAAAACGTGAGGTAGATATTCCTGCCACTATTAAAGATGTACTTGGAGAAAAAGATCAAGAATTTTATGAGTCTTTAGAAGTTTTAGCAGAACAAGCATTTGATGATCAATGTACAGGTGCAAACCCTCGTTATCCTTTGATGAATGATTTAAAGGATCTTTACATTTTGGCCTATGCTGGCAAAGATAATAATATTGATTCAAATAGTTCACAAAAAACTGAACTAATTAAGGCTTAAAAAGCAGCTAATAACGCCTGTTATCGTATTGTTTTAGTTTCTAATTCTTAGTATCAAAACCCCGTAGGGTGGGCAATACCCACCTTAAAACTCTTTTTCGTTTCTGCTGATGTTTAGGGTTAGTCTTTTTTTATAAACAACAAAATGATTTCTAAATTCTGGTGTTAGAATGAAGAAAGGAAGGTGAATGATCAAGCATAATAGTATTTAATCAGGAAAGAAAAATGAGATTTATTAATCCTAAAACAGATTATGCGTTTAAAAAAATTTTTGGTTCCAATCAAAGTAAGGAAATTTTAATCAGTTTTTTAAATGCAATTTTATATCATGAAGAAGATGTTATTCAAGATTTAGAAATTTTAAATCCTTACTCTCCAGGGGCAAGTTTTGGATTAAAAGATACTTATTTAGATGTTAAAGCAAAACTAGACAATGACACAACAGTTTTAATTGAAATGCAAGTGTTAAATAAATATGCTTTTGATAAAAGGGTTATGTATAATGCAGCTAAAAGTTATGCCAATCAATTAGACTCAGGAGAGAGATATATTTTACTTAATCCTGTCATTGCTTTAACTATTGTTGACTTTATTATGTTCGATAATAATACAGAAATTATTAACTCATTTGTCTTTCAAGAAGAAAAGCATAAATTTGTTTATAATGAAGAAATTAAGTTAGTGTTTTTGGAATTAAGGAAGTTCAATAAATCATTAGAGGAGTTAGAAAATATTAGTGATCAATGGATTTACTTTATCAAAAATGCCGCAGAATTAAGAGAAAAACCGGCTGATTTTCAATCAGTTTCGGCCTTAAATCAAGCATTAGAAATTGCTAATCTTGCTGGTTTAAATCGAGAGGAATTAGAAGAGATACAAAATCGAACTATTTGGTTAACCGATCAAGAAGGAATTACTCTATATGCACAAGAAAAAGGTCGAGAAGAAGGCATAATTGAAGGTAGGATACAGGGAAAAATTGAATTAATTATTACATTAGTTCAACAAAAATTAGGCGAAATTTCTTTAAAAAATTGTCAAAAAATAGAAACACTATCTAGTCAAGAAATAGATGTTATTATTGCTAATCTTTTTAATATTAATAGTTGGGAAGATTTAGAGAATATGTTAAATACAAATCAATAAAATATTTATATTTAAGAGCATTTTATTCACTAATTCCCAGCATCAAAGACTTGTTGCGCTGTTAAATTAAACTCAGGAAAAATCGAAGAAATAAGTATATCATTGCCTCTAAATTGTTGTACTTGATATTCTTCATCAACCAATTGATAAATAGAAATAGTTGGCTGTTTTGGATCACCAATATAACGTTTTCCTCCTAAACCTAAATAATCAACAATCCAATATTCAGCTATCCCTAAAACCTCATAATCAATCAATTTATGTCCATAATCATAACCCCAATTTGTACTAACAACTTCTATCACCAAAGGAACCGTTTTTCCTTGGGTAATAGTTGATCTGGTTTTCCACAATGGTTTATCAGTTAAGTTAGATTTATCAAGAATAAGTACATCAGGGTTATATGCAGATTTATTAGTATCTAGAGGCTTAATTAAAGCTTGTTTTGGTATCAGATAAGATATTTCTAGTTGTTTAATTTGTACAGCTAATTCTATAGTAATAAAACTAATTACTTCTTCATGATTTCCTATTGGTTGCATTTCAAAAATTGCGCCATCGTGTAATTCATAACGTCCGAAACCGTTGGGATACCAGTCCCAAAATTCCTCTAGTGTTATTGGTTGAGTAATCGTTGTAATCATAATTAATTAGTTATTAGTTGAAAAATTTACAGTTGTCCTAATTCTCGTAATTTAGCCTCTAATTCTTTAACTTTAGCCTCAGCTTCTTGCGCCCTTTGTTCAGCTTTTTTAGCCCTTATTTCTGCCTCTTGTTTCAATTTTCCTAATTCTACATAAGTTAAAAAAGGTTCATCGTTTGGGCTAAATATTTGGAGATTATTTTCAGTAATTTCAAAGCGAATTTTTAAACGGGGGCTAATCCATCCGTCCATTCTTTCAATTAAATTTAAACTATTTTCTACTCTTATCCAACCACAAAGATCAACTTTATCAGGATCATAAATATAATATTCTTCTACCCCATAGCGATTATAAAACTCAAATTTTTGGCTCATTTCTGCTAAAGTATTACCAGGGGAAAGTATTTCAAAAACAACTTGCGGAGAGATGTTATTTTCTTCCCATTGTTTATAAGAAACCCTATGGCCTTTCGGACGACCAAATACTACCATAACATCGGGTGCGCGTCTTAGTTTATTATTACCCTTAAGGGGATACCATAACAAGTCACCAGCAACAAAAATATTAGGATTATCTGTAAATAATAATTCTAAGTTTTCTTTAATGGTAACAATTAAGCGAAATTGTTTAGTATTATCGGCCATAGGTTGACCATCACTATCAGGATAGATAATATTGTTTTCAGTTTGGTTAGTTATCTGCTGTACCATCTTTTTGATATTTTTTTTGACAACATTAACTATATTATATATTAAACATTCTATAGCAATCAGGTTTTAGTTATGAGAAAATAAGCTTTCTGGGTTTAACAGTGTTAAACCCCTACAAAGACATAATTCGTAGGGACATAATACTATTATGTCCTCATATATTCTCCCTCCTCACATATCATTATTGATTACTATAGATTAAACATTATTATTTCAACACTTCCTAAGCAGCAAGATAAAGAAACTGATAACTGGTAACTGGTAACTGAGATATAGTAAGTTTAAATAACTATATATTTTGCCCACCGTACAAGTTGATGATCAATTGGCTAAAAAAACTCTGGAATTGGCTGAAAAGTCTCTTTAATGGTTCTTCTGACGGAACAGAAACCGATGAAACTCCTTCTAAACCCAGGTTATCTGATGCTGAGTACGAAAATGTCTTATTTGCTTTGCTGGCAGCAATTAAAAAAGGAAGGTCTTGGGGCAGTTGTCAAGGGTTTTTAATAAGTCGTAAGGTTAAACCCGATGAATTGGCAGAATGGATGAAGGAGAAGAGTTTACAATGGTTGGATAATTCAGATAATTATGAACAATTAGGGCAAGATTTAGAAGAATTGGGCAATATTGCATCAGGAAAATTGGGAAATATTGCGAGAAAGGTGAGTTCGGAGTTAGGAGTTAGGGGTTCGGAATTAGGAAATTTTCAAGGGAATAATCTACAAAATACAGAATCAAACCCAACGACATCAGAAACACAAAATATAACCCCTTCCCAAACAACAACAGATGAGGTTCAAAGATTAATTGATCAATCAGTTGAACAATATCAAAGAGGAGAGTATCAAGAAGCAGTTAATACTGCGGTTGGAATAACCCAACAATATCCTAATGATGATCAAGGATGGTATTATTTGGGAGAATTAATGGGTACTTTTCAGCAATATGAACAAGCGATCACATCCTACGACAAAGCATTACAGTTGAAACCTGATTATTATGAAGCTTGGACTAACCGAGGGGTAGCTTTACGTAACTTAGGAAGGTTCGATGAAGCGATCGCATCTTATGACAAAGCATTACAGTTGAAACCTGATTATTATGAAGCTTGGGTTTACCGAGGGAATGCTTTAGATGAGTTAAGAAGGTTGGATGAAGCGATCGCATCTTATGACAAAGCATTACAGTTGAAACCAGATTCATATGAAGCTTGGTATAACCGAGGGAATGCTTTACTTAACTTAGGAAGGTTCGATGAAGCGATCGCATCTTATGACAAAGCATTACAGTTGAAACGAGATTATCATCTAGCTTGGTATAGCCGAGGGAATGCTTTATCTGAGTTAGGAAGGTTCGATGAAGCGATCGCATCTTATGACAAAGCATTACAGTTGAAACGAGATTATCATCTAGCTTGGTATAACCGAGGAACAATTTTATGTGACAAATTAAGGAGGTTTGATGAAGCGATTACCTCATTTGAGAAGACGTTAGAAATTAAACCAGATTACGATTTTGCTTGGTGTAGTAAAGGGATAGCTTTAGGTTACTTAAAAAGGTTTGATGAAGCGATAGCATCCTACGACAAAGCTTTACAGTTGAAACCAGATGCTCATAAACCTTGGCTTGGTAGAGGGATAGTTTTACTTAAGTTAGGAAGGTGGGATGAAGCGATCGCATCCTACGACAAAGCATTACAGTTGAAACCTGATGATGATTTAACTTGGTTTAACCGAGGGGTAGCTTTAGGTAACTTAGGAAGGTGGGATGAAGCGATCGCATCTTTTGACAAAGCATTACAGTTGAAACCAGATTCATATGAAGCTTGGAATAACCGGGGGATAGCTTTAGGTAAGTTAGGAAGGTTGGATGAAGCAATCGGTTCCTACGACAAAGCATTACAGTTGAAACCAGATTTACATCAAACTTGGAATAACCGAGGGATAGCATCGAGTTCATCAACCGCAAGTGAAGGGGAAATATTACGGGTAGAAAGTCAATTTATAGATACATTTCAAATGGAATTAACCGACGCTTCCAGACAACTAATTAACTATTTTCAATCCCTAGAAACAGGAGATTTTGGTGATCTCATTTCCTTCTTACAACAACCCAACTCAGACAAATTAATACAATTTCTTGATCAATCTCAACTACAATCAATTTCTCGGTTGAACCCTCAGTTAAATATACGGGGATACGAAGGACAATTAATTAGTTATCGTTACCCCTTAAATAAACATATTTATCAAGACAGTCACCCCGAAGGATGGGGATATTTACATCATAAAATTGGGGTAGCGCAATATGAACACCAAGAATATGATAACGCTATTAATAATTATCATTGTGCCTTAGAAACCTTAACGGTTGAACAGTTCCCCGAATTACGGTTAGGAGTAATTCAAGATTTAGTTAAAGTTTATTTAGCAGTGGGAGATAAAGGCAAAGCTGATGATTATTTATTACAAGGATTAAAACTACTCAATCAATTATTAGATAAGGTTCCCATTGCAGAGAAAAACCAAAGATTAAGATTAGAAGCTAAATTTTTAACCTTTCGTCAACTCACGGTTAATGTTCTTTTAGAAAAAGGAGAAATTATCGAAGCATTACGCAACGCAGAATTAGAGAAAAATCGGCGTTTAACTCATATTCTGGAAGGATATAAAACAGAAACCCAACTAGAAACAGAATCTAATATTTATCCCAGTTATGAACAAATACAAACCTTATTGAACCATGAGAAAGCAATTATTTACTGGTTTAATAGTCCAATGGGATTAATTACTTTCATTATCAAACAAAACGGATTAATAACATTAAACCCAAACCCATCATTAAACCCAAATCTTGAACAATGGATAAAAGAATGGGACGAAGATTATCAAGACTATAGAAGTAAAAAAGATGAAGAAATAGAAGACAAAAAAGAGCATCCTTGGCGAATTAATATAAGCGATCGCCTAGAAATATTAAAAGAAATATTGGGAATTTCTGAGATTGAAAAAGATTTAGAAAACATTGAAGAGTTAATCTTAATCCCACATCAAGACTTACATAGATTACCCTTACATTATCTATTTAATGAAAAAGATTGGATAATATCTTATCTTCCCAGTTTACAAATAGGTTTAAACTTGAAACAAAAACAACAACAACTAAACAATAGTCAAAAAGAATCATTATTAAGCATAGAGAACCCCAGAAGAGATTTAGTATTTTCTGAAATAGAATCTGGCATAATTAACACATACTTTGCTACAATAAAATCATCCATAATCACTATTGAGGACTTTAAAAATGCTATTCCTAACTATACTCACCTTCATTTTACCGGTCACGGTTATTATCTTTTTGATGATCCCGAAAGATCAGCTTTAGAATTTATAGATGAGAGTAAAAAGGAAACGACTCAGCTAACTGCTTATGAAATAAGTCATCTTAACTTTAATTCCTATGAATTAATAACCCTTTCTGCTTGCGAAACCGCCTTAAATGGAAAGCAAACCATTAACAGTGAATATGTAGGGTTAGTTAGTGCATTTCTCAAGAGTGGTGCAAACTGTGTTGTTAGTACCCTCTGGACAGTTGATGAAACTTCTAGCGCATGGTTAATGATTTATTTTTATCAACAATATCGTGCAG
>JBFRWO010000402.1:0-6354 GCA_051439625.1 Crocosphaera sp. | reverse complement strand
AGATGTTACAATCAGAGCATTACCGAAAATTTTACAATCTTTTCCTAATGTTAAATATGTTGTTATTGGTAGAGGAGACGATCGCCCCCGTTTAGAACAATTAACCAAAGACTTAGGAATCAGCGATCGCGTCGTTTTTGCAGGGTTTGTTGCTACAGAAGACCTCGTTGACCATTATCGCCTGGCCGATGCCTATATTATGCCTTCCCAAGAAGGATTTGGTATCGTTTACCTAGAAGCCATGGCCTGTGAAGTTCCCGTATTGTCAGGAGATGCTGACGGTTCAGCCGATCCCCTGCAAGATGGCCAGTTAGGTTGGAGAGTTCCCCATCGTGATCCCGATGCAGTAGCACAAGGGTGCATTGAAATCTTAGAAAACAAGGATAAACGCTGTCAGGGAGAGTGGTTGAGACAACAAAGCTTAGCCAAATTTAGCCCAGAAGCATTATCAAATAAGTTAGCCCAATTGATTTAAGATCGATTGACTATTATCTATGGAACAGGTTAATTAGAGGATAAATATGAGAAAAACCTGAAAAGAAACTGAAAAGTATCAACAAATATTACCTTAGACGTTGTAAGTCTTGATTTTAATCGATATCATAGGAAAAGTATTCTATTAATTACTTCTCACCCGGTCTAACCATCAATCATTATGGAAAGTATACAACTCATCAACATTGGGTTTGGCAATATTGTTTCTGCTAATCGAGTTATCGCTATTGTTAGCCCAGAATCAGCCCCCATTAAACGTATTATCACCGATGCTCGCGAAAGAGGTCAATTAATCGACGCTACTTATGGTCGTCGGACTCGTGCCGTAATTATGACTGATTCGAGTCATGTGGTTTTATCCGCCATACAACCGGAAACCGTAGCCCATCGTTTTGTCGTCAATAAAGAAGCCCCTCTCAACAGTAATTAACCTCTATTTGGCTAATTTTATGGCATCAGGAAAGCTAATCGTTTTAACCGGCCCAAGCGGTGTGGGAAAAGGTACATTGGTACGCGCGTTATTAGCGCGTCGCCCCGAACTTTATTTATCGGTGTCTGCAACCACTCGTTCTCCCCGTGAAGGAGAAATAGAAGGGAAAGATTACTATTTTTTAAATAAGAGTGCCTTTGAAACCATGATCGAGGAAAACCAATTATTGGAATGGGCAGAATATGCCTGTAATTATTATGGAACTCCCCGTACTAAGGTTGAAGAAAAAATCAATCAAGGTTTAATGGTACTTCTAGAAATAGAAGTAATTGGGGCAACCGCCATTAAAAATAGCTTTCCTGATGCTTTAAGAATTTTTGTTTTGCCTCCCTCATTAAAAGAATTAGAACATCGTTTAAGAAGTCGAAAAACAGACGCAGAAGCAGCAATTTTACGCCGTTTAGAACGGGCGAAAGAAGAATTACAAGTGAGTGAAGAATTTGATCAGTGTATTGTTAACGATGATTTAGAAATCGCTTTAAATGAACTTGAAACGGCTATTTTTTCCGATTAAATAAACATTTAAGTTTCATTATTATAGTCATTTTCAATAATTTTGAGATATTGGAGTGTGAGCATCCTGCTCACTATGCTAATAATTTAATATAATTTAAAGATATAATTTTATTTTCCAGAGTTCAACGGCTGTTGAACCCTACATAAATGTATAGTCAAACCTATAAACAAATTTACCATGCTCAAAATTGCTAAACGATTAATTTTAATTTTCTGTCTTAATATTACCCCAATTAAAGTAACCGCTCAGGATACTCCTATTTACGATTATCAATCGATTTTCCACCCTGTAATTAGCAAAAATGGTATGGTTGCTTCTCAAGAAGACTTAGCTACTCAGGCCGGTTTAGAAGTCTTAAAAGAAGGAGGAAATGCCATTGATGCAGCAGTAACAATTGGTTTTACATTAGCCGTTACTTTACCTCGCGCCGGTAATTTAGGGGGCGGAGGATTTATGTTAATTCATTTAGCTGATCAACAAAAAACCGTTGCCCTTGACTATCGAGAAAAAGCCCCCTTGGCAGCAAATGTTGATATGTTTCTTGATGAAAATGGAGAAGTTGATCAACAAAAAATTAAATTTAGTTATCAGTCAGCAGGGGTTCCAGGGACGGTTGCAGGGTTAGCAATGGCCTTAGAAAAATATGGGACAATCTCTCTGAAAAGAGCCTTACAACCTGCTATTGAATTAGCAGAAGAGGGCATAATTGTTGATGAAGATTTATATAATTCTCTTGTATTTGCTAAAAGAAATTTACAGAAATCTCCTGCAAGTTTAGCTATTTTTTATAAAGCTGATGGTAGTCCTTATCAAATCGGAGAAATTTTAAAACAACCAGACCTAGCAAACAGTCTTACATTGATCGCAAATCAAGGAATTGAAGCATTTTATAAAGGGGAAATTGCCGATAAAATAGTTGAGGATATGGAAGCAAATAATGGCTTAATTACTAAAGAAGATTTAGCGAAATATAAGCCGATTATTCGTGAACCTATAGAGGGAACTTATAGAGGACATAAAGTTTATTCCATGCCTCCTCCAAGTTCAGGAGGCGTTCATCTTGTACAGATGTTGAATATCTTAGAAAAATTTCCCATCCAATCTTTAGGACATAACACTGCATCGACACTTCATTTAATGGTTGAATCCATGAAATTTGCCTACGCAGATAGGTTTAAATTCATGGGAGACACCGATTTTGTTGACGTTCCGATTAACCGTTTAATATCAAAAGAATATGCTAGTGAAATAGCCCAAAAATTAGATTTAGATAAAGTAATTCCCAGTAAAAATATTCTTCCACAACCCGTATTTCAATCCAATGAAAGTACAGAAACAACCCATTACTCGATCATGGATAGTTATGGAAACGCTGTTGCTAATACCTATACCTTAAACTTTAGTTATGGTAGTGGTTTAACCGTCCCAGGAACTGGTATTTTATTAAACAATCAAATGGATGATTTCACTGCAAAACTAGGAGTGCCTAACGCTTATCAACTTATCGGGGGACAAAACAATAGTATTGCCCCAGAAAAACGGATGTTAAGCTCTATGACTCCCACCATTGTGATGAAAGAAGGTAAACCTTGGTTAGTAACAGGAAGTCCAGGAGGAAGTCGTATTATTACTACCACATTACAAATTATTATGAATGTTATTGATCATCAAATGAATATTGCAGAAGCGACTAATGCAACTCGTATTCATCATCAATGGTTTCCCGATCAAATTCGTTTAGAAAGAGGGTTTAATCGCGATACTATTGACTTATTAGAAAACAAAGGTCATAAAATTAAAAGCAGCTTTTCGATGGGAAGTACCCAAAGTATTATGTATGAAAAAGGTCAATTTTATGGTGCATCAGATCCTCGTAAACCAGGAGCATTAACCTTAGGATATTAGTCTATATTTGTCATCAGATTGACTGCCAAAATACGTCAATATTCAGTTGTAAAAGTTTAGGTTTTATCTAAGAGATGAAAACAGTAAGCATTGGTTTAATTATCTCAAGTATAGGTTTCTTGTCCTTATGAGGTAAACTCTAAACTTCCTGTAGAAATTTTGCATATAAAGTCTCTACAAAAAACTATGTATTTACTGAATATTAAAATGCCATATTTTAATATTAAATTCTCCTTTACCTTTAATAGCCTTAATTTTTAGCCGTTATATAACTCAATGATATTAAAAATACACACTAATAACAAATAATATTTTAATCTACAAATATTTACGGATACTGTCAGTATATTATTTGATTACTGTCTGTATTTTTGGGGATTGACGCTACTCAATGATCATTCATATCTTAGAGTAAG
The DNA here is from genome assembly GCA_051439625.1 of Crocosphaera sp. GTDB lineage: Bacteria > Cyanobacteriota > Cyanobacteriia > Cyanobacteriales > Microcystaceae > Crocosphaera. Next base: position 2,531 of record JBFRWO010000402.1, on the reverse strand, counting down.
ATAGGGCAAATTGTTTCTTCTTATGATCCAAGTTAGGATAAGTTATGAATCATTCAGAAAATTTAAAACAAGGACTAGAAAACCTAAGCGAAAAAACATTTTACTTTTGTTTAGGTGCAACCTCATCTATCGTTGAAAACACTCAAGATAATTTACAAAAATTATCAAAAAACGCACAAAAAACTGTAGAAGAATTAATTAAAATAGGAGAAGATACTTGTGATAATTCTCCTAAAATTAATTTTCCAGAAGTTAACTTTTCTGAAGTTGATTTTCCTGAAATTAATTTACCTAACTTTAACAATAAAGACTATGTAAGTAAGTCCTTAAAAACTCGTCTTTTTGTTCTCGTCAGAGGAGATAAAAACTTAGCAGAAAGATTAATTGCTTTGCAAAAACAAAAAAACCCTGGTCATCCTGAAAAATGGTATTGGGAAAAAGTAATTTATGACTTAGAAAGACATTAAAAATTAATGTCAAATATAGCCGTAGAGAAATATAATTTCTAGGATATTTTTACGGTTATTGTACAACAACACATAGTAGTAATTCAATCGGTAAAACACATGAAATTCTTAAAACGTATCGGAATACTCGCCTTATTTTTTCTTGGAGTTTCTTGGGCAGTTTGTAACTTTCAAGGATTAGTAAATAAAGGAGAATTTAACTCTATTGTTCTTAACTTTAAACAGGATATTCCCATCACAGAAGTTGAAAATAAAATTAGTCAAATTAGCAACCAGTATAATAAAGAAATTCATTTTAACAGTGAATTTTCTCAAAACGAACGAGTTTATATTGTCAAAGTAAATCAAAATGTTCTCAAAAAAATTAAACAATCTGAACTCACTACATTAACGGATTATATCGAACCTAACTATCAATATCATACCTTAGAAACAGTTAACGACCCTAGATACAAAGAACAATGGAACCTAGAAAATATTAATATAGAAGCAGCCTGGGAAAAAGCAAAAGGAAAAGGAGTAACAGTTGCCGTCATTGACACAGGAGTTAGTCGTGTTCCCGACTTACAAAGAACAGAATTTGTCGAAGGATATGACTTTGTTAACGATAAAAAAGACGCTTCTGATGATCATGGTCACGGTACTCACGTAGCCGGAACTATTGCCCAATCAACTAATAATAGATATGGGGTGGCAGGAGTTGCTTATCAAGCCAAAATTATGCCCTTAAAAGTGTTATCAGCCACCGGTTCTGGTACCATTTCTGATATTGCCGAAGCCATCCGTTTTGCTGCTGATAATAAAGCCGATATTATTAACATGAGTTTAGGGGGTGGTGGTGCCAGTCAAATGATGGAAGATGCCATTAATTATGCCCATCAAAAAGGTGTAGTTATTGTCGCTGCTGCTGGCAACAGTGGGCTGAGTTCCGCCTCTTATCCTTCCCGTTATGCTAAGGTAATTAGTGTCTCAGCTTTGAATGCCAATAATAAGAAAGCTTTTTACTCTAATTATGGGGTTGGTGTTGATATTTCAGCCCCAGGAGGAGGACAAGATAAAAAGATTCTGCAAGAAACCATTGACCCTAGAAGTGGACAGCCCAAAATGGCCGGCTTTATGGGAACCAGTATGGCCTCTCCCCACGTCGCAGGAGTTGCTGCTTTAATTCGTTCTACTGGTGTTAAAGATCCCGATAAAATTCGCAAAATTTTAGAAGAGTCCGCCAAAGAAATTGAAAACGACAAATTAAACTATTATGGTTTCGGTCAATTAGACGCAGAAGCAGCCATAAAATTAGCTAGAAAAGGACAATTTCCCCTTCGTCTCGATCATGATTTATTGATCAAACTGTTAATGTTAGCAGTAGCTTATATTTTAACCGCATGGTTTAGTAAATCTATCCGTTTTACCGACCTTTTTCATGTCGGAATGGTCTTAGGAAGTTGTGGCTTTTTCCTGTTAAAACTAGTAGAAATTTTCGATGTTCCCCAATGGCCTTTAAGATTAATCAGTAGTCCTTTAGGGGAATGGGGAAATGTAGTTCAAGGTAGTATGGATATCAATCCCATTTTTGCCAGTGTTCTCATTCCTTTCTGTTTGATAGCATTACTATTAGGAAATAAAGACGCAAAATGGTTTGCAGTAGGGACAAGTCTCGGAATGGCAGGATTTTTAACCGTCACAACCTTTACTTCTCCTGATCTCTGGTTCCTCAGTGCAGGTTTAGCCTCTCAAATATTTTTAGGAGTTAATGCTTTACTTTGTTTAGGTTTAGTTAGTTTATCTCTGAAAGAAAGCTAATTATTTGAAAAATAAAAAAACCCTTATTTAAACCCCGTCGTTAACGACGGGATCTTATTTACCGGGAGGGTTTTTCAAACTTAATCTAAGCCTCCGAACCCATCAAAGCTTCAAAGACATCGACATATTTAGCTGCAGGCTGCTGCCAAGATACATCGTTAGCCATGCAAGCGAGACGCATTTGTTCAAACTTAGGGGTACCATACTCTTGCAACGCCTTCTTGATACCCACAATCATGGCCTCCACCCCTTCTTGCAGCATTG
>JBFRWO010000401.1:0-4343 GCA_051439625.1 Crocosphaera sp. | reverse complement strand
GACTATCTATATGACTGTGTTGCTCATCAGACACCACCTCAACATCAATAGTTTGTCCACCCTGAGACTGAGCGAACAATGCCTCAAAGTCCCCATCCGTAAACCCTTCTTGGGCCGAACTGCGTTTTCTTCGGTAACGTGCTATAGTTGATGCCCTCTCAACTTCTTTAACTTTTATTATATTAAGCAAAACTCCTTTAATTCAAGCTAAAATGATAGTAGAGATTCATGACAACTATTTTCATCTCGGAATGAACTAATTCTAATCGGGGATACGATGCAGAACCAAGACAAGCAATAAATACAGTGGAATGAGTTGGTTCCGAAAATATCTGTATTAAATGACTTAAGTACCAGCTTTCATAACCCGTTACTCCATCTAATAAACGAAATACATAATCATTATTTCTTGGTTCACAGAGCCAATGAATTTGTCGGATTAATATCTCTTTGTTTCTGATTTCAAAGCCAGTAATAAAAGCATAGTTATCCCTCTTTAAGAATGAATGATTCTGTTGAATTTTAGGTATATTTAGTTTTCTAAAAGCCATGAAAATCACCTCAGATTGTTACATTTTTCATTCAAATAAGGGCGTAGCCCCTATCAGATAATTAATCTAATCATATAGTTGGTCTAAACAGAATACTAGCATTTTATGTACTAACTTATGATTTGAAGGAAATCTTAAAACTATTGACTAGCATTATCAAAAAAGCCAAAAAGAATAGTTAAACAATTGTCCATTATCCATTGCTACAAATCCTCTTCTAACAATTCACTTAATTCCAGTTGGTCATTATTTCGATTATCATCATAAATCATCAATGTATTGAGATTCTTATGCCGTGATAATTTCTGTACTTTTCGCACATCTCCATCACTTTTATCCAATGCTGTTGTAATCGATGAATGCCGAATCCTATGGGGACTCATTAACTTACCAATCCCTGCCTCTCGACAATAACAACGAACAATTTTATAAAGGCCATCCCCACTCAGACGACTGCCCCTCGAACGAGAATCTAGGGAAATGAACAAAGGAGACGATGATTTAATACCGGCACTCCCCCGTGAAGCTAACCAATCGCAAATAGCCTTAATAGTTTTCGGGGATAAATCCACAGATTCCTTCTCACTACGCCCTTTTCCCTTAACCCATAGAATACGGCTTGATGGGACAAAATCCCCGATATCCAGTAAACTTACCTCATTACGCCGTAAAGCATTCGACCAAAATAGCATCAACAACGCCTTATCTCGTTTCCCTTTTAACGTAGAAAGATCGCACAAAGTTAACACCTTCTTAAACTCTGCTAAAGGAATACCCGATGTATCTCGATAAGGCTTAAGTTTCTCGCTTTTTACAGCATCTTTCAACGAAAATTGGCATAATCCTAAACGATTCGCCGTGCTGACAAAAGATTTCACCGCACTGATTTTACGGTTAATGGTAGTGGGGGCTAACCCTCGTTTCTTTAAAGCCCCCTTGTAGGCCATTAACGCAGCGTTAGCCTGAGACTGGGATATTTTTAAAAAAGCACTGACTAACTCTTCGGTTACCTCCTACCCAGACATCACCTCAAAAAAGTACCGTAAATCCTTCTCAAATTCCCGACGAGTCATCTTTGAAGTTTTATCCTCCAACCATAAAGCGATCGCCCGAGCGATGGGAGATAAATCTGGGTTAAAACGGGTTATCTTAGCCACAATCAGAGGTGAAAATTAACAACGACATTGCTATTGAAAATTCTTCTTTTCATTACCGCTATTATTAACAGTAGCATATTCTTTGTTGAGAATCGTTATTCAATCAAAGTGACTAAAATATTAATTCAAACTTGAGCTTTCTTAGAGTAGATTGAATTTAATTGACTTTATTGTGCTAACCAATATAAGGTTCTCACGCTTATCCCCACCCCATTAAACGTTCCCCACTTATAAGCACAGACCCCTGGTTTCCATTTATCACTCTGCTGACTCCATCTGTCCCAAGCATCCAGTAAACTAGGAGATATGGATTTTAAGGCCATACCCACTTTGATCCAACTATGGTAATCATCGGCGTAACACGAAGGAATGAGATCCAGGAGTGCTACGGCAGCTTCTTCTGTGGTAGAAGATAAGAACAAATTGTTCTCATTTTGAGGAAAAGGTTTCCGGTTATTCTTGGGTTTTGGTGGTTTATAAGTTTGCTTGTCAATCCAGTGTACAAGCCATTTCGGGGCTTCTGCAACTTCAACATCAGCAGGAGAATTAACCCACCGATACTGTCCGGTGATAGGATGGGGAGAGGGTGGCAACACCGACTGGTGATGGCTTCCACGAATTTCAAGGACTTCTCCAGGGGCGGTGGTCACTTTGCAGGATTTGATAGACTGGTGGGGTGGTAGTTTGTAGAGATATTGACATCTTCGTGGCCTTCCCGACGTAAACGAAACCGTTGGGGGAAGCTTCCCTAATCTTTGCAAATATCGGTGTGCCGATATTCCATCACAATCAATAGCAAACAGGAATTCTTTAGCATTATGACCACAGAGTAAACCAATTCCTAACGGTTTAACTCTGTAACTTCCTTTTTTTCCTCCTACTGTTACATAACCTCGTCTGAAAACTGAGATCGCTTGCGATGGAGTGTAAGGGTTTCGTTGCCAATTTTTGCCCAACGGTTGCTTGTTACCGTTCACGAGGGTTAATGGCCAATGAGACGGCAAGATTTTTATTGATGATAATAGCATAGTTCAATTAACAATTAACAATTAATAATTAATAATTGTTGATTTCTGAAAATCAATGATGATCATCTATGCAGCGCATAGCGCACAGTTAACAATTGTAGATTTTTGAAAAGCCCTTAACACAAAAAATCAATTTTGTCATCCCTTGAAGTCATTATATTTTCTGATTATCAGATTTAATTATCAAAAAGAATAACGAGTTGAGGAGATGGCAAAGAAGTTAGTTACTGATAAAACATAAGGTGTACGGGTTAGCAATTAACAATGAACAATTAACAATGAACAATTAATTATGACTTTTTCTTACGTTTTCCAAGAAAGAGATAGGATTAGCTAGAAAGTAGAAGGGAGTAGTAATTCTTCTTAAAAGAAGACAAAATTAAAAGATAAATACCCATTATCTTATTTAAACAACTTCCATCGAATATTGTTAATCATTAATGTTTAAAGTTTCATTGTTAATTGTTAACTGTTAATTGTTAATTGTTAATTGTTAATTGTTAATTGTTAATTATCTAAGGAGGAAAAGATGACATTATCAGTCAAAGCAATAGAGAATAATTATCCGAAACTATCTCCTTCTAAAAAAGGATTAAGTGGTTTCATAGATAATCTATCAACAGATTTATTATTGGGTTTAACTTCAGGGACTTTAGTTCTCAGTTTATTTAATGGAAACGCTAATTCAAGAGAGGTGTTAACCGTCTCCCTTTGGTGTTTCATCATTATCCTCTACTTAGTATTTCATAAGAATAGTAATCGTCGATTATCTACAGTTCAAAACTGGATTGCTAAATATGGTTTAATGCCAGCTTTATCTACTTTATTAGCAGTAGTTTATCTCTTTGATAGGTTAATTTTACCATCTCAGGCACTATTTTTCAACAATGTTAGAACTAAGATAAGTGGGATGTTTACAGGGTCAGGTTATGCCGGGGCTAAAGGAGCAACTCAAGCTATTAATATCGGGACTTATGCCCTAGAAGCTTTGATGGTAGGATACATTGTTTATGGTGTCGTAAAAGCCATTCAAGCAGGAAGAGATGACGAGGATTGGAAACAGCCGTTAAAGCTTCCTTTATTAGTATTATTTACTTGTGCGGCTGGAGATCAAGCTATCACACTTCTCTAATTAACAATTAATAATGAACAATGAACAATGAGAAAGAAATAATTGTTAATTGTTAACTGTTAATTGTTAATTGAAACAGAATGTCAAATTTTAGAAAAGTCAACAAAAGTTTAGATTTATCACCGAGAATAGGACCATTTCCAGCAGAGCAATTTATTCCGTGGTTGATGATTGGGGTCACAGTTTTTTTCCTCGGAAAAAGAGTCTTTGATTTACCGTGGTTATGGGTCATTATTCTGATTATTTGGGGCTGTTCAACATGGTGGGTGATTACCGCAGGAGGCTATTATAAATTCTTTTCTAAGTTTATAGAACCTCCCCATTGGGTAAGGGGAATGGGTCGAATTCAACCTTTATTATCGCTAGAAAAAGGAAGAGATTATGAGCAAAATAGGCGTAAAAACTGTTAAAGATCCTCAAGGGGTTATACATCGTTATAAACCTTTTGAAGATATGTTTCAAATAGTAGGATTTT
>JBFRWO010000400.1:0-4095 GCA_051439625.1 Crocosphaera sp. | reverse complement strand
GTCTATGGCTCCAATAAAAAAGAGCTTCCGATAAATTCGCGTTGAAATTACGCGAACACCAGTCCTCTACTTCCCCGCTCGCTTCCCTTCTCCATACTGGTTTTGGGCTTAACCGAGCAGTATTGGGTTCATTGTACTTAATATTTTTTGATTTCGCTCACAGAAGTTCTTTTCTTCGGTTACAATCTCGCTCTCTCTCCCCTCGAAGTTCTGCGGTGCGGCAGCACTCGCTCCGCGAGACCGCCTCGAAGTTTCATGGTCTGACTCCGCGATGCCTTCTGCCCCCCTAAGTGTACCTCATGAGTCCGAGAAACGCTATATTAACTATTAACTATTAATTATTCGGTAATTCACATTGAGTAAAAGATTCTTCTATTTTTCGTTTTACCCATTCGGGAACTCCAAAGCGCGCATTTTGAGCTAAACGATTAAATTCTTTTGTGAAATGAGCAGCAACAATCGGGTTATCAATTACTAATAAAGCTTCATCGTTTTGATGATTGGCAGAGGCTGACCAATTATGAGAACCGGTAATAACAATTTGCTCATCAATTACCCCATATTTATGATGTAAAATATCCCCATTTTGTAAATTAGGAACTCCCATCATTGTAATGGGATTTTCCCAAGGATTATTGTTATCTTCATATTTACAAAAACGATTTAATTTTTCTAGTCCTAGTAAGTCTAATCCTTCACTAAAATCACGATAGGCGAATCCCGGCTCAATTAAGGCTCTAATTTCAACACCATCATTATGACGTTTTTCCATGACATCAGCTATTTTTTGTTCACTAAATACAAATAAGGCTAAATCAATTTTCTTTTGAGCTTGTTTTAAACTATTAGCAATTAAACCATTAGTGGTATTTTCAAAGTCACCTGAAGTGGAAACGGGGGAAAAAATAACTGTTACTGTGCCTTCTCCTACGGTAAAAGTTTTCGGCTCACGAATAGGTTTATTAACACCAAATAAACTATCTCCATTTTCTCCCCACATTAAGTCAAATTCTTCAGTAAAAACTTGAGCTAGTTCGGAATTTTCAATCTTTAATAAATGATTAGTATTTCCTCTACTTAAAGGTTTATCATCATCACCATGTAATCCTGAAGGAGTCATATTAGCACTACCAGTAATTACAGTTTTATGATCAATAACTATGAATTTATGGTGCATTAATCCAGACCCACTTGTTTGATCTGCTGTATCATCAATAATGAGTATTCCTGCTTCTTTTAATAAGGTTAAAGCATCTTCTCCATTAACTGGTTCTAAGTCGTTGGAACGATTATCAATAATTAGTCTAATTTTAGCTCCTGCTTGATGACGTTTGACCAGTTCTTTTGCCAATAAAGGTAAACGAAATTCAAAAAAGGCAAGGTCAATTGAATCGGCGTTACTGATGGCATCTATAGCTATTTGTTCGAGATTATCTCCTTTTTTTTCAGTGCCACGATAGGGATCAATATATTCTGATGATTGGTTTTGATTAAAGAATGCTTGAATTTCTGGGTCTTGGGGTAATGATTGAGCTAAAACTGGACTGGTTTGTATCCAAAATAAGCAGGAAATTAAGATAGTTAAGATAATATTCACTTGTGATTACCTCGAATGATAATAAAACATAGGAACTAGATGAAGGAGACTATTTAAACTTAGTTTAGCTTATGATAAGTAGTCGGACATAAATAAAAAGCACTGTGTAAAGAAATATAAATTAAGCTAAAACCCTTATCTTTTGCCTGTTCCACCTTCCCTCTTCCCTTCCCTGATAATTAACTTTAAATATGTCCGACTACTTATTTATGAGTTTCAACTACCTTCTAGTCCAAAGGATTAAAGCCGACTTTTGATCATCGAAGTTCGACGATCAAACATTCTTTTGGTTTCAACTTTCCCGAACAAGATTGTCTAGAAAATACAACTTTCTTCTCTCCTCGAAAGTTCTTATTTAGATCAACATAATTGCTAGTAAAATACTGATACAATAAGAATACTCCGCGGGAGCGTGTCACTTTTGCAGGGGAGGGTCTAGTTAGCGGATATTGTCCTACAACTAAGTTATCAACGCCGAGTGTCTGTTAAATTAGATTCTCAAAAAATAAGGTATGATTAAAGTAAGTTAACTCCAATTTTTACTATGACACCTGAAAAAGAGAAAGCATTAAGTGAACACATCTCTGCCCTTACTTTTCACGGGATCTTTGGTTCGCGAGTGACATTCGAGAACCACTCCCTTACTAATAAATCTCGCTATACTGACAAGGATTTATTAGTAAAGAAGAGAAAAACCGATGTTGGTGAGAAATTACGATTCAGACTGTCATACAAAGTGTAATTTCGGTGATAAAAGGTTAACAGACAGAGCATTATACATTCAAGACCATTTAAGAGTAAAATATGGTCAGCCTCTCTCAAAAGTTTTTAAGAATGCTAGTGATCTTAAAAGAACTTATGAGTTTTTAGCCAATTCAAAAACTTCATTTCAACTTGTGACCGAACCCTCTCATTATCAAACAGCAAATTTGGTTAAAAATTTACCGATAATTTTGTCGGTTGGAGATACTTCATTTCTCGATTATAAGAACATAAAAGTTAAACGAGAAGAGTATGGTCCTACTGGAAATGGAGGCAATGGATTAATTCTACATACGAGTTTAGCCGTCGATCCAGATTATGGTCAGCCATTAGGAATCTTATGGGAAAAAGTTTGGAAAAGAGAGAAGCTAGAGAAAGGCAAAAAGACAAAAAGAACAAGACCCTTTGAAGAAAAAGAATCTTATAAATGGGTAGAAGCTATCAAAAATATTCCTGACATTTTGCAAAAAACTTCCTCAATTAAGTTGCCAAAAATTATTCATATTTTTGACAGAGAAGGAGATATTGCCGAAGTATTTGAAGAAGTGCAAAACCTTGAGAAAGCTGGACTATTAGTCCGTGCCACTCATAATAGAGTAATAGGCGATGAGCCAAATTATCTTTGGGATTATATGAGGAAACAGGCAGTTCAGTTTTGTTTTGAATTGGAGATTTCTCCTCATGAGACAAGAAAGATTCATGACTGGAGTTTTTGAGGTAAGATTTTGTCCAGTTAAGTTACGTTCACCACAGCGATTAAAGGAATCAGATGGCTTTAATGTTTATGCTGTTTATGCAACTGAAATTAATGTCCCTGAAGGAGAAGAAGCGATTTCTTGGATGTTACTAACGACTGAAAAAGTTGAGAGTATTTCAGAGGCAAAGACTATTTTATGTTGGTATAGCTATCGCTGGTTAATTGAGGAGTATCATAAAATTTTTAAATCGGGATGTCAGGTGGAAAGTTATCGCTTAGCTGGTAATAGTATGGAAGTGTTGTTAGGTTTTTTAACCACAATTTCAGCCGATTTATTAAGGATGACTTACCTTCATCGAACCCAACCAGAAAGCCCTGCTGATGAAATTTTAACCCCCGTTCAAATAAAAGTATTAAAAGCCAAATCATTATCGAGAAAAAAGCCTAAATCTGTAGATACGATCAAAGATGCCATTGAAGCGATTGCTCGTTTAGGAGGGTATTTGGAACATCGAAGAAAAACCCCCATCGGCATTACCGTTTTATGGAGAGGATGGTTGGAATTAATGTCTTTATGTGAAGGATGGGAATTGAGAGAAACCTTTTAAAATAAAAGTTATGTTAAATAGAGACATAAGTGATTCTATAATTGGGACAACGGTTCGCGAATGTCATCCGCGATTTAATTTAAAAGCAAATAGTATTTATGGTTAAAAAACAAAGAAATAAACAAAAAACTCAAGAAATAGACTATCCAAACAATATTTCTAAATTAATCGCTATCTATCAGCAACAAATTAATGATATCATGGAATCTGGAGAGGTAGCTCCCCCTGGCTGTTGGATTGTTCGTTATCAAGCTAGAGGACGGAAAGCACGTTATTGGTACTATAAGTTACATTCAACTGAAAGGATTTTTTCCACCGGTGATCCAGACATAAATAGCAAATACAAACATTTAGGAAAAGCTGGTAGTCCTGCTTATTTGGATGCCGTAGCATCGGTTCTCCGTCGCGCCCAAATCGAAGGATTAGAAAGG
>JBFRWO010000399.1:0-5110 GCA_051439625.1 Crocosphaera sp. | reverse complement strand
AAGTAGCACGATGGATAGAAAAAGAAACTGGAAGAACAAAAGTGTGGAATCAAAGGGGGTGGGACTACCTAAAAAAGCTCAAATATTCTTGGCAGAAACCGAGACCAAAACATAGAAAAGGTGATCCCATAGAACAAGAATCATTTAAAAAGAATCTACCTTTGAGAGTGAAGGAATTACAAGAAAAATTTAAAGATGCTACTGTAGAAGTGTGGTTCTTTGACGAACATCGAGTAGGATTAAAACCTATCATTAGAAAAGTCTGGAGTCCAGTAGGAGAAAGGCCAAAAGCTGTAGTACAGCATCGTTATGAATGGCTATATGTTTATGGATTCGTGGAACCAAAAACAGGGAAAACATTATGGTATTTAATACCAAGAGTTAATAGTAAATGGCTAAGTTTAGTCTATGAAGCCTTCGCTAACGATGTAGGAATTAATAAGGAGAAAAAAATTCTTTTAGTTGAAGACAACGCAGGATGGCATCGAAGTCAAAAGCTGAAGGTTCCCAATGGAATAATAGTAGAATTCTTACCTGCTTATTCCCCAGAACTGCAACCAGCCGAAAGGTTATGGACGTTAGTAGATGAGCCTTTGGTGAACGAGTATTTTGAAACAATTGATGAGATAGAAGATGTCCTCGCATCGCGTTGCTGTATGCTCCAAAACATGACCGAAGAAATTAAAAACTTAACCAATTATCACTGGCTGAATTACTCTTGATTTTATGTCTACTTTCTAAAGCGGATTTAGTATCATCTACAGTACCAGGAAATTTCAGTATTGTTCCTGCTGGAAGATCGATTTTTTCTGGAGTTATTGTCGGCAACATTTTTTTGAGATTTAATGTTAGATAATGATTTACAATTTAAGTTACCCATTCGTAAAATTCAATGGTTTCTGGGGGACAATCACAGCAACTTTTACATTTTTTTCCTGACATGAGACGAATTCTTTTTTTACGAATTAATTTATCTAATAAAGGGCGTAAAGCATCAGCTTCTATGCGAAAATGAAGAGCTAATTCTGCTAAAGATGCCTTTTGGTATTTTTTCAGGTAAGTTTGAATATCGGTTAAAATCATTGCTTTAATGAAAAATTTTATTAATTAGTCCTTCTTTAATTATATATATGTCTGTTTATAATGGATTAAACTATTAACTAAAAAAAAGCTTAAGATCACGAGACATAAACTGTTTCCTCTAAAATACGTTCTCGAATCTGGGGTTTTATATCTTCCTTGATCACTAAATCAATTTTGCGCTCAAATAAATCTTCCAGTAAAAATTTTAAGTCCATATAATTATCAAAAGTTACATCTCCTTGAAATTCTACTAATAAATCTAAATCACTATTATCTGTCGCTTCTCCTCTCACAAAAGACCCAAATACTCCCAAAGTTTTAACTTTGTATTTTGAGTTTAAGTTTTCTATATTAATTTTTAAAGTATCATAAATTTGTTGAAAGTTATATTTATTGTTTTTCATTTTTATCTGGTTGAACATTCTAAGAAGCTAGTTTATAACTTATATAGCGGTTTAAGCTTACATTTTCTTCTGCTGCCTCTATAGCTAGTTTACGATGAAGTTCTGGTGTGATACGTACCTGAAATTTTCCGCTGTAGGTTTTCTCGGCAATAGGTTCTGGAACTTTCTCCCCATTCACTTCGAGATCAGCTACTACATCTTTTACCAAGTTTGTAATACCTTCAAGTGCAGCATAACGATCTTCATCAAGATAGGACAAACTAGGATATTCAGCGCATAATCCTACAAATTCTTCGTCTTCAACTGACCAAGTAACTCTATAGCTATAGTGATCGCAGTTAACCATCTTTCATTTCCTCAATTTTTTCGATCGCAGCTAAAACCTGCCTAACTTGATAAGGCTTGCCTTTTCCGTTTTTTTCTTGAATGTTGACACGCGGATCTCCAGGCCAAGGTGTTTTATATATACAGTGACTGGTTCCTCGCTGTCTGGGTTCTCCAAAATAATGATCACAAACTTTTACTAAATCGGTAAATTTGACATTCTTTGGATTATTCCTTAAACGTTCAACGAGTTTATTAATTTGTGCCATACACTGTTTTAATTGTAGTATCATTATTGATACTACGTCAATCTTGGTAGCTTTGATATTATTACAATTAATAGATTATCAATTACCTAGTCAGCTAAAAAAAATTAACTCAGTTAATGAATAAAACATTAAGATAGAGTCAATTTATAATCATGAGAAAAATTCTATTTTTACCAATTTAATTTTTAAGTAAAACAATTGAAAATATCTAAAAAAACGGTGGGTTGCGACGGATTTTTAGTTCTTTGTTTATTGTCTAAAAATTATTGCCGTCTAACCCACCCTACGGTTATTTAAGCCCACTCATTTCAACTTCTGAATTTTGAGTTGCCATTTCTGGGCGCATTACAGGTTGTTGGGTTCTGCTACCAACAGGTTTCGCTGACTTCATCATCATTAAAGTTCCTGCTACCACCACCACAGAACCAATGATCCAACTAATAGAAAATACAGGATGTTCTGCTAAAGTTAATGCTTGATAGAACACAGTGGCAACAATATAAGCTAACCCTGTGGTCCATAACGCTACAAATAATGTCCAACCAGCGTTAGTTTCTCGATAAACCGCAGCAGTAGCTGAAACACAAGGGAAATAAAGCAAGACAAACAGTAAATAAGCAAACGCCCCAACTTTACCGTTAAAACGCTTCACCATCGCCCCAAACGTCCCTAACTGTACTTCCTGTTCCTCGGCTGCTGTTTCCAAGTTGCTAGTATCGCCAACATTTAACCCTAAAGGATCGAGTAATTGATTGCCTAAATCTGCCAAATTAGCAGGAATACTAGCAAACGCTTCACCAATACCTCCCCAGAAACTAAAACCTTCTTCTTCTACCGCTTCCGGGTTATCTTCCTTAGCTAATTGTCCATAAATAGAGTCTAAGGTTCCCACCATCGCTTCTTTCGCAAAGACACCCGTAAAAATGCCCACCGTTGCTGGCCAGTTATCTTGTTCCAGTCCCATAGGAGAGAAAATAGGAGTCACGACACGACTGGTACTACTCAAAACAGATCGCTCACTGTCTTGGTTACCAAAAGAACCGTCCATACCAATGGAGTTTAATAGTCCTAAAATCATCACCATTAACACAATAACCCGACCGGCTTTCCATAAAAAGGCTTTTAACCGTTCCCAAGTACGAATAAAAACCCCTTTCATACGTGGTAAATGATAAGGGGGTAACTCCATCACAAAATGACTGACTTCCCCTTTCAAGATGGTACTTTTCATCACCATTCCTGTGAAAATAGCAGCCACAATACCCAATAAATAGAGTCCAAAAACAATATTTTGTCCACCAATAGGGAAAAACGCAGCAGCAAACAACGCATATACGGGAAGTCTGGCACCACAAGACATAAACGGGTTCATCATAATAGTCATTAGACGATCCCGAGAATTTTCTAACGTCCGTGTCGCCATAATAGCTGGCACATTACAACCAAACCCTACTAACATAGGGACAAAGGACTTTCCTGGTAAGCCCACAAACCGCATTAAACGGTCCATAACAAAAGCTGCTCTGGCCATGTACCCAGAATCTTCTAAAATAGAGAGGAAAAGGAACATAAAGCCAATTACAGGAATAAAGGTGGCTACGGTTTGAATACCACCGCCGGCACCATCAGCTAATAATGCAATTAACCATCCTGGTGTACCTATACTATCTAATAAATTAGCGAAACCATCCACAAATATAGTTCCAGCAGCAATATCAAAGAAGTCAATAAAAGCAGCACTGACATTAATAGTAAATAGGAACATAATATACATCACCGCCAGGAAAATAGGAATTCCTAACCAACGGTTCAAAACTATTTGATCTAAGCGATCAGAGGCAGTATTACTAACTTCTCCTCTACGTTCCGTGGCCCCTTGGGTAACTTGACGAATAAACCCATAACGACTGTCAGCAATAATAATATCAATATCTTCCCCCAAAACTTGATGAATTTGACGGCGATGTTTTACCACCATCTTTAATAACTCATCACCTTGTAATTCTGGGGCGACTCTATCTTCATATTCCAAAAGATTTAAAGCTGTCCAACGGGGTTCTACAACTCGGTTGGTACTATTTTCAGTAATATAGGGAACTAACTCCCCTAAAGCTTCTTCAATGACCGCAGGATAGGCAACATAACTGGCAGTATGATGGAGATCGGCCACCATTGCACCGACAATATGTAAGAGATCCTGCACCCCATCTTCGTTAGCTGCATTCATGGGGATGACATGACACCCTAACCGTTCCCGCAACATTTCGGCGTTGATAGAAATACCGCGATCGCTGGCCACGTCCATCATATTTAGCGCAATAACCATCGGTAACCTCATTTCCATCAGTTGCGTGGTTAAATAGAGGTTACGTTCTAAGTTGGACGCATCGACAATATTAATAACCAGATCCGCTTCTCCTGATAACAGGTAATCTCTGGCCACCAGTTCGTCAATTCCTGTGTCTGTATCTTCCACATCCAAAGAATAAACCCCAGGTAAGTCTACCAGGGTCATTTCTTGGTCTTGATAGTGGAACTTGCCTTCTTTGCGATCTACAGTAACGCCAGGCCAGTTTCCAGTCCGTTGGTTAGCTCCGGTCAGGGCGTTAAAAAGGGTTGTTTTCCCACAATTGGGATTACCAATGAGGGCAATAATAGGTTTTAGCATATTTATTCCTGATTCAGTGTGAGAAGGTCGATTTTGCGACGCATTTAGAGCTTTTCTACTACTAAAGCGTCTGCTTCTTCTTTACGAAGCGTGAGATGAAAGTCTCTAACGAGAATTTCCACAGGATCGCCTAACGGGGCAACCCGAATGATCATAAACTCAACACCAGGGGTCATACCCATAGATAAGAGTTTTTTCTTGTAACCCCGTAGCACTTTGTTATAGCCAACTACTTTGCCTTTGGTACCTTCTGGCATTTCTCGTAATAAGGTTTGGGTTTGGGTGTTCATGGTGTTTCCTTGGTTAATGGGTTCATTGCTGACTAAAATTTTCTGGGCCATTCCTGCACCCACTCCGATACG
>JBFRWO010000398.1:0-8308 GCA_051439625.1 Crocosphaera sp. | reverse complement strand
GCAGCCCAATGTAGAAGAATTTAAAGCTTTAAAAGCTATTTCTACAGTAATGCAAGGCAATTTAATCAAAGGATGGAGACTCTTATCCGCTATTTTATAAGATGAAATCCCTTGTAGAAAGTATATGGATGTAGAGACGTTGTATACAACGTCTCTACGGGGTCCCCATGAACCTTTATTATCTATTGTAAAAACAATTTTTTCATAACTTTCCTGAAAAATAATCTAGCCATTTTTATCTTAGTTAAATCATTAATATCCCCTAAGAATTGTTGCTTATGATCAAAAAAGAAGTTAATTTCTACCAAAATAATCTCTAATCTTTTAATAATATTCTCACTACGATATTCTGCTAAAATATGAGGAGATAACCTTAGCTGTTGAGGTGAATTAATAGTTTTTAAAATACGTTTAACATCATAATCTGTTGAATAACCAGCAATTTTATAACAATTAAACCCTGGATCTAAATAATCAGAAAGTCCCCCATTAATACTAGAAAATACTTGACAACCACAAGCTAAAGCTTCCATTGGTTGTAGTCCAAAACCCTCACTAACTCGCTGCTGCGCCCAATATTCTGCTGAGTCATAAAGATAAACTTTAGAACGATTAAACAGTTGAGACAAATCATCCACAAAACGATTAATAACTGTAACATTACATTGACTTTCTAACGCTGGTATTAATTGTTTTAATAAATACTCTGATGATTTTCTTACTTGTACTAAAACATCAATATCTCTAGTTAAATTTAAGTTGCCAAACTCATCAGAAATCTGATTAGGTAAATAATAGATTAAAGAATTAGGTGATTTTTGTCCCCAATAACCCATAGTATTACGACTAACAGTTATAATCGGAATATGAGAAGGTAATTTAAACCCATAACCTGCACTGTGAGCATGATAAACCACATTATAACCCTGCAACTTTTTAGCTAATTTAGGAACATCAAAACCCCAACTAATAACAAAAATAATGTTATCTAAATTGTTTTGTTTTAAAACATCATCTAAATATAAATTTTCCTTTTCTTTTTGCCTATAAGTAACAACCTCAGCAGCAACAACCTGCTTAGCCAACTCAAACGCTTTTAACTCAGCAAAAAGCCCCCCACAAGCAAACTTTTTTCCTGTTCCTGGTACTAAAAAATAAAGTTTTCTCATAATTTATATAACAATTTATTCTCAAAAAGTAGAATACCATAACCTGAGTGAGTAGACTTTGGAGACTGGGAGGCAGGGTGATGGGGGAGTGTGGGAGGTGTGGGGAGACTGGGAGACTTTGGAGACTGGGAGTATGCGAAGTGTGAGTATCCTGCTCAATAAATAAGGTGAAAAACTGATAACTGATCACTGGTAACTGGTAACTGACTTCACCCCTAGAAAATCATTAGGATATTGTTGTAACATAAGTTTACAAAGCCGATCATAAATAACTACATGAAATCCTCAAAAACCTCAGAGCAAGGACTGGGATGGTCTCTTGACGAACGAGATCCCAAATTTATAGAACAGATGATGCCCTACTGGAAATGGTTTTATGACTACTATTTTCGGGTAAAAACCGACGGTTGGCATCATATTCCCTCCCAAGGACCAGTTTTACTCGTTGGTTCTCACAATGGCGGTTTGGCATCTCCAGATACATCAATGATGATGTACGACTGGTTTCGTCGCTTTGGTACCGAACGTTTATGTTATGGGTTAATGCACCAGTCTGCTTGGAAAATTAACTCTCCTATACTTGATTGGGCCATGAAAACGGGGGCAGTGCGCGCCCATCCTAAAATGGGTATTGCTGCGCTGAGAAAAGGTGCTAGTGTTTTAGTTTATCCAGGAGGCGCAGAAGATGTATTTCGCCCTTATAAGGATCGCCATAAAATTGAGTTAGCAGGGCGTAAAGGCTTTATTAAACTAGCATTGCGAGAAAAAGCAACTATTATTCCTGTTATTTCTGTGGGGTCCCACGAAACCTTATTTGTGATCGGTGACTGTTACGAACAATTGAAAATATTGCATGAGTGGGGAATACTGCGCTTGGATGAGCGCGATCCACAAATTTTCCCCATCTATCTTGGTCTTCCTTGGGGTCTCGCCTTTGGACCGGCACCGAATATTCCTCTTCCTATACCCATGCACACCCGTGTCTGTCCCCCCATTGTTTTTGAACGTTATGGTAGGGACGCAGCCAGCGATCGCCGTTATGTGGATGCTTGTTACGATTTAGTAGTAAGGAAAATGCAGCAAGCTTTAGATCAATTAGTTATTGATAGTAAAAAAGAATCTTTATGCTAATGCGCTCTCGCTTCCTGAGTCACTCATAAACAAACAAGATGAACCAGTCATGTCGATCATTTGATAAACAAATTGAAAATCAGGGATAGATTGTAAGCCAATAAAATCAATGTCTCCTTGAGGAGTTTCTTTAATACAATCGGGAAATTTTCCGACGATAATTAAGCTGTTAGCTGTTCCAGGAATGCGACATAAATCTTTTAAACTATTGATATAATCTTCAGTTGCTTTTCTATCTTCTTCTTTGTCAATGACTGAAATAATATTTAATTTACCTTTCCAAGCTTTTGTTAAGCGTAAAGCCATCAAAATAGCTAAATCTGTACTCCCTTTCTCTAATCGTTCCATGATAGGTAAATTATCTAATTGAGGACGAATCCAGAGATTAATAACTTCCATTCTTCCTAAGCCTGCACTGGGATGTAATCCTAAGAGCATAACGCCAATTTTTAGCTGTTTTGCTTCTTGAAAAACAGGTAATAATTGCTCCCAGTGACCAGGTTGATGGGGAAACCTTAAAAAGAGAATATTAGGACGGAAAAATGCACTTTGTAACGCTTGTAAAGCAGCAATAATACCTTCGCTTTCTTGTTCTACTCTCATCACAGAAATAGTAGTTAACAGTTTATGATGACGAAAAGAACTCGCTAGTTCTTGAAGCTGTAATGATAAGTCTCTTTCATGACTATTAGTGGAAATTCCTAAAAGTTGTAAAAAGCCTTCTGGTTGGGATAAATCTAATAAGATACGAAACTCTCCTAATAATTGTGAACCGTCTTCAATAGGAACTAAAAAAGTAGGTTTCCAAGCCCTAACATTTGTTAAATCTAATTGTATTACTTTCATAGCTGACCATTGAGCGATCGCCGCAAAAATACCACTTCTTACATCAGTAGAACGTTTTTCTTTAGGTAGACTAACTAACTGTAAATAGATAGCAAAAACGATGGTAATAGCCACTAAACTTAGGAAAGGTCGAATCACTAACATCGCCGAAAAACAGCCAATAATTCCGTATAAAGGAACAATTAGAGGAACCCTAAATGTGGGGCGAAAGTTCATCAAACTTAAACTAGATTCTACTAAAACCACTAGGTTGATTGTGGCATAAGTTAAGAGGAAAAATAGGGTTATTAAAGGCGCAATTGCATTTAAGTCCCGTAATAATAAAGCTAGTAAAACTATGGTTGAACTCACCAATAAAGCCCGACGAGGTTCCCCATTTTTCGAGAGTTTTCCTAAGCCACTGCCCCAAGGGATTACCCCATCTTTAGCCAAGGCCATTAAAATACGGGGTGCGCCCACCAAAGAAGATAAAGACGCACTAAATGTTGCTGCTAATAACCCCATTAATACTAAGGGTTGCCAACGGGATTTTTCAATTAAAATAGTATAATTATTAATCAGTTCTTGAGGTGAAGCTGCACGGGCTACCCACCAACACAAAATAACATAAACAATCGTACTTAAACCAATAGCAGAAAGAGTCCCAAAAGGAATATTTTTACGGCTATTTTTTAACTCTCCTGACATATTAACTCCCGACATAATACCAGTGGTTGCCGGAAAAAAGACCGCAAATACACCCCAAAAATTAATGTCAGGAAAATCCCCCCAATCTTGCCAGGTTCGGGTACTCTCCCAAGTTAAAGAACTAGAAAAGATAGAAATTAAAGATAAAATAATAAAAATAAGCACTAAATATTGAACCCGAAAAGCAAAATTAGCACTGATATAAGCAATAATAAAAATGAGAAAAAAAGCCACTAAATCAATCATTAATGGAGAATGCTCGGGAAACAAAAATAACCATCCTTCTCGAAACCCAAAAATATACATAGCAGCAGCTAAGGCTTGAGAAACAAATAAAGGAACCCCCACACTTCCCCCTATTTCTAACCCCAAAGACTTAGAAATCATGGCATAAGGTCCCCCATCTCCCATGCGAGTATTGGTAGCAATGGAGGCAATAGAAAGCCCTGTGGCTACCGTAATACTCACGGATAATAAGACAATTGCTAACCCTCCAAATAGGCCGGCATTCCCCACAACCCAACCAATTCTTAAATACATAATTGCCCCTAAAATAGTGAGCAATGTCGGCTTAAAAACTCCTTCAAAAGTATTATATTTTTTCGGAGGATAGGTAGGGGTATTAAATTGTAATGGATTAAGGAATTTTATTACTTGCTTAAGTCTTAAAGCCATGATAGAAGAAATTTAATTAACTTTAAACACTTAATTTAAGTGCATTAACAGGAACTTCATCCCAAGACTCTACCGTTCTTAAAGTTGCAAGCCATCCTTGTTGTTTTTGTGCTTCTGTCAGGTTATTTAACCAGGTTTGATGACAATCTTCTGCTGACTTTTGATCACAGCAAGCAATACAGGAATAGACTATTCCAGACGGATCAATTTGTTCGTTTACCCAAATGGTCATTATCTTTTTTTATTTTTTGATAAAATCAATTGTAGACTGATTGTAGTATTTTTATTCGTTTTCCAGAGAAAAAGCCAATGGTTGCACTGACACAAGTTGAAGATATGATTAAAGCCCAACTCCCAGATGCTCAAGTAAAGGTTAACGATCTGACCGGTGGGGGCGATCATCTTGAGGCGATCGTTGTCTCTGCTGAGTTTGAAGGAAAAACCATGATTAAGCAGCATCAATTAGTCTATGGCGCACTTCAAGACGCGATGGCATCTGAGGCCATTCATGCTCTAGCCCTCAAAACTTATACCCCCCAAGATTGGAAAGCCGCCCAAAAATAAAACGATATTATCATTAAATAAATGACTTAAGGAGTAAGTATGACCCCAGAACTCAAAGAAAGAATCGACCAACTTGTTAACAACAACAAAATACTGGTCTTTATGAAAGGTGCGAAGTTAATGCCTCAATGTGGTTTCTCTAACAATGTAGTACAGATTCTTAACACCTTGGGCGTTTCTTATGAAACCGTTGACGTTTTAGCTGATGAAGAGATCCGTCAAGGAATTAAAGAGTATTCTAGCTGGCCAACCATTCCCCAAGTTTATATCAACGGGGAATTTGTTGGCGGTTCCGATATTGTTTACGAAATGTACCAAAAAGGTGAACTACAGGAAAAGGTAGAAGTTGCTTTAGCCTCCTAAAAAAAATAAGCCCGCCTATGCGGGCTAAAATATAAATTGAAAAAAGTCTATAATAATAATTGCATTTTTCTTGAACATATTGAGAAAAAACCCCAACTAAGGAGAGGTTTAATAATAATCGGTTTCCGGTTGTAAAGCAGGTGACTCAAAATTAGAAGGATCTCGGAAAAAACGCCAAGCATCTTCTTCCAAACGATGAATTAAATAGGGTTCTAAAGCTTCTACATTACGCAGACAAGAAAGGTAGCCGTCCATGTAACACTGAATTTCATCAAAGCGGCGACCTCGATTCCATAAGTCTACCATGCCGTCTGTCAGGTTTTGATAATAACGAATTGCCAAAGGATCTTGTAGCATAATCAGTGGAGGGAAATGACCTAAAGAGATGTTGATAATAAATAAATGTTTTGATTTTAATCAATGATTAATGGAAAAACAAGCTACAATATTGGCTCGAGGAAAAGATTAAGGAAATCTTCCCAGTTCAGCACTTTACATTTTAGACTCGTCTCACACATTTGAAAACCGTACTGGCAAATAGACTAAACTTCGTAAAAATTTAAGATTTTCTTAGGAAATGCCCAAAAACCAGGTAACAGATGTTACAAATTCCTGACAATACGTTTGTTACGCTAATGACTATCAAACTAGAAGGACGAAAACTAAGGTGAGTCTCATTTATACCGCTATTGTTGAGGGGAACCCTCATCTACGCTCATTGTTAGGCTGGCATTTGCAACAAGCAGGTTATACCGCCCAACAATGTGCTAGTCTGCAACAAGCCCGTAGTGTCTTTAACCGCCGTCAACCCACCTTAGTGATTCTTGACGCTGATCTATCTGACGGAGATCCCCTGGAATTGTGCCGATGGCTTCATCAACAAAGACAATCCATGATTCTTATTCTATCGGCAAAGAACACGGAACAAGATATTGTCAAAGGCTTAAACGCTGGTGCCGATGACTACCTGACTAAACCCTTCGGAATGCAGGAATTTATGGCTCGGGTGGAAGCGTTAATCAGACGGGTGCGTGTGGCTTCTGCTCCTTTATTTCTCGATTATGGTGACCTAAAAATTGATCTGGTACAACGTCGGGTGCAGTTTCGGGGA
This sequence comes from Crocosphaera sp., assembly GCA_051439625.1. Taxonomy (GTDB): domain Bacteria; phylum Cyanobacteriota; class Cyanobacteriia; order Cyanobacteriales; family Microcystaceae; genus Crocosphaera. Next base: position 1,762 of record JBFRWO010000398.1, on the reverse strand, counting down.
GATTTTGTGGATTTAACCCCCCAAGAATTTAGCTTACTCTATGTCCTAACACAGGCTGAAGGAAGCCCCCTCAGTCGCTCAGAATTGCTGCAAAGAGCTTGGCCGGAGGCGATCGATAACCCTCGTACCATCGATACTCATGTCTTGTCTTTACGCAAGAAAATTGAAACCGATCCCCGTCAACCCAGTTTAATTCAAACAGTCCGTAATGTCGGTTATCGCTTCAACCCAGAAGTGATCCAAAGTTCTTCTGCTTCCCCTGTAACCTCATCCACAACTCAGGAGGACAAAGTAGCTGAGGTTGAACCCCTAAAGTTTAATAAATTATCTTCCTAATCAGGGAACAGTTGCTTAAGCTTCATTTAATAGTAATTCGGCTGCTTCTAACATATCCTCAGCAATATCTTTGATGTCTTCTCGATTATCAAGATAGGTTTTCAATGCTTCTATAGGGTCTAAACTCTTTCCAATTCCTAATTCTGGAAGACGAGGACGGGATAATTGACTGATAATTTCGGGACGAATAGTATAGTTATGAGCAGCTTTTAAAGCTTCATGAATTACAGTATTATTAATTAGCTCTAATTGTTCGGAACGAATTTGATAATTAACCCTAACTACTGCCTCTTCAATGGTCTTTTTTTCGATAGCTTTAATCAATGCACTTTGGGGATCTTCTGCTTGAGAAATATCAGTCTTGATTGTCAGAAAAGGGCGCGCAGGTAAGGGGCAAAAATTCCAATCAATCTCTCCTTTTTTTAGGTTTAATAAAACATAGCCTTTCTCTTCTTTTTCTTCGCTAAAATCAACCCTTTCGATGCTACCTGGATAAATTACAGGGGGATCGTTATTAGGATTGAGGTTTTGATGTTTATGGACGTGGCCTAAGGCAACATAATCAAACTCAGCACGAATTAATAAAGAAATAGGAATGGTAAAACCTCGTCCCACTGCTAAAAATTGTTCTGCCCCAAATCTAGCACGACTAACCATTAAATGACCTAATAAAATGGTGGGAATATCGGGATCTAATTTCCTAATTTCTTCTTCTAAAACTGGTTCTAAGGCTTTAATTAATAACTGATTTATTTCGTCTAAAGATAACCCTTCTGTTTTGGATTTTGTCAACAAAGAGGAGCGAGTTAACCAGGGTAAAGTAATGACTTGTATTTTACCGTTTTTAGTGGCTATTTTATGGGTAATTAAATTATCCCCAACAATGAAGCCAGGAACGGCTAAAGTGCGATAAATACATAAACTTGCCCCTCCGTTTCCTTGAGAATGTTGATCGTGGTTTCCTACTAATAAAATGGTGGGAATATCGGCATCAGCTAAGCGTCTAAATTGAGCAGCAAAAGCTTCTTGAATATAAGGAGGTGGAGTGGCATCAGGAAAGGCATCACCCCCAAATAAAACGAGGTCAACGGGTTCATTGATTGCCCGATCAATACATAAGCTTAAACAGTTAACAAAGTCTTCTAAGCGCGTATTTAAGCCAGTTTGAGGGTTAATTTTTCCGTGAGAAAATCCGCTACCGAGATGAATATCTGAAAAGTGAAGAACTTTAATCATAATTAAAAAATAAATAAGGGTTATCTTTACATTAACTTTCTTTGTTATAACATTTTCGACTAGTTGTAACTGCTCACCGCAATAAAGAATCTCTCTTGACAACATAGAGGTAAAATCGAGGATTTTTATGTATATTAGGAGTTATGATAACCAATGCTGCCATTGATTCAGAGCTAGTTAGAGCCGTCGC
>JBFRWO010000397.1:0-9186 GCA_051439625.1 Crocosphaera sp. | reverse complement strand
AGAGCTTAACTCTGAGAGGTTTAAAATTCCTGCATGATAATGACGATGAGCCATACGAGCTTTCCCTAAAACCAATTGCACATCATGGGCAAACTGCCGATTCCCCTGAAACCGACTGGTTTTCAGGTGGTCTGAAGATGGGGGGACTGAACTATTTTTCGAGTCACGGTTTTTTAGCTTATCTCTCTCTTCTTTCAATTTTTCAATCTCTTGTTGTTGTGCAGAGATTTGTTGGTCTTTGTTCTCAATCAGTCGTTGTTGAAGGGATAACTGTTGTTGCACCTTGACTAGCCACTCAACCATGAACACATTGGTCGCTAACTGTTCATCAGCGACGGCTCTAACTAGCTCTGAATCAATGGCAGCATTGGTTATCATAACTCCTAATATACATAAAAATCCTCGATTTTACCTCTATGTTGTCAAGAGAGATTCTTTATTGCGGTGAGCAGTTACGATCATCTTAACGCAAACTGAAATGATGGTTGAGATCAAGCTGGCTTCTGATTTAACAGAACTAAAAATTGATACGAGGTCTTCTCTGTAAACATGATCGAAATACTGAGTTTTGACCAGGGAGTTCTGATTTTGATTGGGATTCCCTAGTTTTTTAATAATATCAATCTCTAAAATGCTAGAATTAGAATGTTATATCTAGAAAATCTTTTTACATTATGAGCGTAACAGAAGAACAGGTAATAGATATAGTAAACCGCAAGATAGATGAGCAATCAGAAAGAATTGCTACTATAGTTGATAATTCTTTGAAAGAAGTTGTAGATACCGTTAAAACTCAATCAGAGCAGATTACTAATATTAATCATACCTTGACGAGAGTTGTCGATAGGGTTGAAAGTCAATCAAAGCAAATTGCTAATATTAATAATACTTTGACGAAAGTTGTAGATACGGTTAAAACTCAATCAGAGCAAATTGCTAATATTAATCATACCTTGGCGAAAGTTGTAGATACCATTCATGCTCAATCAGAGCAAATTACCAGAATTGATACTACTATCAAGGCTCAATCAGAACAAATTAATAGAATTGATGCTACTGTCCAGAATCAAGCAGAAAAAATTACTAGAATTGATACTACTGTCCAAATTCAACAACAGTCAATCCAACATATACCCAATCTAGTGGAAAAAATGGGCAGAAATGAAGGTATTTTAGAAAAACAACAAGATGATATTAAAAGAATACCTGACTTGAGCGAAAAGGTAGGAGAACTGAAAAATTGGCGACAAATTGCTCTTGTAGTTATCGGTGGTCTTATTACTGTTTCTGTTGGTGTAGTTACATGGTGGCTTCGTGGATTCCTTAATGTTTAGATTTTCAGCAGGTAGTTCCGATTTTAATGGGAATTGCCTGATTTTTCATAACTTATAAGTCTCTAAAATGCTAGAATGGTATAACTAAAGAATATTTATTTTTACTATGAGTTCTGATAAAAAACTATCATCATTTCCAAGACGAACTTTCTGGGATGGTATGGCTTCAGTTCTAGATATAAGTGGTAGATATGCTCGTAACTTGGACTATCAGTATGGTGCTATTGATAGTAAACCATCTTATTTAAAATCTGATAAAGAGGCAATTCGCTCAGATTGGGCTACCATAGGATTAGATATTAGGAAAGCGATTGAAGCTTTTCAAGAATATGAGGATATTTTACCTGAAAGTATGGATAGAATATTATCAATGAAAGAGACAGAAACACAACATTGTAGGGAGATGGAGAAAAGAGATCAAGAACACAAAATAAAAATGGAAGAGGAAGAAATAGAAATGAAAAAAGCAGTTATCAAGTCAGATGCTAGACGTGCCAATTTAGGATTAGTAACGGGTTTGATAATTGCTATTATTGGTTTAGGTGGTTCTATTTATCTAGCGATGAATGATAAAGTTACGGCTTCTGCCATAATGGGTGTTGGGACTCTAACAGGATTAGTGATTGTTTTTGTTAGGGGCAATGAACGCCAAAGAAATGAAGAACGATGAATTTGTAATGTTAGAAACTCTGCAATGTCTAATAACAACTAATCAACTATCACTATGAGCTTAACTAACGAACAAATCGAAGAGAAAATAAATACACAATCAGAACAGATTGCTAGAATTGATCATGACTTAAAAGAAGTTGTAGATAAAGTTAATAAGCAATCAGAACAAATTAACAAAATAGATAATATTTTAGAAAATCAAAAACAATCAACTCAGCAAATAAATGATTTAGACAAGAGGATGATTGGCATTGAGGATACCTTAAAGAGCATTGAGAGTACCTTAAAATTGCAAGGATCTTATATCCAAAAAATCTCTGAATTGAGTGAAAAGGTAACTGGCGTTGAGACTAATATTACTAAAATTGAGAATAAAATGGAATCTCAAAAAGAATCAATGCAAAGTTTAGACAAAAAAATGAGTAAAGTTGAGGGTTTATTGGAAGGACAAAACACGAATCTGCAAAAAATTCCTGACTTAATAGAAAAAGTAGGAGAACTCAAAAACTGGCGACAAATTGTTATTATTATTCTTACTGGTTTGGTTACTTGGTATCTTCGTGGAGTTAACTTTAAACCTTAAGTAGAAACAACTCACAAACTACCCAACTTGAGTTAGGAGTTAGGAGTTAGGAGTTATGATTTTTTTATGAGAGAATGAGGGTTTGATACTTCTGATTTGAGTCAGTTTTCTACAATTTTACTTATATCAAACTTAGGTACTCAGATAATCAAAGAAAACTTCAAAAATGGATAATAGATGAACTAATAAGAGAGACTTTTAACCGAATTAATTATCCATTATCCACTATCCATTATCCATTGATATTAAGCAGCAAGATGGGTTTCTACAACTCCCACTAAATAATTAACCCAATGATTAGCAGCATCAGGACATTCTGATTCTACCATCACCCTAATTAAAGGTTCTGTACCCGAAGCACGAACCAAAACTCGGCCAGTATTACCCATATCTTCCCCTGCTTCAGCGATCGCATTTTGCAAAGGTTCACATTGTTGCCAAGAGCGTAATTTTGTACGGTCTTCTAAACGAACATTGCGTAAAATCTGCGGATAGGTGTCAAAACTATTTTGCACCAACTCAGCCAAAGATACCCCCGACTCATGCACCAAAGCAGCCAACTGTAACGCCGTTTGCACACCATCCCCTGACACCCCGTAATGATGACAGATAATGTGTCCCGACTGTTCACCCCCAAGCATAGCCCCAGTTTCCCACATTTGCGCTTGAACATGGCGATCGCCCACAGAAGTCCTCACCAATTGACCCCCTAGACCCTGCCAAGCACGTTCAAACCCCAAATTTGCCATAACTGTGCCGATCAAGAGGTTATCGGGCAATTTACCCCGCTCTAAGAGGTATTTTCCCCAGAGGTAGAGGATATAATCTCCATCGATCACCTTACCCGTACTATCGACAGCCATCACCCGATCAGCATCTCCATCAAAAGCAAACCCCATGTCCGCTTCATGTTCTGCGATCGCAGCTTGCAACAGACCAAGATGAGTGGAACCACAATTAACATTAATGCGATCGCCGTTAGCCGTATCGTGTAAACAAATAACTTCTGCACCCAAAGCTTTAAACATAGCCGGTGCCACATTCACCGAAGCACCCCAAGCCAAATCTAAAACAATTTTCATGCCTTGACAACTAAAGGAAGGGGGTAAGCTGTCCTGTAAAAACTGACAATAATCCTTAACTAAACCGGATTGATACAAGGTTTTACCCCAAACACCCGTTTCATCGGTGGAAACAACAAGATTACCTCGTAACCCCTCTTCTATTTCTTGCGCTAGGGTTGAGGACAACTTAGTACCATCCCCATTAAAAAATTTAATACCATTATCTTCTGGGGGATTATGACTCGCAGAAATCATGATTCCTGCCATTGCCTCACTGTGACGGGTTAAATAAGCAACACAGGGAGTCGGACATAATCCTAATTGCCAGACTTCTAACCCAGCCGAGGTTAGTCCTGCTGCCATAGACATAGCTAACATATCGCTGGAGTTACGAGAGTCTTGACCGATGATAATAGGAGATTGTGTGTTTGTTTTTGATTTTAAAACTTGTCCCGCCCAAAATCCCAATTGTAGAGCAAAAGGAGCGGTTAATAACTCTCCTACTTTACCTCTGATGCCATCAGTGCCAAATAAAGGACTATTGGGTAAATGGGGGAATGGATTCAAAAAGCCATGATTTAAGCTAGTCGTCTGACGATTTAAACGACCACTGCCATTAGGGGATAGGGAAATAACCATTAATTCACTGCCTCACAACTCACTTATCTTTACAGGATATACTCTTTGATTCGATCTGCGTAAATTTCAAGCCTATAATCACTGTAAACGTTAAAAGGTTGGCCAATGTTCCAGAGCTTTTTTAGTCCACTAATACGAATATTTGGAATTATGATTCTATTTCTTCGCAGGCACCGATACTAACCCAAGTACCAGAACCATCAGCCCAAAATTCTTTTTTCCAGATAGGAGCATTATGCTTTAAAGTATCAATGCCATAACGACAAGCAGCAAAGGCTTCACCCCGATGAGGGCAGCCCACAGCAATTAAAACACTAATTTCCCCAATCTCTAGCTTGCCAATGCGATGATGGATAACTACTCGGTTAGTTTGCGGCGATTTTTGACGAATATTAGCAGCAATTTCTTGGAAAATAACCAAAGCCATCGGTTCATAAGCCTGATATTCTAGATAACGAACCGCTTTGCCCTCGGTTTGTTGTCGCACTGTGCCACTCATCAAAGCGATCGCCCCATTGCTGGGATCATCCGCTAAACCATAAACCTCTTCTAAAGATAAAGGAGCAAAGCTAATTCTAAAACTATCGTCGGGATGGGCTGAACTTTTGCCAGGAAAGGGATTAATAGAAGCTTTCATACAGTTATTACCACTCAAAGAACTTATTTTATGTTATCCTAGTAAAGTTGTTAAAATCTCGCACATTCAGGACTTCGGGTGTTTCTTGAGTAGAAATACACCTGAATGGAGGATTAACCCGAAACAGGAGAAAATTTAATCATGCCAGTCGTATCCCTCGAAGACTTGCTCAATGCAGGGGTTCACTTCGGACATCAAACCCGTCGTTGGAACCCAAAAATGTCTCAGTACATTTATACGGCCCGTAACGGGGTTCATATCATTGATTTGGTGCAAACAGCCCAATTGATGGAAGACGCTTATCAATACGTTCGCAATAACTCTGATAAAGGAAAACGCTTCTTATTTGTGGGAACCAAACGTCAAGCCGCCGGCATCATTGCTCAAGAGGCTGCTCGTTGTGGAGCAAACTACGTTAACCAACGCTGGTTAGGAGGAATGCTCACCAACTGGGAAACCATCAAAGGTAGGGTTGAAAGACTCAAAGAATTAGAGGCAATGGAAGACAGTGGACAAATAGATCGTCGTCCCAAAAAAGAAGCCTCTGTACTTCGTCGAGACTTAGGAAAACTACAAAAATATCTCGGTGGGATCAAAACTATGCGTCGTCCTCCCGATGTAGTGGTGATCGTCGATCAACGTCGGGAATATAACGCTATCCAAGAATGCCAAAAACTGGGCATTCCCATGATCTCCCTCTTGGATACTAATTGTGATCCCGACTACGCGGATATTCCCATTCCGGCCAATGATGATGCTATTCGCTCCATCAAATTAATTTTGGGTAGATTAGCGGATGCCATTTATGAAGGTCGTCATGGTCAGTTAGACTCTGATAATGATTATGAAGAGTTTGACGAAAGCCTTGCAGAAGGGGAATACGATGACTACGAAGAAGAAGAAGAAGAGCAAGAAACTGAAGCCGTCTCTTCTGAACAAGGAGAAGGAGAAGAGCAGTAAAGCAACTTCGTGACCTACCCCAACTAAACTTTTTTATAGTTGGGGCTTCCCAACTGCACAAAGATTTACGAAGGTCTACATTCTGTTAAAATTGTGATGTTAGCAAGTCGCAATGACTTCTAGATATCGGTACAAGAAGGCGGTGGGTTTCTTCGTCTCTGCCTCTAGAAGGTTGAATGGTTGCACTCCCTGCGAAACAGGAAGCCCACTTTATCCCTTTCGTTAGGTAGTGTCAAGTCAACATAGTTTTTAGCATAAACACGAAAATCACAATGGCCGAAATCTCAGCAAAACTGGTTAAACAACTCCGTGAAAAAACTGGCGCGGGGATGATGGATTGTAAAAAAGCCCTCAAAGAAAATGAGGGTGATACGGAAAAGGCCATGGAATGGCTGCGGCAAAAAGGAATCACCTCCGCCGAAAAAAAATCAGGCCGACAAACCGCAGAAGGATTGGTTCATAGTTATATTCATACTGGTGGCCGCATTGGGGTACTGGTAGAAGTAAACTGTGAAACCGACTTTGTTGCCCGTCGAGATGAGTTTAAAGACCTTGTCCAGAACGTCGCTATGCAAATTGCAGCTTGTCCTAATGTAGAATATGTGACCCAAGAAGAAATTCCTGAAGCGATTATCGCTAAGGAAAAAGAAATTGAAATGGGACGAGATGATTTAGCCAAGAAACCCGATAACATCAAGGAAAAGATTGTTCAAGGGCGTATTGACAAGCGAAAAAAAGAACTTTGTTTACTCGATCAACCCTATGTTAAAGATCAGAATATGACGGTTGAAGAGTTACTCAAACAAACCATTGCCCAACTGGGTGAAAATATTCAAGTTCGTCGTTTTACTCGCTTTGTCTTAGGAGAAGGGATTGAAAAGCAAGAAGTTAGTTTTGCTGATGAAGTTGCTGCTCAAACCGGACAAAAAGCATAATTAGTAAAAAAGTAAGTTCTTTCAAGAATGGTTATTAATAATAAGGCAAAAGTAAGGAATATCCCTCCCACTCTTGCCTTATTTCTGTATTTTTGATTAATATTTGGGGTTATTAAGAGTTGACTTATGGGAAAATCTCTGCAAAAAATTAGGCAAGAAATAGAACAATTAGAACAACAGTCAAAAAATGTTTTTACAGAATTAAATGAACTTTATAAACGCTATTTAGAGGCATTAAATTTATCCTTAAAAAAACAATTAATCTTAGCAGTTTATGAAATTTGCACCAAAATTTATCCCGAAGAATTTTTGCTTTTATCTTATAGTAAAAGAGAAAAATTTCAAGAAAAAATCAGGGAATTATGTCAACCGATTGAATCAAAATTTTTAGCCTATATAACTTTTCCACAACCAAGACCAACAGCAACTTTAACCGAACAAATATTGACCCAATTATCTCTGATGAACAATCAGGAGTTTCAAGTAGAAGATCAAAGTGAAGATGATGATGATTCAATTTCCCAAATTGATAATCCTGAAGACCTTGTTTTATGGTGCAAAAGAGTGGAACAGGGTGTGAGAATGATTCTTCATAATCTTTCTCAAGATATTAATAGAGAGTTACAAACAAATAATATTATTGCTAATCAGTTACCCCCTCAAGTTTTAGAAATGGCTTTACAAGCAGAAGAGGGAAGTGCCTCCTCAGGAAATCCTCCTAATATTTTAAATTTATTAATAGAAACTAATCGCAAAGATAAGCAAGAAGAAAATGAAAATGAGAAAGATGAGGATAATACAGAATCGCAAATAACTAGAATTTCTGCTATCCATTTACGATTATCTGACCTGGAATTTGCTGATCCTCAATTAAGTATTCAACGTCAACAAATTCGCCAAAGATTAGATATTGTCAAAAAAATGCGCAAAGCTTATCAAAAAATTCAACGAGAAAATTCTCAGGCACAAGCAGAAGCAGCATGGCGTTCTAGTTGGCATGAATAATGATCAATCTTCGTTAAATTACGCAAACTTTGAAGCCAAAATTCTATTCTTCTGCTAAATTTTAAAATGATTATAGAAATGTTAGTCCCATGAAACCCCTAAAATCCTCTCAAAAATGGCTCGGAACTGTTTTAATGGTTTCTTTGTTAAGCACAGGTTGCGCCTCCGATGAACCCACGGCAACTGGTCCTCAGGCCGTCGAGGTGGAACTGCAAACCCTTAAACCTGCTGCCCTAGTTGACAGTAGCACTTACGTCGGAACCCTCGAAGCCAGACAACGGGTAGAATTAGCCCCCAGTCGAACCGATGGGAGAATTAAGCAAATCTTCGTCAGTGAAGGGGATTTTGTACAGCAAGGACAACGATTAATTGAAATTGAACCCCAACAACAAGAACAAGACTTAGTGGCCGCTACTGGTAATCTCAATGTAGCTATAGCCGATCTCAAAGCAGCAGAAGCAGAGTATCGGCAACGGGAGGCGGAACGCGATCGCGCTAGAGCCGATGTAGAGACTGCTAAAGCTGACTTAGCTAGTGCAGAAGCAGATGTAGAAAGGGTAGAAGCAGATTTAATCTTAGCGAAAAAAGAATACGAACGGGCAACATTTCTTGAATCGGAAGATGTGGTTCCCACACAAACCCTTGACGACGCAACTCGTACCCTTGATGCCACCAAAGCACAGTTACTATCCACAGAAAAAATCCGTGACGCTCAACAACAGGCAATCAAAGCTCAGGAAAACAATCTGCAAGCAGCAGAAAGACGAGTAGAGCAAGCATTAGCAAATATAGACAGTCGGCAATCTGCCATTATTCAAGCCCAAGGACAACAGGGTTCTACGGCAGTTACTTTAGGTTACAACTTCTTATTGTCTCCGATTACTGGAGTTATTGGGGAATTCAACGAGAAAAAAATTGGTGATAGTGTCACCGTCGGGGAACGAATCACAACAATTACCGATAATCAAGTTTTTTATCTCAATGTCAATATACCCACTGAAAACCGTAACCGTCTTCGTAAAGGACTTCCTGTTGAACTAATTAACCCCAATGGCAGTCCTGGGGTTCGAGGACAAATTACTTATATTGCACCTGTTGTAGATCAAAATGCTCAGTCTATCCTCGTTAAAATGGCCTTTCGTAACAATGGTAGCCTACGGGATAGACAATATGTCGAAGCAAGAGTTGTCTGGGAAACTCAACCAGGGGTTTTAGTCCCCACAACAGCAGTAACGAGTCTGGGGGGACAAATATTTGTCATTGTCGCTCAACAGGGAGACTCTCAAGATGGTTTAGTGGCTAAACAAATTCCAGTAAAAGTGGGAGCCATTCAAGGTCAGTCTTATCAAGTTATTTC
>JBFRWO010000396.1:0-3155 GCA_051439625.1 Crocosphaera sp. | reverse complement strand
TGGCAAACCCGTCAAAGACGTTTAGCTGTTGCTAATAAAGAGAAAAGTAAAATACCTCCTATTGTCGGACCAGAACACGTTATAATAGGGCGTTGGTTATCGAGTGCAGTGGTAGCAGTTACCTTATTTGGACTCGCTCGTCCCATCGGGAAAAATATTGTTGAAAATCAAATCTGGTCTGATAATTTTATAAAATTTATTTTCCTGATTTTAATGTTTATTCTAACTGCTGTTTCTCACTATTTTCTTCATAATGCTAGAGAAGCAAAATGGCGAGGTATTTTTGCTACATTAACCAGCATGGGAATTATTATTTTAGGGTGTCAAGATGGGGTATTTCGTCGTACTCATGAATGGTATGTTTCCCATTATTATTACGGGATAATTGCTTCTTTATTAATGGTTATTTCCTTGGCAGTTATTAACGAAATTTATACAGATAAGTCAAACCGTTGGCGAAATGCTCATATTATTCTTAACTGTTTTGCTCTTTTACTATTTATGGGACAGGGTATAACTGGGGCTAGAGATTTACTGGAAATTGGCAAATATCAATTGGGAGGATAAGACGGGGTGTAGGGGTGACGGGTTCAGCAATTAACAATTAATAATTAACAATTAATAATTTTGAACCTGCCCCAGTATCCCAGTCTCCGGTGTCTCCCTAACGGATATATTCTTTGAGAATACTATTACGGTTAGGATGACGTAACTTCCGTAACGCTTTAGCTTCGATTTGACGAATGCGTTCACGGGTAACATTGAAAATCTGGCCGATTTCCTCTAGGGTTTTCATCCGTCCATCGTCTAAACCATAACGTAACCGTAAAACATCTCTTTCCCGAGGACTCAAAGTATCAAGAACATTCTCTAAATCTTCCCGTAACAGGTTCTTAGAAACCTCATCTTCTGGGGTTTCTCCATCCGCTTCAATAAAATCCCCCAAACGGGAATCTTCTTCTTTTCCGATGGGGGTTTCTAGGGATATGGGGAGTTGTGCTGATTTAGCGATAAAACGTAACTTCTCAATGGTCATTTCCATGCGAGTGGCAATTTCTTCCTCAGTGGGTTTGCGACGCATTTCTTGAGAGAGGAGTTTTGTGGTTTTCTTGATACGGGAAATTGTTTCGTAGAGATGCACAGGAAGGCGAATGGTACGAGATTGATCGGCGATCGCTCTGGTAATAGCTTGACGAATCCACCAAGTCGCATAAGTAGAGAACTTATATCCCTTTTCATGGTCAAATTTTTCCGCCGCGCGAATCAAACCTAAAGAACCTTCTTGGATCAAATCTTGGAAAGATAAACCACGATTCATGTATTTTTTGGCGATGGACACCACCAAACGGAGGTTAGAATGAACCATCTTATCCTTTGCCCTGCGTCCCAGATACAAACGACGTTTAAACTTCGGCAGATAGGCTTTGGACTGTTGTTTCCAGGTCTTTTCTAAGTCCGAGATAATTTCTGCCTTGTTCAATTCAGCAACAATATCAGACCATTTTGGCTCTTTATTTTTTTGAGCGCAAAGCGTTTGCTCAATCTGTTCCCATTGAAAAATTCTCTGGCCCCATTGATCGTCATTGGGTTCTTGATCTAGTTCTTCCCATAACGCTTCTCTGATGCGCTCAAGTTGCAGTAAATCAGCAATTTTTCGAGCCAGTTCGATTTCTTCTTCTGCTCTTAAAAGTCGAATGCGACCTATTTCTTGCAAATAAACCCGAATTGAATCCTCGGTGTAAGGTTTTTTCTTACTGGGATCTCGACGACGAGAAGCACTTATCTTGCGCGTTTTTTTGGTTTCTGGTTCAACAATATCATTGCTAGATGTTTCTAGGTCTTCGTCCATAAAGAATGGTACTTCTATCTGGGATTCAGTAAGGGTTAATAGGTCGTTAGCCTGCGTCATGCCGTTTTCCTCTTGCTCCTTCGATGCAAAACTAGAAGTGATGGTAAATTATCAGTTGATTTAGTTGGATGAGTCTTCACCAACTATTTTTAGGATAGAGTCAATTTTCTTGAATAGTGCGAGATCATAGAGTTTCTTGGCCATGGGTGTTTGTTCACTCCATTTTCATCAAAACCTCACAATTCTCACTCAAGAAAATGAAATACCTATCCGATTGTAGCCTCGATTACTAAAAATCGGGGACAGTTTTTGCTTTAATGTCATCAAGATTCTGTAAATCTTGACTCAGATCAGCCTAAATCAATGGTTAAACAGTTCAACTCAAAGTTTAAACCTTCTACTATTCTAGGCCGATTTTCTCCCAAACATTCAGTAATGATCAGTTTGGTCGATTAAGCAAAAGTGGTACTTTTGTTTTTTAGAGAGAGTGCAATTTAGTCCTTTTACTCATACGTTAGCAAAGTTTTTGAGCTATCGCTCTCTTTAAATCTAACAAAAAGGGATTAAATATCAAAGTTTGATGACGATTGATTCAACGTAAAATTTTCCTATCAGTTACCAACCAACAGTGACCAGTTACCAGTTAAAATCCACTGTATAACAGGAGAGTTCAGGAAAGATTGGGATAATTCTCCTCTTTCCCATAAGCTTTGTAGTCTGGTTCCATGATAACCGAATAAAATTAACAAAAAAAATATTTGATAGTTTGGATTTTTAATGATTTTTATATAAGGGTTTGACAACTCTTTATTACTAATAATTTCTTGTATTAAATGGTAAATTACAGTCAAAAATACAAGAAAAATGATAGGTCCAAATAAGTTAAAGTTGATAGCTTTTGAAAGATTTACTTGAGCCATTGCTTTAAATGATCGAGTTAGTCCCCAACCAGGACAAGGTACTCCCAAATAATATGACAAGGGACATCCTGGTAAGGGAATTTTTATCCCCAAACTACTTAAATAGCTTACCAAAATTGGAATACATAAAACTGATAATTGAATTACCTTTTCTCTTCTTTTTTTCGTAGATAAGTATTTATTATTTATTGTTTTTTTAGATTTCATCTTTTTCCAAAAAATCTAGTTTCTACGGCTAAATAAGTCCTGACCAAAACAAGTTAAATAAATAATAACAGTCATTAATTGTTGAAAAAAAACTAACTGAATAGTTTTGATGAAAAAGTTTACTTCAGATTGAGAATAGGCTGTCATTGATCCCCCTGCTAAGATAGCAATTAGAATCA
>JBFRWO010000395.1:0-6156 GCA_051439625.1 Crocosphaera sp. | reverse complement strand
TTGTCAAAGAAGAACCTCAATCCCAAAATGTACTCAAAGCTAGACAAGATTTTCATAATCGGTACTTTGACTTAAACAATTTTATAGTTGATAGTCCTCAAAAAATTGCTGATTTATCTCAAGAAATAGCTAATTTATATCCATCTTTCGATCAAACAGAACAATCTATGATCAAGAATTATGGGGTTGCGAAGTATTCTGTAACTGGGTATGATAAAACTGTTTGTTTGGGGGATAATTTGAATGGAAATAATGTAAAAGAGTGGCTGATTGAAGTCTCCGAAAAATCTTCTACCTTTATATTTGTTTGTGCGACTCAAATACTGAAGTCATGGTGGATAGAACTGACCAATTCTCAAGTTTTTAATTGTCATTCTGCGGTCTTACCTTTTGCCCGAGGAATGTATGCTATAGAAAATATTGCTATTCAAGAAAATGTATCTGAATTTAAAAAAGCTGCTGGCACTACTATTCACTACATCGACGAAGGTGTAGATACAGGAAAAATTATTAGAGCGCAGAGAATTATGAACCCATTTCAATTCGACTCTATTTGGGATCTCAAAGCTTACAGCTACTTGCTTGGTTTTGACTTATATGTGAAAACTGCTCAAGATATTTTAGCTGACAGTGACACCATTCAAGTGGGAATCTCTCCTAATCCTGAATTATTGGGGCCAAATTTCTTAATCAAGGATTTTACCCCAGAAAAACAAAGACAGGCAGAACAATCTTATTTATCGATGAAAAACTCTTTATAGGGGACAAATGAGCAATGATTGAGATTCAAAAGATCCTTGACAAAGGACGAGGTGTTATATGCACCCAACAAATACTGAAGGGGACAGTGATTGAAATCGCTCCTGTTAGTGTTATTCCCCATGAACAAATATGCAAGATAGATGGAACAGAAGTATTCAAATACTATTTTGTCCAGCTTGATGAGTATGCTGACAGTTCTGTTTACAAAGCATATCTTGTTTTTGGTTTAGTATCATTATCTAATCATAGTGAAGATCCTAATTCTGAAGTCTCTTGGGTTGAGAATGAGGTTGGTTTGTGGTGTCATTGGATAGCTACAAAAAATATTGAACCTGGTGAAGAGGTAACATTATGCTATGCAAATTTTGAGGAATATCTTGATATACATTCCACTGACTAAAATCTAACTCAGATTATTGGCCTATCAAGAAAAAAATTAACCCCATCTCAATATTTTGGATGGGGTTAGATAAGGGTTTTAATCAATCGAACTTTATTTGCGAGCGATTAAAGTTTGCTCTCCACTAGCTAAGTCTAAGGGGAAGTTATGAGCATTGCGCTCGTGCATCACTTCCATGCCAATACCAGCACGGTTGAGAACATCGGCCCAGGTGCCAATCACACGACCTTGAGAATCTAACACAGACTGGTTAAAGTTAAATCCGTTAAGGTTAAAGGCCATGGTGCTAACTCCCATCGCAGTGAACCAAATACCAATCACAGGCCAAGCACCTAAGAAGAAGTGTAAGGCACGACTATTGTTAAAAGAGGCATATTGGAAGATTAAGCGACCAAAGTAACCATGAGCAGCCACAATATTATAAGTTTCTTCTTCTTGTCCAAACTTATAACCGCGGTTTTGGGATTCGGTTTCTGTGGTTTCACGAACTAAACTAGAGGTGACTAAGGAACCGTGCATAGCGGAGAACAAAGCACCACCAAACACACCGGCAACTCCTAACATATGGAAGGGGTGCATTAAAATATTATGCTCAGCTTGGAAAACGAACATAAAGTTAAAGGTTCCACTGATACCTAAAGGCATACCATCGGAGAAAGAACCCTGTCCAATGGGATAGATTAAAAAGACGGCTGTAGCAGCGGATACTGGTGCGCTATAAGCAACGCAGATCCAAGGACGCATTCCTAAACGATAAGACAGTTCCCATTGTCTTCCCATCCAGCAGAAAACACCAATGAGAAAATGGAAAATGACTAATTGATAAGGACCGCCGTTATACAGCCATTCATCGAGGGATGCTGCTTCCCAAATGGGATAAAAATGTAACCCGATGGCATTGGAAGAAGGAACTACTGCCCCAGAAATAATATTATTTCCATACAGTAATGATCCGGCTACCGGCTCACGAATGCCGTCGATATCAACGGGAGGTGCAGCAATGAAAGCAATGATAAAACAGATGGTGGCGGTTAATAATGTCGGGATAAGAATGACACCAAACCAACCTATATAGAGACGGTTATTGGTGCTGGTTATCCACTGACAAAAACGCTCCCATGGGGAAAGATTTTGGCTTTGTATAGTAGTTGTCATGGCTGAATAATAACGGAATAACAACAATAATTAAGGACAGATGGTATCAATGATTACCTGACCTTATTATGTACAAGTATATTTACATTCGTTGACAATGATCCACTTTTTTTTGTATATTTTTATTTCCTAAAAATGAAGTTTTATTGTATTTTGTAAAGATAAAAAAAGAGTTATTAAATAAGTGTAAATAATTTAACAACTAGAAAAGTCCAGGGACAATGATTGATTGTCAGGTAAGAAAATCCAGTAAAATGGGAAATAGTAGGGGTGGATAGTTGTCTAAACGAAGAGATTAACGCTCATTATACCAAGTTAATCTCTAACAAGTAGACAAATAGACACTTATCCAGCCCATTATCTTTACTGTTAGTTCAAAATTTATGTCTAAGGCCAAACTTTTACAGCCTGATTTGATTTTAGGGGATACCATCCTTGGTTTAAGCCAAGACGTTTTGAATCATTATCACATTAAGGGATTAGTCTTAGATGTAGATGAAACCCTGGTTCCCCTCAAAAAAGCCCACGTATCTGAAGACTTGAAACAATGGATACAGCACATTCGCCAACAAACTCCTATTTGGTTAGTTAGTAATAATCTCAGTGAAAATCGTATTGGCCGTATTGCTGACTCTTTAGAGTTACCCTATTTATTAGGGGCTATTAAACCCTCTCGACGGAAACTGAGAAAAGCTATCCGCGCTATGGAGTTGCCCATTCCTCAAGTAGCGATGGTGGGCGATCGCTTATTTACTGATGTTTTGGCGGGAAACCGTCTGGGAATGTTTACTATTCTCGTTGAACCAATGGTTGATCCTGCGATCGCTGCTCGTTCTTATCCTATCCATAATTTTGAAGTTTGGCTGTCTCAAAAACTTGGCATTTCTCTGATGTCCTCGCAACATAAATTTATGAAACGACATAAAAAGAGAAAAAAGTAAATATAAAAAAACAAAGGAGACTGGATTTGACCTCCTCACGCGCCCTGAAAGGGCGGTGATTCCTAAACCTCACAATTTAAGTTTCTGATTCATTCACCGTTGCATACCACAGTCTAAAAACCATGTACCGTCTTACACAGAGTCCACAGACTTTTAGCCCATTTCAGAGATCCGATCCCGACAGCCCATCGGTACGGTTTAGCCAAAGCTTCTTATACTTGTTGCTTAGAGTTTTTACCTGTACAAGCATTTCTATACAGAACCCCCTAACCCCAGTTTTCAAGGTGCATTGCCTAGTGCTTGGTTTTCACAGTTCGGCAGTTCAAGTATATCATACAAAATATAAAGCCGTCCGATAAGGACGGGGTTTCTACCAGTATTTTCGATGAATAACTCACAATTAGCTTCTAATTCTTTTGGTTTAGTCCCATCATCTGAGACTGATGGTTTGATTGTTACTCAGATTCTTAGTCTGACTCCTGGTAGAATTCGTCTACGAGTGGACTTATCTGGACATTCTAGGGAGGAAGTCAATTTAATGGTTGTTAGTCTTGACAATCAATTAGCTATTGAAAAAGTGAGAATAAATATTGAGATTGGTAGTCTTACTATTTTTTATGATTCTCAGTCAATTAATACTGTAGAAATTATTGATGAACTCAAAAAATTGGGGTTAACTTTTTCTGAAAAATCCATAACTTCCTCACCTTTTATACCTAGTTCTTCAAAAACTGCTATCCACATCAATCAAATGGGTAATAATGTTAACCAGGTTATTAAACAAGGGAGTAATAATATAGTTGATTTAGGGGTGATTGTACCTTTAGGTTTTGGGTTATTAGCTTGGCGACAATTAATATTAAAGGGATGGCAATTAGAAACAATTCCTTGGTATGTGTTAGCTTGGTATGCTTTTGACAGTTTTATAAAGTTACAAAATACGCAACAAAATTCTCAAGATGTCTAAATAATTCATTTTAAAAATTAAAAGTTTTATTCAAACAGCAGCCGTTTCAGAATTTCATACTGCACTAGGTCAATTTATTAATTATCGTACTATCTTACAAGAATCGGAACCTGAGCGAATTTTATATTTAGCTATTCCTGATGATACCTACAACTCTTTATTTCAAACAAGATTTGTTCAAAAAATCATGAAACATTATCAATTAAAACTGATTATTTATAAGCCAACTGAGGAGGTTATTAAAAAATGGATAAATTAGAAAAATATAGCTCTATTATACAAAAAATCTTACAAGAGTATGGTCAATTTAGCCAAGATAAAGATATTGAAACTGAATTAATTTTTGATACCATTAGACATCATTATCAAATTGTTAATGTGGGTTGGAAAAATGACAATTGGATTTATGGTTGTATTTTACATTTAGATATTAAGAATGATAAAATATGGATTCAACATAATGGAACAGAAATAGAAATAGGGGAAGAATTATTTAAAAAGGGTGTTCCTAAATCAGATATTGTTATTGGTTTTCATCCTCCTTTTAAGCGACAATTTACGGAATATGCAGTTAATTAAGGAATTATGTTGGGTTTCATTTCTCAACCCAACCTATGAGATCAACGCACCGCTTCCCTGTTCTCTTCGAGATCGCAGTTTATATAATTTTCTCAGCCCACAAGCTCATAATCGAGTAAAATTGGGGGTGTTATAATTGAGGACGAGTCAATTTCTTTAACTGTAGCACAAGCCATTAAATCAGTTGAAATTTGTCAGAGTCTCTCGGATTTTCATCAAGATATTGTTTTATTTCGTTTTGATGATGTTAAAGAAGAGATTTATATCTTAGCTGGACAAGATATTGAAGTTATTATTTATCCTAATGGAAATTGGGAGTTTTTACCAAATGAAACCTAATTTTGAAACAATGAGTAAGGCAGAATTAAGAGCTTATGTGTTAAAACATAAAGAAGATAAAGAAGCATTACGCGCGTTAATGAGTCGTCGTGATCCTAATTCGATTAAATATAATTTTCCCAATACAGAAGAGGGAAGAGAACAAACAAAAGCAGTAATTAAACGTAAAATTGAAGGGAATTAGTAGGTTGGGTTAAACAAAGTGCAACCCAACAAATAAATGTCAAAAACAAGAATAAGTTGTGTTGGGTTTCGTCTCTAAACCCAACCTACAAGATAGGTGATCATACAACAAAAGAAGCAATTCGTATGTCAGGTTCAGTAATCATACTAATTTTTAAATAATTGTACTGTAAGGTACAATGCTATATATACCCTGTAAAATAGTTACTTATGGTAAAAGCTCCTGATGCAAATCCTAAAACATTGCTGTCATTGATAGATGATGTCTATCGTGGTAAGGTAGTAGTCCCTGAATTTCAGCGTTCTTTTGTGTGGGGGAGAAGTAATATTGAGGAGTTTCTCACATCACTCTTACACGGAAACTTTAGAGAGTCATTTCATATCCCCTGATGCTTATAAAGCAATTCAGAACGATGACTTTGAAGGCTTTATTATTGAGAGAGAAAAAACGATTCAACAAGCAATTAAGTTATTAATACAAAAACCTTTATAAAGAATTAATTAGTTTAGGGGGAGTTATAAAAACCCACCCTAAACTATCAGAAACGAAACTTAATCAACTATACATTATTCTTGTTCAGTTGTCTGTAATTGTTGGATTTGCTCAAGAGATAAACCCGTTAATTGAGCAATTAATTCGATATTTAAGGCATTTTCTATCATATTACGGGCAACTTTCTCTACACCTTCTTTAATACCTTCTTGCATTCCTTCTTCTTTACCTTCTCGTAAAATAGCTTGATACATGGTTGACTCTTTCATGATGTCACTCCTTAAAATTCGTTGAATGTCCTTCTCTTCTAATACTAACCCAGATAGAATAGCAGTTG
>JBFRWO010000394.1:0-6248 GCA_051439625.1 Crocosphaera sp. | reverse complement strand
GGGAGAATGAATCGTCCCAACGCCTTTCATCCTCAATTTCCTCTAAGATAATCGAGGCAATTGCGTTCTGTTCACTTTCAGTCAAGGTCTGTAACCTAGCGATCGCACGGTCAAGTAACTCAGTCATTGCTATTTCACTTAGAGGATAAACTATATCTTCTTTATTATCGCTATTTTCAGTCAAATTGAGCAAAGTCTGAAGTTCATCTACCAGATCGAACCCTATCTATCGAATTAATAACTAGCAAGTTGAGTTGAAAAGAAGATGAATATCTTTACACCTTCAAAAATAGAGCGCGATTGTGTTGTTGTCATTGGCAAAGAAAATACCGGCAAGTCCCAACTAATTGCCTCTCTGACGGGCAAATCTGCATATAGCGACAATTTTCGTGGCTCTACAATAGCTTGCGAAACTTATCAATCTGAAGCCTATACTTTTATTGATACCCCTGGAATTCTTTATCGTTCGGACACCGTAACCACTAGGCAAGCTTTGAGACAGTTGCAAGACAATGACACGGTGTTATTAGTAGTCAAGGCAACTGACGTAGATCGAGATTTAGCAGACTTATTACCCTTGGTAGCAGATAAACGGGGTATTGTGGTGATTACTTTTTGGGATAAGCTATGCTCGACAACCCACAATCAAAAAGTAGTTCGAGAGTGGAGCAAAAATTCTAACCTGAGCATTGTAACTGTAGATGCTCGCTACCTGACAGCAGAACAGCAAAACTTTATTTTAGATGCTCTACGACAACCTCATCTTTTTCCTACAGAATGGATTCCTCAAAGAGCCGGCTGGCACATTCAACCGCAACCGACGCTGCTAGAACATCCTAGACTGGGCTGGTTAGTAGCGATCGCCTTATTACTGATTCCTGCCATAATTGCTGTTTGGGGGGCTAACTCCTTTGCAACTATAGTAGACCCCATAATGCAAGGGGCGATCGCTTCTTTGATCGAACCTTTATCACAACTCCCCATCGGGTTAAGAGAAATACTGATAGGGCAGTATGGACTGGTAACGATGGGGCCGTTGCTGTTTATTTGGGCAATGCCGACAGTAGTTCTTTATGCTTTATTCTTGGGGGCATATAAAGCTAGTGGTTTGGTAGAACGGATTACTATTACTCTCGATCCTTTACTGCGTAAATTCGGGTTATCGGGAAGAGATTTAGTAAGGGTAATTATGGGGTTTGGCTGTAATGTTCCTGCTGTAATTAACACTCGTGGTTGTTCTAGTTGTTCTAGAGGAACTTGTATTTCGGCGATCGCTTTTGGTTCGGCTTGTTCTTATCAGTTTGGCGGAACTTTAGGGGTGTTTAGTGCTGCTAATTTAACTTATTTGGTCATTCCTTATTTACTGTACTTAAGCGCAACGACTTTGATATATACTCGCATCATTTCTTCTTCTACAGCAAAATCAACTAAAAATTCCCTAGTAATTGAAGGAAGAGCATTTTTAGAAATTCCCCGTTGGTCGGCAATTTGGCGCGAAGCTAAGTCAACTATTCAGCAATTTTTGTTCAATGCGATTCCCATCTTTGTAATTATTACAATTATTGCTTCTGTCTTGAATTGGTTAGGCGTGATTGCAACTTTAGCCAATATTATCAATCCTTTAATGGGATGGTTTAATTTACCCCCTGAAGCTTCATTGCCTATTGTTTTAGCTTCTATTCGCAAAGACGGATTACTGCTGTTTGCCGAACCAGAAACTTTGGCTATGTTGACCCCATTACAAGTTTTGACTGGGGTTTATCTAGCAGGAGTATTGTTGCCTTGTTTAGTTACTCTGTTAACCATTATGCAGGAAAAATCTTCTCGATTTGCCTTATTACTGTTAGGTAAACAGGCGATCGCGGCGATGGTTTTTTCCTTATTTCTTGCCTGGGGTGGATTATTGATTAGCTAGCCGTATTTGCTAGGTGAGATTTGTCGGCTCAACGACCAAGCTCACCAGCGGCAATGCAGTACAGCAGAGTTGCCGTCCGAGTGCAGCGCCTTGTTATACAAGGATTCAAGTTTGGCACTTTTAGGATTCATTCTGTTTAGTCTTAATATCAAAAATGCCTGTTGAAATAATTGATTTAATAAGTACATCAATTACGGGAACTGAAACACTATTTCCTATCAACTTCATCCATCTTGCTCTGGATTCAGGAAGCTTAAATTCTCTTGGAAAACCTTGGATGAGACAAGCTTCTTCTTTCGTTATCTTTCTATAATTTTGGGGGAAATATACCTTTTCCAAAAACTGCCTTTTATAGTTATCATGGTTAGTTTTCTCAAGGCTTTTCAACGATACATAGTCGTTTGTATCACTTGCAACTAGAGTAGGAAAAACATCTGAAGTGGGCATAAAAACTCTATTCACTCCATTTAGTCCACTACTGATTTTTGTGTTTTTAAAATCAAACCTTTCTTCGATACATTTAATGACCTTTTTATTCAAAAGTGAAGTTATAGTTTTAACAATTGAAACACGCTTTATTTTTAATGATTTTTCCGCCCTTAGATTGTCAATAACCAAGAAATTTTCTTTTGATAGATTTAATAATTCTAGTTCGTTCTCTGACAAGTCATTTTCTTCAAAATCTATAATTTCAAATCGATAATCGACTTTTTTAAGAATAGCTAAATTTACCAATTCATCTAATTCTTCTTGATATATGCTTGAATCAAGAGATTGAAATTGTTCTAGTGATAACGGATTTCCATCTAAAGGACCGAAATGACTTTTTCTTCTATTCTTTAAAAGAAGCAAACAAATATCTTTTTGTCTTTTTGTAGTGTCAATAATATCCCATGAATGGATTGTTGTATGCCCATTTCTTAAATCGTTCAAAAGAAAATAATCATTAAATCCGTTTTTGCTAGAAAGACTTATTTTCCTTTGCTGTATTGGGTTTCCGAACAAATCTTTTTGGATAATTTCAGGGGATTTATTTTGTAATTCTATGCCAAGAATATCTGCTAGAGTCATTCTTTTTTCACTTGGTTTAGGCAATGAGAATTGCTCGAAATATCTCTTTTCACGAAAACCAATTATATAAACTCTAATCCTGTTTTGAGCAACACCATAATCATGTGAATTTATTATATGATAGTTTGCGTAATATCCCGCTTCCTTTATTCTGTTAAGTATATAGCTTAGTGCCTTTTTATTTCTTGGATCGGCAAGCCCTTTTACATTTTCAAAAATGAATGCTTTAGGCTTAGATTGGTTTAATAAGAAAATCGTATCATTCCAAAGTTGCCCCCTGTCATCATCAAAACCCAGATTCTTGCCTGCAATTGACCAACTTTGACAAGGCACTCCTGCGGTTAAAATGTCATTATGGGGAAGTTCTCTAATTTTGGTAATATCTCCAAAGTTTGCATCAGGCTTAATATTATAGTTTTCACAATATGTGTTTATTGCGTCTTTGTTAACTTCACTAAATCCAAGACAAATACCGCCATTGAAACTTAGGGCTATTTTAAAGCCTCCAATTCCTGCAAATAAATCTATAAATGTGAATTTCGTTCTGCTCATAACCTATTGAAGTATCGATTTTTCAAAACCTTCTGGAGGCTCAATTCCTAAAAACTCACGATATATTCTTTCCCGATATTCCTTACCCAATGAGTTAATTTCAGAAATAAAGTTTTTGTATGTTCCTTTTCCACCAATTAAATCCCAAAACTCGTTTCCAATTAATACAGATTCATCACTGTGCATATCAAACCATCTCATTGGAAACCTCCAATTATAAGCTTCTCTTGTCCCGTATGGATTGTAAGCTAAAGCATAGAATGTATAATCTACTTTGGCTGGATTCATAGCCATGAGTTTAAACATCTTTTCTTTACTCACTTTAGTTTGGTCACTATTGGGCAATGGGGCTTTAATTTCAAAAGCGTATTTCTTTTTAGTTTTTTTGCTTTCGATAAATATGTCACAAACAACACTTGTTGGAATTGGTTCTCCAGCACCACCTAAAATGTATTTTAGTTCTACATCCCAATCAGGTTTTTGTCTGTCTTTTCCTTTTTTTTTGTGTTCTAATTTGTTTAAGACTTCTTGTATTCGTCTAAGTCTTTCAGCGCCAACTTCACCATTTATTGTTTTACCCATTTCACAATGCCCATGATATTCGTCAGCAACTACTTGGGCTAATTTTTCCCAAACACCACCAAAAGGCGTTACAAACCTTCTCTCAAAGTGGGAGCCTTTAAAAATTTCATCAGGAACTAAAGCAGCATAAAGCGGTTTACTAGAATGGTGCTTTTCTTTTATGAACGGGTCAGAGATAAGCACCTTATCCATAACGCTGTCCATGAGTTCTGAAACTACTTTGCTGATTTTTTTATTTACATTATTGTTGTTCACACTATTTTATCCTCTTAATTTCAAAAATCCAAGTCATCAGGTGTTTCATGTTATGTGTATAACTATTGTTTAGTATGATTATGCTCTCCCCTATCTAAGTGAGTCTAAGCACCCCAATTAGGGGTATTAAGCTGATCTTGATCGCAATAACACCCCTGTGAATGACGTTAGGCGGAATAAAGTTTTGATAACACCCCAAAATAGAGTGTTATGCAGATCATTGTTAGCTTATCTTTCTAATTTAGCATATTATACAGACTCTGATCGTTATAATGTTGCAAATTAGGGTTTTATCACGATCTTTTTGTTCATCTTAGCCCTGTCAGCGGATTTTATGAGGCTTTATTCGTCTAATCTTCTGTGCGAGAACAGTATCTTCAATTTGCCTCATTGCTTAAGTAGATAGGAGATCGCTGCAATCTTTTTTTCTCTATTACTTGCTTGGGATGGACTGTTAATTAGCTAATTGTAAATAAATACCAAGCATTGTTGTGTTATATTAACTTTGAGAATGATTATCATTCTCAAAATAATCCTCCTCAGCCTTCCAAACAAACCTGCTTTGGGGTTAAAGATAACAAGGTTGCAGGAAAAGTCCGAGACCAACTATAACAATTACTTCTTTTTATGCTAAGTATTGAAAATCCCAAATCTCAGTTAAAGACTTCATTTCTCGAACGGCTGCAAAATCCCGATCGTCCAGTGGTAATCTTTGACGGTGCGATGGGAACTAACATCCAATCCCAAAACTTGACCGCCGAGGACTTTGGTGGACCCGAATATGAAGGTTGTAACGAATATTTAGTAATCACCAAGCCAGAAGCAGTGGCCAAGGTCCATCGTGATTTTCTTGCAGCCGGAGCCGATGTTGTCGAAACAGATAGCTTTGGATCTAGCCCCTTAGTCCTCGCAGAGTACGATTTAGCCGATCGCGCCTACGAGTTAAGTAGAAAGGCCGCAGAATTGGCGCGCCGTTGTGCCGATGAGTTTAGCACTCCCGAAAAACCAAGATTTGTGGCAGGTTCCATCGGTCCTGGAACCAAACTACCCACCCTCGGCCATATCACCTATGATGAATTGCGATCGAGCTTCATGGTGCAAGCAGAAGGACTCTTTGACGGGGGAGCCGATCTCTTCATAGTGGAAACCTGTCAAGACGTTCTGCAAATTAAAGCCGCATTGAGTGCCTTTGAAGCCGTTTTTGCCAAAAAAGGTTCACGACTCCCCTTAATGGTTTCCGTGACTATGGAAATCCAAGGAACCATGTTGGTAGGCACAGATATCTCTGGGGTACTGGCAATTCTCGAACCCTTCCCCATCGATATTTTGGGGCTAAATTGTGCCACGGGTCCCAATTTGATGACCTCTCATATTCAATATCTATCAGAAAATTCCCCCTTCCCCATTTCCTGTATTCCCAATGCCGGGCTACCAGAAAATGTTGGTGGTCAGGCGGTTTATAAAATGACCCCCGAAGAATATACAACTGCCATGACTGGGTTCATTGCCGAACATGGAGTTCAGATTGTTGGTGGTTGCTGCGGTACGCGGCCAGCACATATTAAAGCCTTAGCCGATGCTGTAGAACACACCCAACTAAAAGAGCGATCGGTGCGACAAAATGCCGTGGGTGAGCTTCGAGAACCCATCTCTTATACCCCAGCAGCAGCCTCCATTTATTCCGCTCAAACTTATGAGCAGGATAATTCCTTTTTAATCGTTGGTGAGCGATTAAACGCCAGTGGTTCCAAAAAAGTCCGCACCCTGTTGAATGAAGATGATTGGGATGGCTTATTGGCGATCGCTAAATCCCAGGTCAAAGAAGGGGCGCATATGCTGGACGTAAACGTAGATTACGTTGGGCGTGATGGAG
>JBFRWO010000393.1:0-9068 GCA_051439625.1 Crocosphaera sp. | reverse complement strand
GGTAAAATAAGGGTGTTTATGGGGTGTTTTTGGGGGGAATGGGGTGACGTTTTTTTTATTTTGAAGGATGGGGTGTGATCTGCTTGAGTTTTGACTAACTGTTTCTGAGGAGTAGGGAATAGGGGTTGATGACGAGTCTTATAACGACTAATAATAATGGGAAGAGCGATCGCTGGAAAATTATTCTGACAAGATGGGTTTAATTTTTGTCTCAGGTAAGAGTCTAATTTAGCAAGGTTAAGATCATGTTTATAATAGCGAAATGCTTCGGTTAAGACAGTAATTAAGGGACTTTTTTCTAGACTAAGATTTTGATAAGAAAGGGAACGACAGGAAAAAATCAAAGAAATGCCTTTTTTCTGCGCTATTTTTAAAGTAGTTTGTCCTAGTTTCCCATCTTTTAAAGGGTTTTGTAAATCTAAAATAATTAAGAGATTTTGACTACTATTTTGTAATTTTTCAAAAAGTGATCGCACTTTTATTCCTGTTTGTAAAACTGTATTAATGTTACTATCAATAGGCAGTAAATAATCTTCTCCTTGATAATTAATACCGTATCCTTGGAAGAAAAAACAAGAATATTCTAGATTACTAGCAGTATCATCAATCCATTCTAAAATGTTATTACGGTTAGGATAGGTTGAACGTTTTCCCGGGGAGGGAGAGGTATCAGTGAGTAATAATAATTGATGGGATCGAACATTAACTTCTGTAAAAAAATATCGATAAAGTTCCTGCGCGCTATTTTCCGCACCTCTTAAGGGTTGATAATGTAAATATTCTTCTATTCCTATACATATAGCACGAAAATTGTTCATAAGATAGCATTATTATCTTCTCATCTTAATTATTGAGACTGGTTAAACAAAGATACCGTTCCCTATTTTGTGCTTAGATAAATTAATTTTTTTGAGTCCATTCTTCTGCTTCTCTATCTACTGCGTACTGAAAATTTTTGGGGACTAAGTTAATGGTAATTTCTTGTTGCTGTGAGGTTTGAGGATCAATTTGAGCATACAATAATTCTCCTTGAAAATTTGGTTGACCTAAAATAATTTTATGTTGTTTTTTATTCTCAAGTTCAATGGTGATTGTTCCTAATGGTTTATCTAAACCATATTCTTTTTTTTGATCGTTGGGAACTGTTAAAGTTCTCGCAGTTTCACTGTGAACTAAAAGATTGGTTAAAAAAGCAATGACAGCATCATTTGCTACAGTTTCTTGGGGTTTTTTCATTTGCCAAGGTTGTTTTTCGTCGCTAGTTCTCTCAAATTTGTAAGTTGTATCTTTGGTTTCAATAGTTAATACTTTGATGTCTTTTTCATCGAAAGTAAATAGTTGTTTATTTTGGGTGGTAATTTCTTCCTGTTGTGGATTAATTTGTAATTCATATACATAAACTCCTACTCCTAAAATAGTAGCGATTCCTAATAAAATTAAAGTTGTTTTTTGTAACTTCATAATTGACCTCTTTATTGTTAATTTTTATCTTCTTCGCCACCAGGTTATCCCAGCAGCAATTAAACCGAATAAAGGAAAAACAGCTAAGGACAAGATAGGAACTATAGTAGCTTGTAAGGGGGATAAATTAAGTCTTCTATCTTTTACTTGTTTAGGACGAATTGATAGAGGTTGTTCGTCTTGATTACTTAACCATTGTACAGAGTTTAGGAAAACATCTCCATTTAATTGTTGATTGAATAAATTATTAGTTGCAAAGGTTGAATTGCCAATAACAACTAAACGGGATTCTATTTTATCTTTTTTTGCATCATTAGTTTTTTGTTCTGTTTCTTGTTCAGAATCATTGTTATTTTCTATTTCATCTTTATTAGAATCAGTTTGATTATCGGTTGTATTATTTACATCTTTATCACTTTCTTTTTCTTCAGAATCATTGTTATTTTCTGTTTCATGTTTATTTGAATCAGTTTGATTATCGGTTGTATTACTTACATCTTTATCACTTTCTTCTTGTTCAGAATCATTGTTATTTTCTGTTTCATGTTTATTTGAATCAGTTTGATTATCGGTTGTATTATTTACATCTTTATCACTTTCTTCTTCTTCAGAATCATTGTTATTTTCTGTTTCATCTTTATTGGAATCAGTTTGATTATCAGTTGTATTGTTTATATCATCATCAATTTCTTTCTGTTCAGAATCATTGTTATTTTCTGTTTCATCTTTATTGGAATCAGTTTCTTCGTTACTATTATTACCTGAATTTTCTTGACTATTATTAGTTTTTTCTGGTTCTACTTTATTATCTTCTTTTGTTTGATTATTAACTGTTTCTGAAGCAATACTACGAGTTAATGCAACCCCTAAATCAAACGGTCCAGAAATGTCTTCTTCGGGGTCAAAAATAACTTCTTCTGATTCTAAATTACTTTCGGCCCACATTTGTTCACTGGTGACTAATAAGGAGGTTGCTTGCACATTTTCAACCTCAATAGTATCAACCGGACGAGATAAGGGATAGAAGGAAATACTATTAGCAAATTCTTCTGTAATAGGATGGTTTCCGTAACTGGTAATAAAGGGAGTAGTTGGACCCAAACCTACAATATTTCCGGCTCCTGAACCGTCTATAACAATACGATTATCTAACTTAATTCCCCAGTCTTTTAGTATAGGTTCTAAACCTGGATCTGTGTTAGGATCAAGCATTAAAAATAAGTTACCTCCTTTCTCTGAATATTCTTTTAATGCTGTTACTTCTTGGTCAAATAGTTGACGTTTTGGACTAGCAATAATAATCACATCTGCATCATCAGGAATTCCTCCATTTTCTACTATATTTAAGGGTTTGACTTCATATCCTTTACTTTCAAGACTTTTAGTTGCTTCTGATAAACTTCCTTCGGGAGTGGGTTCAAGTGAATATTCTCCATGACCTTGTAATAGATAAATTTTTGGAATATAATCTTTTTGAATTGTTGCGATCGCATTGGTTAATTTTATCTCTGATAAGGGTTCCCTTTGGTTAAAAGTAATTAAGGTTTGTACTAATTGTTTTTTGTCTTCGTGTTCTAGGTAAACATCTCCTAATGATTGAACATTAAACTGTTGAGTGATTCCTACTTTTATGTCGGGATCAATTAGTTCAAATTTAAAGTTATTATTGTATCGTTGATAGTTTTCTAATAAGTCTTCGTCTTGGGGTGTTATCTCCTTGTCAAAAATATAAACTTTGGTGGGTTGATCAAGATTTTTTATAATTTCTTGGGTTTCTAATGATAAGGTATAGAGTTGACTTTCTGTTAAATCAATACGAGGAGAATAACTAACAGCAATAAAATTAATTAAGGCTAAAATTATTAGTAAAGATATGGTGGCAATAAAAGCATTAGTTCCTATTTGGGTGGATCTTTTTTGCCAAAAACTTCTCCCTGTTACTAACAGATAGACTAACCAAGTAAATAAAAAAATGCCCCCCACAATCACTAAACTTAGATAAAGAATACTCTGAGTTTGTGTGAGAAAGATAGAGACTAAACCCGCAACTGTTAAAATTAATCCGGGGACAAATAGATATTTGAGAATTATTTTATAGTTATTTATTTTTTGCATTTGTTTATAATACTTTTAAGTCTTTTTTAAGAACGTTGATATCGGAAAGATTCAATAGATTGTGCAGTTAAGAAAATCCCTAATAGTATATAGCTTATAAACAAAACTATACTACTAACATCTAACACTCCCCTAACTAAATCTGTATAACGATCAAATAGAGAAAGAGAGGATACAATGCTTTTAAACGGTTCTTGTAAATTAGCTGCGATCGCATCCATAATCCATAAAAATAAGATTAAAACAAAGGTCAAAATATAAGCTAAAATTCCGCTATCGGTTAAGGAAGAAATAAACATCCCTAAAGAAAGAATAGCAGTAGCAACTAAAATTAAAGCCCCATGAGATAATAAAATAATATTGAGATTTACTGGTGGACTAGCATTACTAAAAATAATGATTTCATAAATCCAAAATGGGATCATTAATACGATAAAAAAAGCTAAAACTCCTAACAATTTTCCCACAGCAACCACCCAGTTTGTCACAGGAGAAGTAGCTAATAATTCTAAGGTTCCCCGTTTTCTTTCCTCTGAATAAAGTCCCATAGATAAAGCAGGTAACAATACTAATAATAAGGAAATAATTACCGCAAAAAAACTATCGATAAATTGACCAGCAACATCAACAGGAACCGATAATTGGCCACTTTGTTCAAAAAAGGAAAGGGTCTGTAATATCTCTTCTAGAATAGCACTAAAAAAGAAGCCCCCAATTAACCAAAACACAGCAGCGATAATGTAAGCAAAAGGGGAAGCAAAGTAACTTTGAAATTCTTTACGAAAAATAGCAATTAAATTAGTTAGTATCATGTAAATTATATTTATAAAGTTTATTCATTTATTGATAATATTTAATCAAATAAGTTTACCCTCGGTCTTCCATTTTCTCCGTCTCCCCATCAAACTCCAAGGATGAATTTCCTTCCAAAATAGGTTTCTCCTCTTCTGTTGCTGCTTCTTCTGTAATCACATTTAAGAAAACATCTTCTAAAGTAGCACGAGTTCGCTTCATTTCGTATAAGTCCAACCCTTGCTTAATAATTAAAGCAGCAATATCTTTACCTATTTCTTGATGGGAATCAGTAGTTAATAATAAAGTATGACGTTTAGTTTCACTATTGGATTTAATTTCTAATTGACTAATTCCAGGTAGATCGTTTAACGTTGGTTCTAAACTAAAGATATCCCCTTCAATTTCAATTTCATATCCTCCTTTTGCTGTTAAATGGGACATTAAATGATTAGGGGTATCTGTTGCCACAACTTTACCACCATTGATGATCGTGACCCGATCGCAGGTCATGCTCACTTCTGGTAAAATATGAGTAGATAAAAGTAGGGTATGTTCCCCGGCCAAACTCTTAATCAGGTTGCGAACTTCGATTATTTGTTTAGGGTCGAGGCCAACAGTAGGCTCGTCTAGTATAATGACGGGGGGATCGTGGACAATCGCTTGAGCAATACCGACCCGTTGTTTATAACCCTTAGATAGCTTACGGATCAAAACTTTGCGCTTATCTTGCAGTTGACAGCGTTCCATAGACCAGTCTACCCGAGATTGTCTTTGTTTCCTGGCTACTCCTTTGATTCTAGCCACAAACTGCAAAAACCCTTCTACTGTCATATCAGGGTACAGAGGAGGAGTTTCCGGAAGATAACCGATGTTACGTCTAACTTCTAAAGACTGTTCATGAACGTCATATCCTGCAATTTTAGCAGTTCCTGCCGTTGCAGGGATAAAACCGCTAAGGACACGCATAGTAGTGGTTTTTCCTGCGCCATTTGGTCCCAAAAATCCTAGAATCTCTCCTTTTTCAACGGAAAAATTCACATCTTTTATAGCAGCAGTTGAACCATAAATTTTGCTTAAGTGTTCGACTTCAATCATGTATGTTAAAAAGTTTATATATGATGTTACTAGATTTCAACTTCTAGCTGCTTGGTTGGCACAAAACACTCCCCCGGTAAAAGAACGGGGTCATGACGAAAAATTAATTGGCCTCGATGACTTTTTCGATGAATGGCAATACCATAAGGTCGCTTGGCACTTCTCGGATGTAACATACAATAAGTACGATAGATACGTTGTGCTGCCCGTAACAAGGTCGGGTCTAAAATAATAGTAGAGTCCATCCCTTGCGCTTGGGACTCGTTAATGTGATGTGTATAAGCCATAATAATGATCTCCTCACAAAGTTATCGAGGTTTGTCTTTAATATATTAATGGAAAGAATACACATCAAAGGACGGAAAAATACTAAACTATGATTCCAATATCCTTAACAAAACTTCTCCCATTGCTTTACATCCCACTGCTTTCATGCCATCAGACATAATATCTCCTGTGCGATATCCTTGGGCTAAAGCCTCGTAAACGGCTTTTTCTAGCCTAGTAGCTGCCTTTGGTTCGTTTAACCCATAGCGTAGCATCATCGCTGCACTGAGAACCTGGGCTAAGGGGTTGGCTTTGTCTTCTCCTGCAATATCGGGGGCCGAACCGTGAACGGGTTCAAATAACCCAGGTTTTTCTAAGCCTAAACTAGCAGAAGGCAACATCCCAATACTACCAGTTAACATGGCTGCTGCGTCGGAGAGGATGTCCCCAAATAAATTCCCTGTAACAATGGTATCAAATTGTTTAGGGGCGCGCACTAACTGCATCGCTGCGTTATCTACATAGAGGTGAGACAGTTCCACATCGGAGTATTTTTCCCCCATTAAGGTAACGCGATCGCGCCATAGTTGGGAAACATCGAGGACATTGGCCTTATCTACAGAACATAGCTTACCACCGCGTTTTTGCGCTGTTTCAAAGGCAACTTTGGCGATGCGATCAACTTCTGACTCAGTATAAGCCATAGTGTTGACCCCTCGTTTCTCTTTGGTTTCTGTCTCAAAAATGCCTTTGGGTTTGCCAAAATAAATGCCGCCGGTTAACTCCCTAACTACCATGATATCCACCCCATCAACGATTTCTGGTTTTAGGGAAGACGCATCGATTAATTGAGGTAGAATGGTTGCTGGCCGGAGGTTAGCAAAAAGGTTGAGTCCAGCGCGAATGGCTAATAAACCTGTTTCTGGCCGTTGTTCACGGGGTAAGTTATCCCATTTATAACCGCCGATGGCAGCTAATAATACCGCGTCGCTATCACGACACATTTTCAGGGTTGCTTCTGGCAGTGGTTTGCCTGTTTCGTCAATGGCCACCCCACCGATCAATGCTTCTTGGAATTGAAAATCAATGTCTAACTGCTTACCAACAACTTTGAGGATATCAACGGTAACAGCTAAAATCTCAGGGCCGATGCCATCCCCTGGCAGTAGGGTTATACGATATTTCCTCGTCATAGTTCAGTTCTTCTTTATTTGTTTAGTGAGCGATCGCTAATCTCACGCTGTGGAGGTTACTATATTTCCATTTAACCTGCAATCCTACTCTACCATGAGTTGGTCAAAAAAAATTTTCTCAAAACGCTTGACACTGACAAAAAGTCTTGTTATATTAATAAAGGTCTAGAAAAACAAGCCCCCATCGTCTAGTGGCCTAGGACACCTCCCTTTCACGGAGGCGACAGGGATTCAAATTCCCTTGGGGGTATTCAAAGGAGTAGGTTCTGAAGCCTACTCCTTTGTTGTTTTTAATACCATTTTCATCAACTGAGACTACATAAGTTAAGGTTGTAGGGGTTAACGAAGGGGTCTTATAATTATGTCATCATGTCATCAATTAAAGTTTATCTAAAATGGCTAGTTTTAGGAATTACCTTATTTTTTATAATTTCTACCTTTAGAAATCATTGGCAAGCTGTAACAAAGGTAAAGATTGATTTTCCAGGTTTCGGATTGTTATTATTAGCTTTAATTGTAACCTTATTGGCTCATATTTGGTCAGCTATTGTTTGGATAAAAATTCTGCAATTATTTAAACAGTCTTGTCAGTATAAATGGGGATTAAAGATATATTTAGTGACTAATATTTATAAATACTTGCCAGGTAATGTTGGTCATTTTTATGGTCGAATTTCTGCTATTTCTAAACAGGGTATTTCTTTAGCTATTGCTAGTTTAACTGTGTTATTAGAACCGCTGTTAATGGCTGCTGCTGCTTTATTAATTGCTTTATTAAGTCATAGTATTGGACTCATTGAAACAACGAAAAATATTAATATTCTATTCTTACAATGCTTGCTATTAATTATTGTCTTAGTAGGAATTCATCCGATTATTATTAATCGAGTTATTGGTTTTACAAAAAAGATTAAAAAAAACAAAAAAAATGAAGAGACAGAAACAGTTTATTTAGAGAAATATCCTGGCATTATTTTAGCAGGAGAAATTATCTTTTTATTATTAAGAGGATTGGGATTTATTTTTGCTTTGATGGCATTTATGTCTATTACTTTTCAACAAATACCAATAATAATTAGTGCCTTTAGTTTTGCTTGGTTACTAGGTTTAGTAATTCCTGGTGCGCCCGGTGGTTTGGGAGTTTTTGAAGCAACAATTATTGCTTTATTGGAAACCTCATCTTTACCCATTGAAATCGTTTTAACAACCATTGCTATTTTCAGAATAATTAGTATTTTAGCCGAAGTAATGGGCGCAGGATTAGGTTATTTTGGGTTGAATAGTTAGGAGAAAAAAATAAGACCCCGTCGTTAAAGACAGGGTTTAAAAATAATAGTTTATCGGAGGAATTTCCCCCCAGTCTCCTAGTCTCCCCGTTACACTCCAAGGATGATTTTTCTACAAAAATGGGATGCTTTCATTATTCCTTGTTAATATAGTTAGACATAAACCCTTGAACTGCTTTAGCAAAAGAACTGTTTGCTTCAACACCTTCATCAGAAGACTCATTAAGTGGAGCAATAGGTTTTTTAGGTTCTTTATTTTCTTCAATCACTTCAGGTTTAATCGTAGTTTCTGTTGCCTTTTTAGCGTCAATTTCAGATTGTTTGTTGATAGTTTCTTCTCCGTCAGAACTTTCAGTAGTTTCTATTGTTGTTTTCTCCTCAATTTCAGATTGTTTGTTGATAGTTTCTTCTCCGTCAGAAGTTTCAGCAGTTGCTGTTGACTGTTTAGCTTCAGATACTTCTAGGGTGTTATCTTTTAATTCTGTGGTAGAACTGGGTTCATCTGATTCTACTATTTTATTTTGTGAATCTGTATTATCCAGTTCTGTTGTAGAAGAGTCTTGCTCTGATGGTGTTACAGTATCAGATGATTCAGAAATAGTATTTTCTGGTTGAGGAGGTTGTAAAACTTGGATAAATTGTTTTAATAGTTCCTCTTCTGTAACTGAGAGTTTACTAACTTCTTCAACTTTTTTAGCAATTTCTGTTTCCCCAATATAGGCTAACCATTTCTCAAAATCCCCACGTTTCAAATAATATATGATTTCTTGAGGAGACTGATCGCAAACTCCGATTAAATCTGCTACCGTATAGGCGACGTGACCACTGCTAAATCTAAATGGTTCTGGCATAGTTA
>JBFRWO010000392.1:0-22557 GCA_051439625.1 Crocosphaera sp. | reverse complement strand
TGCAATACAGGACTTTTTAATAAAGCTGTTATTCCTTCAGTTGTACTTAATCGTAAAGTACAAGTTTCAATAATTTTTGCAGCAGCAACAGAACGGGCTTCTTGTTGTTGTAAAAAACGGGCTAATCTTAGTTGTTTTGAGGGTTTAATAGATGCCAACAAAGTATTAGTTAAAACATCAATTCCCCAACTCTCTCGACCAACATTTCCATCACGGGTAACAATGGGTAAAATAAAGTCACATTTGTCCCCAAATATCTCGACACGGTAAGCTGTGGCCTCTCTAATACTAACTTCTTTGGGTAATTTTCCCTGTTGCCAATCATAAGGAGGTTGCCATTCTCTCATTGGCCTTAAACGATCAACTTGCGTTACAATTGCAATCATAGGTAAGTCTGTAATCTCCCTTTTAACTGCCTCTAGAAACTTCATATCTATTTCTAAAGAAGGATCAAGTGTCGGAGTAACTAATAATAATAAATCTGCTTTTGTACAATAATTTAACACCTGTTCCCGAAACTGAGGACGGTTGATTTGTTCATACCCAGGAGTGTCCCAAATGGTTAAACTTTCTCCTCTAGAATCTCTCCAATTATAAGCGGTAAAATTATCTGTATTGGGTAAAATATCTACTTCGGCCTTCTCTGTTTTAAATAAAGTATTGATCAGGCTACTTTTTCCTGCGCCGGTTCTTCCTACAAGTAAAATATTAACCGGTTTGGCTTCTATTTTTTCAACGGGTTGTACTTTAGAAATAATCTCTCGGAGGGTTTCTGTTTTAGCAGTAGAAGGGGGTTTTTCTGGGACTGATAATTTATCTGAAGGGAGAACATTTTGGTGACTATAAAGGGAGATCGCTTGTTTAGCAAGAATTTTTAAAGCGGTTTCTCGGAAGGTTTGTCCGAAGTTAACCACAAGTTGTTGATTGGCTTCTTGAGTGGATTTTCTACTGGTTTGTTTCGCTAAAGCAACCACTGGGTTGAGTATCCATTGACTCCAGTTCCAAACACGCCATAATTTACGGGCATTGGGTTCTAATTTTTGGTAAACTTCATAAGCTTGATAAGCTTGTCCAATACTGACTTGATTGAGAAAAGGGGCTAATTTTTGCATCCAGCGATCGAGATCATTAATGGTTCCCCGAATCAGTCCATAAGCTTGAGGAACATAGATATTTAGTAAAGGATATTTGATTTCTGGATGATAAACATGGGCGATCGCACTTACTAAACTCTCACAGCGTTGCCAAAAGGTGGGCCAGTCTTCCCAAAAAGGGCGATCGTTGCGAGTTTCTTGGATAATATTGTAGAGAATGGTCTCTATTTTACTAATGGTTTCTTGATCGTCAACCGTGGCAGCAATTTGGTTTTCTTGGTTGTCTCCTTCTTGGGTAATTTGAGAAATAAAGGTTTCAATTTGTTGTTCGACTGGTTTTGTCCATTTGACCAATAACCAACGCCATCCTAGCAAAACTAAGACAAAAACAGCCCAGATCCAATTAATTTCCCATTGATGAATTTGTATTCCTGCTACAATGATAAAAAAACTAACAATAATGATTACAGGACTTGCTAATACTACCCATTGCCAAGGTTTTAATCTAATCATTTTTTCTTATTCTTGAATCAATCCATCTTTATTTTAATCTATAGTAATACAGAAATTAGTTATAGCAGTTCCCATACTTGTGAGGTACAGAGTTTTCTAGTTTTAGAAGTAAAGTATCAGAAATTAGGAGGTAATATTAGTTTTTTAAAAAATTTTATAAAGTTTAATATATTTTGATTTTTTTGTTACAATGATAAAAGATAATTTATTCAAGCTTCATTAATTTTTCTCGTTTATTCATAGTAAATTATGCCCTCTTTAACCCTCTCAGAAATTACTTATTATCGTTCCCAACTTGCTGACTATCCTGATGCGATCGCTGCTTTAGATGAAATTATTGTTTGTGATGGTGACTTAGATGATGCGGCCATTAATCTTGCTTTAACTGTAGGACAAACCCCCGATCGCACAGATTGGTTGGAGGGTTTAGCAAAAAGATATCGGGTAGAAATTTGTCAAGAAAATCTTACTAATGAACTTTCAGAAGGTCATATTATTCCTGTTATTAATCACTTAATGAATACAAAAAAAATTCCAGATATTTTAGTTTTACCTGTGGTTTTATATGTTCTCAAAACAGGGGTTGATGATTTTTGTTCTCCTTTAAAACTTAAACTAACATAGTTAAGCTTTTAAGATGAAATAGCAAAGAGAAATGTATGTTTAACTTGCAAGAAGAAACAACTATTTCTCAATAATAATTTTATTTTTAGTTTCACCAATTATTGTTTCAAGCGAGAATAAACCGTACTTAAACCCTGAACATTACCCACATTTCCAGGGAATAAAACCACGGGTAAGTTAGGAAATAAAGGATGATCTTTTTCGGTTCTTACCATTGA
Organism: Crocosphaera sp.; assembly: GCA_051439625.1. GTDB lineage: Bacteria > Cyanobacteriota > Cyanobacteriia > Cyanobacteriales > Microcystaceae > Crocosphaera. The sequence goes on along the minus strand of JBFRWO010000392.1, from coordinate 20,108 downwards.
ACATCCGGCTAAAACTTGTCCTAATAATCGTACTGATTGTAAGTTTAAACCGGTACTCAAAACATCATTAGAAGTAATACCCCCTTTACTAATTAAAAAGCTAATATCACGGGGTAAACCTTGAACTACTTCCATTAATAAAGAGGAAACCGCAACGCCAAAATCCAATCTTTTTTGTACTGTTTCAAAGGTCAATTCGTCTCTACTGGTATAAACTACAGGTGTTTTACCTTGTTGGTGAACGCTGTTAACTTGTTCTAAAATACTGTTTAATAACTCATCTTTTTTATCAGGATGATCTCGTAACTCTTTAACATCAACTTCTATTCCTACTACATCTGCTTGAGTTAATAAGTCTTGTAATTGTTGGGTTGTTTTTTTAACATGAGAACCCACCAAAACTACTCCAGGTTTATCTGTTGGTTTATATTCTGCCATTGCTTCTGCTGCAATAGGTTGTTTGCCTAATTGCGCTAAAGATGTCAGAATACTGGCAGCACTACGGAATAAAAAGCGTTTACCTGATGCTGCTGCGGTCAATAAATCTTCAGCAAATTTATCTAAATCTTCTTGTTTTTCTCCGTCAACTACTCCGCATTTATTTCCTTGTAGCTGCATTAATCTTTCTAAGCTACCTTGTCGAATATCTGTTAATAAAAATCGTTCAACTTCTGTTGTTTTAATACCTCCTTTGGTCTTTTCTTCTACATAGTCTGGAAGATAACTATAATGATAAGCAAAAACAGAATCTTTAGCGAACTCTGTCTCATGAACCGGTGTTAATTTTCCGTCAATGTTTAAATAATGAACACTGTCAAGAGTTTGTCTTCCTCCTTCAAAAAAGGCAGGGATTAAAAAATGAGCGTCAAAACCCCCTAATTCTTCGGCAATAACATCCGTTTCTATGGGATAATGACCTCTGAGGGTAGAATCAGAACGACTGACAATTACAAAGTCTGCTATTTTTTCCGCTTCGATCGCAATTTTGAGATTATGACAAACTTCTCTAGTAACCTCTGCTGCCTTTTGGGGGGTTAATGCCCTTGTATTGCTTAAAATAAAGACAATAGAAACTTCATCCCTTAACCCCAATCGTAACGTCTCAACGTCCCACTGCATTAACAGTAAACAACTATGTACCGTTTGGGAACCGGTTGGATCATCATCTAATACTATTATCTTCGGTGTTTGACTCATTATTTACTAACTGCTATCGCCTTTCCCATTGTCCCATGAATTGTGGCGAAACACTAAGATTTTCTGATGAATAATTGATAATGAAATATCAATTATCCATGATCAATTATCCATTATTTAGCTGCACTAGCGGTTTCTACAACCTTTTTAAAAGCATCAGGGTCAAGAATCGCTAATTGTGCTAACATTTTACGGTTAATCTCAATATTAGCCTTTTTCATCTGACCGATTAATTGACTATAACTCATGCCATTTTGTCTGGCTGCAGCATTAATACGAGTGATCCATAAGCGACGAAAATCCCGTTTCCGTTTACGGCGATCGCGGTAAGCATTGCGTAACGCCTTCATTACCTGCTGGTTAGCGGTACGAAATAGACGAGAATGGCTTCCTCTAAACCCTTTCGCTAGTTTAAGGATTTTTTTACGACGTTTTCGGGCGACATTGCCCCGTTTTACCCTGGTCATAGTTACTCTGTTTCTGTGTTAATCTACTTAAGTGATCGAGTTAATTTTAGGCGTAAGGCAACATTAAGCGAACATTGGGTTCATCTTGTTCACTAACTAAGGCTGCATTAGACAAACGACGACGCTTTCTTTCAGCACTTTTATGATTTAATAAGTGATTTTTGAAAGCTTTTCGCCTAACAATTTTCTTCCCGCTTCCTGTTAATCGAAAACGCTTGGCGGCAGCTTTGCGCGTCTTTAGTTTAGGCATAACATTGATATAAAATTTCGACACAATTGCTTATTATAGCATAAAATATCTGTTTATCGCAAGATTATCTAACTCTAAAAAAGTCTTCTCCAAAAAGAAGACTTTTGGTCAACTACAGCAATCAGTTATAGCAACCGCCAGGGCAGTTAGGACATTTTTTCAAACTCAAACCTAATAGCAAGCAGCAAGGTTTTTACCTCCTGCCTTCCCCTCCTGGGAGGGGTTAGGGGTGGTTTGCCTCCTGCCCTCTGCCTGCTGCTATATCAGCAATTCCTGCGATTGCGTTTAGCAAAAATACCAACCAACCCGATGATAGCTAATGCTGTTACTGATGTTGGTTCAGGGATTGAAGTAGCAGCAGTCGTCACAATATCGGGATCATCACCATCACCATCACCATCACCATCACCATCACCATCACCATCACCAGAATCAACATTGTCACCAATATCAGGAACATTACCACCAACATTAGCTGGCTGAACATTGCCACCATAATTAGGATCATTAGGATCTGGGGTGTCACTAAATCTTCCAGATGCCTGACTCTGAGGTCCTTCTGGATTGTCTGGTTGATTATCGTTGGAAAATTGAGCTAAAAGTATACTAGTTTGATCATCCAAAAGACCACCAGAAGTTTCATTACTGAAAGTTTCATTATTATCATCAGTATTACTACTACTGTTATCAGATGAATTTGTGGAACCTTGAGTGCTTACAAATGGAGAAAAAGAACCACCACCACCATTATTATTATTTGAATTATATGAACTGGGATTCCCCCCATTAGAAAACGGTGAAGAGGGAGAACCTTTTGAGGTTGAGGTAATTTGCGAGGAGGAATTGGTCCCATTGGAACCAATGATTGATATGTCAAAAGGTAGAATTACTATTTGGGACCAGGCTGGCATGGAGTAAAAAGTAATAGCTCCAAAAGCTATAAGAGATGGAATTAATTTATATTTTTTAGGATTTGTTGTTCGGTTGTGCATTTTTGTAACCTTGTCTATTGTTTAAATGATTTTTTATATTGATAACAATCAGAATATTTCGGAAAACAGATAGGTTTTAGTTAAACTAATTCAGTGATTTGTGTTAGGGCATTAACAACTAATGATATTTTTTCCGTCTCCAGTTTATAATAATAAAAATGAATTGTCTCGTCCTTTTTTGAAAATAGTTATTTATACGAAAACTATAAGTTTTATTCACAAAAAATACACTAAGAAATACTGATAGTTTTCCGTAATATTACTAGGATAAAACTTGCAAGTTAATAAAATAGGTAGTGTGGGAAGTGTGAGGAGAATTAAGATATAGTTAATATACTGAGTCTTATTAATATAGGTTATAGAGTGTGGAGTGTTTCAAATTTATGAAAAAACAGCGAACATCGCTCATAATGAGTCTGGTTTTGTTTTTTTTGTCTTTAAGCCTAACAATAATTCCGACTCAACTGACAGCCGAAATTAGCAAAGGAAAGGTTGTGAGTGAAATTACTGAGACAAATTTTTCTCAATTATGGGTAACTAATTTTCCAGAAAATAGTTTAATGGCTAATGCAGGGATTTCTTGGATTAATTTAGCCCGTGAACAAGCAAACAGAGGGCAATGGCAACAAGTCATAAAGACTTGGCAAAAAGCAGCCGACAGCTTTGAAAGTGAGGGAGATAAGTTAAATCAATCTATGGCCTTGACCAATCTATCTTTGAGTCATCAAAAATTGGGACAATGGAACTTAGCACAAGAAATTGATCGCTTAGTAGATGAATATCCTGAATCTATAGCCGTTATTCATGCTATTATTTTAGACCAATCTTTAGAGATTATCCTCAAGATTCCTCAACAAGAAGAACTTAAATATTACCGCACAAAAGTTCCACACAAAGGGGAGCATCCCATTTTTGTAAGTAAATCTCTCAAAGCAACATTATATAAAGGTTTCAGCCATCCTAAATCGGCTAATTTGCAAAATTGGGATGCTCCCACACAAAGAAGTTAAAGATGTTCTGCTTAGCTTACAAAAATATCTAAAATTATTAGGAGAAGTAGAAGATTTATTGAGTAGAAAGGACAAGATTAACTCAACAAGAAATGTTACAAGATCCCAGTAATCAAAGACCTAATATTTGGTCTGCTTATACACTCGTTTGGAATTGGCTTTAATGGCTCTTTTTAAAAGTTCTTCTTCGCTTTCTACTCGCCAGATATAAACAGTTCCATCAGCAGAAGTTGTCGCTAGACAATCTCCTTTAATTTCCTTGCCCAATATTTCACTTAAACAGCGATCATTGGGACTAAAAGCAACACTAAAAACTGGGCCAGCATTGCTAGTAAATTGAGCTAATCTTTGCCCTTGAAGATTCCATAAACGAGCAGTTCCATCCCAAGAACCGGTAGCCAGATATTGACCATCTTGACTAAAACTAACACTGAGAATACTATCTTGATGAGCAAGCCATTTTCTAATTCTCTTGTTTTGAGAATTCCAAAGACTAATATATCCGTCTTTGGAACTAATAGCTAACGTATGATTTTGAGAATTAAAAGCAATGCTAGTTGGCTGGGAAAATGGTAATGTTTGCGGTTTGGTTGGGGGAGAAAGGTTCAAAAGTTCTTCCGTATTCCAAATCAAAACACCCTCAGCAAAAGAAGCAGTAGCCAAACGTTGACCATCAGAACTAAAACTGAGATCGGTTATTAAATCCGAAGTTGTTTGATACCTAAATTTCTTGGTTTGATCATTATAAGCTCTTATTTCTCCATGAGTCGCCCCGGCAACCCAATAGGAATGTTTGGGATTAAAACTAACTCGAAAAAATTGATCGCTATAACCTTCTAAAACAGAACCTTGTGAGATTTGCTCTTCAAGATTCCAAATACGGGCGATACCATCGGCCGCACCGCTCAACAGCAGTTGACTATCGGCGTTAAAACTGATGCTAGTTACTGCTCCCTCATGGGGAAAAATCCCTAATTGTTCCCCTTGCAAGTTCCATAAACGGGCTGTTTCATCGGCCGAAGCAGTGGCAATATTTTGTCCATCAGGGCTGAATTTAACTTGATAGACACTGTGAATATGGCCTTGTAATTGGGGTAATTTTTTCCAGGTTAAATCCCATAGGTGCAAAGTTCCATCGGCTGCCGTTGCCACTAAATTATTCCCAATATATTTTAGTTGCGTTGCTCCGTCTTTATGGCCGGGGAATCGGTCTAAACTCTTGCCAGAAAGGTCCCAGAGGCGCACTGTGGTGTCTTCTGAGGCGGTGGCAAGCTGTTGACCATCAGGGCTAAAAATGATGGCGTTGAGGCGGTTTGTATGCCCTTCTAATTGGCTAATTTGCTCCTGGGTTTGCCAGTCCCACAGTTCTCCTCTTCCTTCGTCGGTAGCTACAGCTAAGAGACTATCATCGGGACTAAAGGCGACATCGTTAACGGGACTATTGACAGTAAATTCACTGATGGGTTGGCCTTGACGTTGACTGATGACAACTTGACCTTGATTGGTTCCCACTGCTAAATATTGACTATCCTGACTAAAATGAAGGGCGACGGCCTGGCCATTTACGGTAAATTCTCCTTGTTTCTCCATTTTTGTCCGATTATTGTCGGGGACGCGCCAGAGGGTGATTTTTCCCTGCACAGAAGCGGTTGCCAGTTGTTTACCATCGGGACTAAAACTGAGACGGTTAATCCAACTATCATGGGGTAAAGTTTCCAGATAATAATTGTTTTCTAGATCCCAGATGCGAACTAAGGTTCTCCAAGAGGCGATCGCTAATTTTTGGCCATCGGGACTAAAACTGAGATCCATGATTTTGTCACCGTAGGGAATGGGTTGTGCGTCTAAGAGTTGAAAATTTTCTTGGATATTATAAAGTTTGACTACCCCTTGTTGGGAACCGGTGGCAAGAATTTTTTCTTGGGGACTGACTGCTAAGGTACTTAAACCTGATCTAGTCTCAATGGTAATCCTTTTTTCTCTAACTTCATTGCTGGCTTGTCTGATGGTATCAAAAATGTCATTATGCAAGGAGTCAGGAAGTTTTGTCATGGGTAGCAACCATGAGATTCGTTTTGTCCAATGGTTTTTGGCATCTTGGTGTGCCTGTAAACTTTTTTCAAGAGCGTCTAAAGCATATCCTGATTCTAAGTCAGCTTGAGAGGAAACTATGATAGTTTTGATATGATTAATGTCGGCCTGTCTTAGTTCTATCAGGGTAATAGCGGTTGAGCAAGCTAAGATTATTCCTGCAATAATAGAACCTAAAGTAATGCGTCGCGCTTGTTTTAATTTTTGTTGACGTTCTAATTCTTCTTGAAGTTTGAGGCGATGCTGTAGTTTTTGACTTTCTTGGATAAATTCTTGTTGTAAGTTGCTGATTTTTGGTTGTTTTTGATTAGTGTTAGCTTCGTTGAACCAGGTTTGAGTAATTACTAATTCGTTACCTCTTAGTAGATAGTCTTCATGACGCTTATTTTTTTCCCATTCTAAGGCTCTTGCTGAACATTTAGTATGACTATGAACATGAGAGCGATCTGTTTCTAAAATTCTGATTAATTCGTTAAATTTACTAAAAAAGTTGGCTTTATTTCTCGAAAAGTAAATTGTTTCTTGAGCTTTAATAGTAATATCTGGTTCTTCTTTAAAACAGTAGAAAATTATTATTATTCTTTTATTAAGACTTTGAGCATAATCTATCTCTTTTTGACAGGTTTCCAGATTTTTGGAGTCAGGAGAAACAATTAAAATAAAATTATCACAACGATTAATTATTTCTTTTATTTCTGTTTCTTCATGATTGGTATTTTCTGGGTTTTGGGGTTCAAAATAAGAGGTTTTTCCCTGAATTTCTAAAGCATCATTTAACTGATCTGCAAAATCCACATCACAATAAGCGTGTGCTAGAAAAACATCAAAGCTAGTAACAGTGGGTTGTTTAGAGCTAGTTATAATATAATCTTTTTGTAGGTAAATGGGTTGATTACGTGAGTATTTCTTAGCTGTTTCTAACCAAATCATCGCTTTTTTAAGACTTTTTCCTCTAAGGAGAAGAGTTGGATATTTATTTTGCTTTTCCCATTGCAGTGCTTTTACTAATAAATTTTTATGTTGTTGATAATAATCGCTTTCTTCTAGAATCATTTTAATCAATTTATCGGTATATTTTTTGTATTTATTTTCATCTTTATGTTTAGAAAAGTCAATAATAATTGTTTCAGAAAGCAGTGAATAAAATTCACCTAAATCTTCCGTATCCAACTGAAGAACAAAAACTCTTTTGTGGAGAAATAAAGCGTATTTTAATTCTTGTTCCCATAGTTCTTGTTCTGAACTATTATCTAATAAATTTCGAGAAAGAATATATATAAAGTTGTCAGATTTTTCAATCCTTTCTAGGTTTTTCGAGTAAGCAGTTTCTGAGTTTTTTATATCTGTTGTTCTTTTCCAGAGCGTGTGACCATTTTCCATGATAGTACGACAAATTTTGTCCACAACAAATTGATCTTGCTCTAGATAACTAATAAATATTTTTGCAAGATCACCATGAGCATTTTTTTCACTTTCACAAATAAACTCACAATGAATAAATGTTGGATCACAAGGAGATTGTTGATAAAAAAAATTCCTTTGTAGCCACTGATTTGCACTCCGTCTTTCTTGTCCAATTAGTAAATATTGAGATTGTTTTTTATGGGTTTCCCATTGCAAAGCTTGATTGAGTAATTTAGTATGTTGATAAACATAATTCCTATCCCGTTGTAACACCTCCACCAAAGCAGTAAGAGATGTTTCAAAATCATCCATTTGTTCCCGAAAATAAATCCAGTTTACCTTAGAAATATCCTCACTCATCTGTGTGAAACTAGAATGTTTGCCTTGGGAACAATATTCTTGCCAATCTTGGTCTTCTCCCTTGGGATTACGTTGTTGCCAAATCTGTTTATTTATTTTTTCAACGTGCAGTAAAGGTAAAATACGTTTGTTATATTTAACAGCATAATCAATTTCTTCTTTACAATAGGGAGAGTGGATAGCATGGGGAGAGATAATGAAAAGAAAATTTTGAGATTTAGCAATTCCCTGTTTGATTTCTTCGGGAAAATCAACCCCAAAAGGAATGTCATTTTGATCCAACCAAACATCATAACCCTGAGATTCTAACCTCCTATGTAGTTCGATAGCAAAATCTTTACTATCTGCTCTTCCATAGGATATAAAAGCGTCAAAAAAGTCTTTGTTCATCCTTTCTCTCCTATCCAATTATTTACCATTATTAACTATTTAAGTTTAATACCTTGAAAATAAAATTTCCACAATGGCTATCAAATCAGATTTCGATTCCCTTGTTTCTTTCCAGTATAATTGTTACAGGATTAATTTTTGGTATTCGCTACGGAGGTTTATTACAGTCTAGTGAATTATGGGCATTAGATCAATTTTTTCGTTTTCGAGCCTTTATTTTACCCGAAACAAACGATCCCCGTTTGCTAATTATTACTATCGATCAAGAAGATATTAACTATCAAAAATCTCTGGGGTGGAAACTTAATGGTTCATTATCAGATCAAGCTTTACTTCAGGTTTTACAAAAACTTGATCAATATGAAGTACAAACCATTGGTATTGATATTTATCGAGATATTAAAATAGAAAACCAACAATTACTAAACCTTTTTCAAGAACAACAAAACCTCTACATGGTCTGTAGAGTTGGCTTTCCTTCTGCTAACTTTCTCGGAATTAGACCCCCAGAGCGTTTAAAATCGGAACAGATAGGATTTAGTGATTTAGTTGCTGATGAATCTGGTATTATTCGTCGTCAATTAATCAATATGACTCCTCCCCTTCCTTCTTTGTGTCAAGCTAAATATTCGTTTAATTTCTTAGTGTTTGCTCATTATATTAGTTCTCTAAATCAAGGAAGTTCATACAATATTAGTTTTGATACAATTGGCGTTAATATTACTGAATATCAAACTAATGCACCAGCCAATAGTCTACCCAAAACAGTAGTTTTCAAGTATATTTCATCCCATAGTAGTGGTTATCAAGGAGTTGACGCTGGAGGTCGTCAAATTTTACTTAATTACCGTGCCTTAAAATCTCCAGAAGAAATTGCTTTACAAATACCACTTCGGTCATTATTAAAAGGTGAAATTAAAGGTGAAATTTTCAAAAATCGTTTGGTGTTAATCGGTACAAATATTCCTGGTCAAGATGAATTAAAGACACCTTATAATGATAGGTCGCAATTAACAACCTATGGGGTTTTTATTCAAGCTCAGATGATTAGTCAAATGCTCAGTGCTGTCTTAGACAATCGTTCTTTACTTTGGTTTTGGTCGGGATGGCTAGAGTTTATCTGGATTTGGTTTTGGTCTGCTATTCCTAGTTTTTTTACAAGCAAAAAATGGCAACTTTTTAGCATCTTTGGCAGTGCTTGTTTATTGACAGCAGTTAATTTCTTTCTCTTTATCTATGGAGGATGGATTCCTTTAATACCTGTTCTTCTATCCTTAATGGTCATGAGCATTAACTCTCTAATTTATCACAAATTTTCTAGTAAGCATTCAGCCCTCAGCAATCAGAGTTCAGCTATTAGATAAAAGCAATAAATATTCATGTAAGTTAAGATCAATCTGATTGTCTCAACAAAAGATCATAAAAAACAAAATTGCGATCGCTCTGAGTTTTAATTGAAAATCGTTGGTATGATCTTTTGTCTGATAATGTCTCTGAACGAAAAAATTGGATTAAATTATTAACCAATGCGGGCTTAGAAAATATTGCTAATGAGCCTATTTTGGATTAATTTGATTTAAGCAGAACAAAAATTATCGACGATGCGTCCTTGTGTTTGAGGTTGATGATAGCCTCCTAAATATTTTATCATTTTTGATGGTGAAAATTCTGCGAATCTCACTTCTAGGGAGTATGTTATAACATAGCTTCTTAATGTTCTAAAATCAAACGAGTTAGTCTCTCATTTTCCTCAGATGGAAACAAGTTTTACTCTAACCTTCGACAATCAATCCACAGCAGAAGTCCTTAAAATTCAAGCTGGACAAGAGATAAGCACTGCTTTATCAACAATCAACCTGAAGAAACGCTCTCCGGTTTTGGTGCTTATTGGTGGTGCGAGTCAAATTAGTCAAGCCCATTTGTTGCGTCTGGAACGTTTATTTATAGAAGTCTTAGCCCCTCTAGCAAAAGAATTAGGTTTATGCGTCGTTGATGGAGGAACTGACAGTGGAGTTATGGGTTTAATGGGTAAAGCTAGAAACCAAGTTAAAGGGGAATTCCCTCTTATTGGAGTTTCTCCCATCGGCTTAGTAAAGTTCCCTAATAATTCTAACTCTTCTTCTGAGGCTGCGACACTCGAACCCCATCATACCCATTTTTTATTGGTTCCAGGTTCTAAGTGGGGAGATGAGTCCCCTTGGTTGGCCGAGATAGCCAGCGTTTTGGCAGGAGAACATCCTTCCGTTACCGTTTTAATTAACGGTGGAGCAATTGCTTTAGTAGATGCCAGGGAAAACGTCAAATTTGATCGTCCTTTGATTGTCATTGCTGAAAGTGGTCGTTTAGCTGATGAAATCGCTACTTCCCTCTCCCACCCAGAACAAGAAATGCGTCAAGAAATAGCCTCTTTAATCGCAATGGGAGAGTTAAGAGTATTTAATCTCTCAGATCCCTTGTCTCAACTGCGGGAATTACTAACAGAAAAACTAATCAATCCAAAAATTAGCTAGTAATCGGACACTAGCAAATTATAATTTAAACAAGATCAGGAATGCCACAATAAAGGTTACAAATGTTCCTATTAATTTAATTTGTAGCTTATTCAAAGGAAGTTTTTTCTCTAATCCTAAATATCCTAAAATAAAATAGCTTAATATAGCAACCACTGCTGCAGCAACTACTTTCGCGATGCGACCTCGATAGACTAGAAAGAACAGACTTCCCCAAGTTATTAAATCATAATTATCATTAGTATTTACTGGAATAGTAATCGTCTCCCAAGTATTGCCAGCATCGGTGGATCTATAGATTTCTGTATTGGTTCCTCCAAAACCATAAAGGGTATTATCCTCAGCATAAGAAGGGGAAAACTGTATTGCTTGACCCCGATAAGGAATATTATTCATTCTTGAAAAAGTAAGGGAATCATCCCCAATTTTCTCAAAGGTTTCGCCGCCATCAACGGTTTTAAACAGTCCTTTTGCCCTGATACTGACTACAAAAGTTTGGTCATTTTCATAGTTTGGGGAAATGGCTAAAGCTTCAACATGTTCATCATCTCCATAGCTTGTATTTGTCAACTTAACCCAGGTTTGTCCGGCATCTTTGGTTATATAAACCCCTTTTTCCGTCCCAGCTATTACCGTGCGATCGCTTTCATAATTTGGTGATATGGCCAACTGAAAATAAAAGAGATTTTCTAAAGGGGTTTTTTCAGTTGTAGCTTGCCATGTCTTACCCTCATCTGTGGTCTTATAAATTCCTTTCACCCCTGAAGCATAGAGGGTTTTGTCAGCAGCAAAATTAGGGGATATTACTATAGCTAGGGGTTCGTTAATCTTATGACTATCAATAGCTGACATGGTAGAAAAGTTTTGACCACCATCTGTTGAGCGCATAACTAAACCATACATGGTAGCAACATAGACAGTGCTATCTTGGGCAAAATTAGGGGAAGGAACAATGCTAAATCCTCGAAGTGATTGGCCTTTTGCACCGGGAAGGCCAACAATTTGCCAATTTTCGCCCCTATTAGTAGACCTTAAAAAGTTTTCCCAAAGAACAGAGGCAAAAATATTGCCATCAGATTCATAGTTAGGAGAAAAAGCGACATCAAAAAAGCGGCGAGGATCTTGTCCAGTAAAGTTGAATTGTCTAGTGAAGCGAGGGGGTTCTAATCCCTTATTAATCGGTTTCCAAGTATTGCCACCATCTGAGCTAAGATAAGCATTGCCAACATAAGTCACAACCCCTAGAGTAGAGTCGTTTTTGTAATTAGGAGAGATCCCTAAGTTGGCAACTATCCCTCCTGACAAAGTTTCTAGTTCTTGCCAGGTTTCACCACTATTCTGGGATTTGAACAAACCATTGAAACCACCAACAAATATCACTCCATCTTGGCTGAAGGTAGGGGAAATACCTAGCTCATAAAAATGGGGAACTTTAAATTCATCAGCTTGCACATCTTTGGTTAAACCTTGATTTATTTTTGTCCAGTTTTCTCCTTCGTCCTCAGATTGAAATACCCCCATATCTGCTGTAGAAACCAAAATTTTCAAGTTATTATTTTCTCCAGCTTTTATCACAATGTCCCTAATATTATTATCTAAATTTTCTTGACTTATACTAACAAAAGACTTACCAAGGTCAACGCTTTTAAAAATACCTTTATCAGTTCCAATGATAATCATTTTATCATTGGCAAAATTAGGAGAACTGGCCAGAGCATTTATAGGATTATTATCCGGAGAGTTGCCCATAAGATCCCAATTTTTACCCTTATCCTCAGACAGATATAAATTGCCTTTATTGTCACCTAAAATAATTTGACTATCGTTGTTCGGTAAAAAAGCTACAGCAGTAACTTTTGTGTTTTCATCGATTACAGAAGTCCAATTTGTACCCCCGTTATCTGTTTTGAATAATCCTCCCTCAGTTCCCTTTGCTAAAACTAAATCAGAATCATTGGGTGAGATAACTACTGAATCAATTTTGAGTGTTTCTAGCCCTTGATTGACTTTTTCCCAAGACATTCCTCCATCTTGAGACTTATATATTCCATCACCATCGGCAGATAAAAAGAGGATATCTTTACTTTGAGCAAACATATCTAGGTCTGAGAGATTATTTTGGGTTTCATTATCTATTCCATTAGTAATTCTTTGCCAACTTTCTCCCCCATCCACTGACTTAAAAAGATTACTTCTAACAATGATCCAGACGGTTTGATCCTCCTCGTAAGTTGGGGATAATTCTATTCTTTCTACCACATCGTGGGGTCTATGGGACATGGAAGGCTGGATTCCCACAGCCAAAAGAATTACGCTTAAAACGATTAAAAAGATAAATTTTCTTAAGTTAATTAAAAGCTGAATCATATTGCTTCTTAATTTGACTGAGTTGGGATAGGAAATTAATGACTATAATTTATTAAAAACGCCGGGTTTATCCAGCAGTTGGCAACATTGTAACACAGCCTGACTAACCATAATTTCTGTTTCTTGATTTAACATGAGTCGGAAATATGCGCGAATCTGTTTTACTTGAATTGGCGTTAACTGTTTATTTTCTATAAGATTAGAGAGATTTTCCACCGCAATTAATCGCTTTAAAACATTAACATCTGTTAATTGAGAAACCCATTCCTGATACTGATTTTCCTGTTTTTTTCTGGGTATGCTCAATAATTGCCAACTGAGTAAACCTAATGTTACAAAAGTTCCTAATCCTTGTAAAATTAATCCCGTAGCTAACCAACGATTTTGAGCATTAGACCAAATATCGAGGGCAATATAACTACTAATTGCGCCAAAACCGCCACCTATAACAGCGATCGCCAATTTCCCCTGCAAAGTTTGGGAAAATTCATAAAAACAGATCCAGCGACTTTGCCATTTACCGGTCTGAACCCAATAAATTACACCCATCAACCCCATACCTGTCAAGGTTGCACCTACCAGTTTCGGGTCCCAATCTAACATCAGGGTGGTTCCCATAGACCCGGACAAACAAAGTAGGAGTTTCCGTCGTTGTTTGTGCTTTAACACATACTTGATACCATACCTGAGTTGACTCCAGGAAAAATTAGATAATTGCTCAAACCGGGGTTGCGATCGCAATGAAACTTGCATTACCGAGGCTGCCTAAAATATAACGTCTGCTCATGTTTACTATATCGCTAATCTAGGGGAATTTAACTACTTTTTTTCAAGATAATTGATACAATTCTTTACATAAGAATTTAATATTTTCTAGGTTTAGCTTTTTGCTAAGAAAACTTAGTCTTATTTACAGGTTTCAAAAGGCTAAAAAGTAGCAAGTTATACAAAATATAGGAAAGTGAGTCTTTACTATCAATGACTTGAAGAGATGTATATATTGAAATCCCAAGGAGTCTTTCATGGCCCAAACGCCCCAAGAAGTCTTGAAAATGATTCAAGACCAAAACATTAAAATTATTGACCTCAAATTCATTGATTTACCAGGGATTTGGCAACACTGCTCTTTTTATCACGATCAAATTGACGAGGATTCCTTTGACGCTGGGGTTCCCTTCGATGGTTCCAGTATTCGGGGATGGAAGGCCATCAACGAATCAGATATGTGTATGGTTCCTGACCCCAAGACAGCTTGGATAGACCCTTTCTATGAGGAACCTACCCTTAGTATTGTTTGTAGCATTAAAGAGCCTCGTACGGGGGAATGGTACAGTCGTGATCCTCGCACCATCGCCAAAAAAGCAGTAGACTATCTCCAAACCACCGGCATCGGTGACACTGCCTTTTTCGGACCAGAAGCAGAGTTCTTTGTCTTTGATGACGTTCGCTTCGACCAAACTGAGAACAAAGCTTACTATTCCGTTGATAGTGTAGAAGGTCGTTGGAATACTGGTAGAGAAGAAGAAGGCGGTAACTTAGCTTATAAACCTGGTTATAAACAAGGTTATTTCCCCGTTTCTCCTACCGATACCCTCCAGGATATGCGGACAGAAATGTTGCTGACTATGGCTGAATGTGGGGTTCCCATCGAGAAACATCACCACGAAGTGGCAACTGGGGGACAAAATGAATTAGGGTTCCGTTTTGCTACCTTAATTGAAGCTGCTGATTATTTGATGACTTATAAATATGTGATCAAAAATGTGGCTAAGAAATATGGTAAAACCGTAACATTTATGCCCAAACCCTTATTTAACGATAATGGGTCCGGAATGCACGTTCACCAATCTATTTGGAAGGGAGGAGAACCTTTATTCTGGGGTGATGGTTACGCTAACTTGAGTAAAATTGCCTTAAACTATATCGGCGGTATTTTAAAGCACGCTCCAGCTTTATTGGCCTTTACTAATCCTACCACCAACTCCTATAAACGTTTGGTTCCTGGGTTTGAAGCGCCGGTTAACTTGGCTTATTCTCAAGGTAACCGTTCTGCATCTGTGCGTATTCCTTTATCTGGTCCTAACCCCAAAGCGAAACGTTTAGAGTTCCGTTGTCCTGATGCTACTTCTAACCCCTATTTAGCTTTTGCTGCTATGCTTTGTGCAGGGATTGATGGTATCAAGAATGAAATTGACCCTGGAGAGTCTTTAGACGTAGATATTTACGATCTTTCTCCTGAAGAATTGAGCAAAATTCCTTCTACTCCTGGTTCTTTGGAACAAGCATTAGAATGTTTAGAAAAAGATAATGCTTTCTTAACTGATGGTGGTGTATTTACATCAGACTTCATTGAAAATTGGATTGAGTATAAACTGGATAATGAAGTTAATCCTTTACGTTTACGTCCTCATCCTTATGAGTTTGCGTTATATTATGATGTCTAAAATTTTAGTCATTATTTAGTTTGTTTTGCCACTATTATCGGTGGCATTTTTTTTGTTTAAAAGGTCTTTGATCACCAGATAAAAGCCTAATAATCTAATAATCTTCTTCTAGTATTCCATTTAATATTAACAATTCTGGAATCATTTCTCGTAACTTATCATTAAGATTATCTAATGTTTCTGCTTCTGTTGCTAACCCTGGAACCTCTTCGCTAGTAGCAACCCAAACCTCTGCTTCAGTATCCCAAAATGCTTGTATATTGTAAACTTCTGGTTCTTTCATGGATGTTTACCTACCTTCGACCATTCTGGTTTAGTATAACTGAAGTTGTAATAATAATTATTTTAAAGCCTTTGCTGAAAACTACGGTTAACTTTTTCTGTATCGTTGCCATATAATTGACCTAATCAAATTCGCAAAACTAATCTCATAATCTACCAAGATTATTATTTTTTATTATGCCTATACCCATACCTGAAACAGTCAAACTTAAGAAAACAGGTCACAAATGGGAATTTCAATCCGAAGCACATCTAGAGGATTTTCTATGGTCTTGTTTGGGCGAAATACTCGGTGCAACTCCATTAAAAAGACAGTTTTCCATTAATGGGCAATTTTGTGACATATTAGCTGTAGCACATGATAAAAGATTACTAATAATAGAACTTAAAAATGAAGAAGATAGATACGTTGTTAGTCAAATAACTCGATATTATGATGCTTTACTAGAAGAGAAACCATTAAAGGATTTAGTTGATTACTCGCAGACTATTCAACCAGTTGTAATCGCTCCTAGCTTCCACAGAGATAATCTGATTGATAGAAAATATAGTCAGTTAAATATTAAATTCCTTCAGTTTGACTTATTAGTAACTTCTAATAATTTTACTTTTAATCTAAACGATATAGAAAATAACAAAAAATTATCTATAACTTTTCCATATCAACAAGAATTACAAAATAGACTAATTCCAGAACCTCCACGAAAATTATTAAATTTATTAGCAGAGATTAATGAATGTGATCGAAAAGCTATCTTGACAATAAGAGAAAAAATTATGACATTTCATGATAGAATGAAAGAGTTTCCTCTTAACAGCAACATACTGTACGGGTCTACCAAAACTAAATCTTGTGCTGAACTCAGGTATGATGAGACTCGAAAAACACTAGCTTTATTTTTATGGTTACCTCATGTTACCTCCAGAGGTCCTAGAGCAAAACAGATCATTGCTAGAATGAGGATATGGACAGATTGGCAAAATGTATCTGCATTAGGTCATATTACTAAAGGATCTGGTCGCATGATCAGTTTTGAAGAGTATCATTCCGGCTCAGTTAAACCGTTAAAAAAATTGTTACCTCCTAACTCTTGGGGAGATTCCCCCGAAAGATTTTTTTCTGATAAAGCTTATCGAGAAAAATTTGTTGAAAGACGTAAGTATTTAGCTCTCAATCCACACTATACATCGGGAATAGCTATGTCCACTGAAACATACTTTACTTTGATTAAGAGAGGAAAAAAGTCATTTTTCCTGCAAGATTTGATTAACTTGGCATTAGAAACTTGGATAGAAAAGCTTTAGCCCATAATAATCACTGGTTTCTTGTTAAGAAAACCAGTTAAAGGCACATTAATATATTTTGATAGCGGTGAAAATGGTGGGCAATTTATTATAGGTTCTATATTATAATTATTGCTGATTAAAAATTTGCTCACCCTACATTTAAGGATCTAATCGATCGCGGATTTCTGTGAGGCGATCTTCTATGATCTCAATATGACGCACATAGTCAGCTTGAACCTCATAAAAGTCTGCTTGTGCAGCAGCTAATCTAGCCATCCATTCAAAAACACGGCGACGGTCTTGCGCCCATTCTTTTCGTTCCTGCGCCCGTTCTTTTCTATCTTGGGCTACAGCATCACTTAAAGCTTGAATCGATTTAGCATTAGATTCAACAATCTTTTCAATTCTAGCTAATCTATCTTCTGACATTGTGTTACTCTCAAATTAATTAATGACAATTTGATGTCCCCTTGGTGGTTGCCAGGGGACTATTTTTATTTTATAGCGTAAAACGGCGATCGCTTGTGTTTTTGACGATTTCGTGATAGGGATCAATTTTGTGAATATTTCTTAACAAGCTGTAGACAGCATAAAGCAAATGCTATCTTAGAAGTAGTCCATACCATAAAATGTAATAAAAGGATGTTTATTATGAACAAAAGTAGTCAGGAAACCATAACACAAGCGATCAAAACCCATCGGGACAGTCTACGCAAAAGTCTACAGCATCGTCTAGAAGTAGCGAGATCCTCGAATAATGATTATTTAGTTCGTCAACTAGAAGCAGAAGCAGCTTATCTACACCTTTAATTTTTCTTTGAGCTGATCCCCCACTCGTAACGCATTAACAATAATGGTTAAAGCAGGGGGAACCCTAGAACTAGAAAGTAATCAATATAACGTCATAAACATATATAAATTAAAGTACCAGTTGAATTTTATCAACATTTTCTAGAAGAATTTGAGGGTTAGCTTGTTGGGGAGAAATAACATTAACTTTCCCTTGTGCTTCGATCATTATGTTAGGATTAATTAAAAAGTTACGACCTGATGTAACAGTATCTAAATTATCATTCCAAATATTAGCCAACTTTTCTCTAATTTTTTCAAATTCTTTTCTATCTTCAAAGTTAACTAAAGTATAATAACGAGGTAATTCTTCAGTGACTATTTCTATAGCATATACATCAAATTGAATTTGAGGACTTTGAGGAAATTTAACTAATTTTCCTGTTAATGTTGTTTCTGTGTTGTGTTTTGCAACTAATCTATCCACTATTTTAATGGGAGTTTCAGAGTTTAAATTAAGGTTTAAATGAGTAGGTTGTCCTGGCCAAGTTTGTATTTTATAACTAATATCAATCAAATCTCCTCGATATAAATTCTTAGTTAATTCTGTATTTTTTACAAAAATAGGTAATACTTTATCCTTATATTCTACAACTAAAATTTTGCCCTCTTCATTAACAAAATGAACTTTGAAAATTGCGTTATTTTTGTAGTTTAATTCTGCTGGTATATCGGCTTTATATTCATAATTTTCATATCCTTCTAACCCTTGCCAAGATTCCTTAACTACAGCAGACTTAACCACAATGTGAGGTTGTGGACTAGGATTTTTGATTAATTTACCTTGTAAACAAACTCGATCATGTCTGCCTACTTTCTTTAAAATTTCTTGAGTTTGTTGATTACCAGGAATAACAGAAAAGTGTTGAAAATTAAAAAAATTATCAGGATCACGAACCGCTAAAACAAAGATATTTTCTTCAGGAACTGTACCATGAATTTCCCCTAATAATCCTGTATTTTCTAACTCATTGCTTAAGTTGGATAAGTTAACTCCTTGATAAGCTTCTGGATGATAAACACAAGGTTCTGGAACAGATAAAGCAGAAGAAACCAGGGTAATAACTCCAGTTATAATAGTAATTACAATTAATATTAACTGACTTTGATAACGCTTAATCATCTAGCTAAAATATAAGATAACAATTTATATTCTAACGTTATTATCAAACCAACATCACATAGTGCAAATTCTGAAAAAGCAGATAAGATCAAATAGAGTGAGAAAAATAATAGATACAAAATATGAGTCAAACCATTACACCATCACCAACACAGAACAGTTTAGCCCCCAATGTTATCACTGATATTAGACCAGAGGGGAACTGGTTCTCAGAGTTTTCTCAAGAAACCCTAGCCATGACAAAACGTCTGTTTATCCAACTACAACGCCGTCCTTCAACGTTGATAGCTGGTATTATTCAGCCGTTTATGTGGTTAATTTTGTTTGGGGCCTTGTTTTATAACGCCCCTCAAGGCTTATTTGGCGATGATCTCAACTATGCTAAGTTTCTCTCCCCTGGTATTATCGTTTTCACCGCATTTTCTGGGGCATTAAATGCCGGACTTCCTGTGATGTTTGACCGAGAGTTTGGTTTTCTCAACCGTTTACTGGTTGCCCCCTTAGCTTCTCGTTATTCCATCGTTGCCGCTTCTACTCTCTATATTATTAGCCTGAGTATCATTCAAACCGCCGTTATTGTCGGGGCCAGTGCTATGTTAGGAGGTGGTTTACCCAGTTTAGCAGGTTTAGCAGCGATCGCTTTAATTGTCTTTTTAATCGTTGCTGGAGTAACCGGGTTAAGTTTAGGGTTAGCTTTTGCCCTACCTGGTCATATAGAACTCATTGCGGTCATTTTTGTCACCAACTTACCTTTACTGTTTGCTAGTACGGCCTTGGCCCCTTTATCTTTTATGGCAGGATGGTTGCAAGTTGTCGCGAGTTTGAACCCTTTGACCTATGCGATAGAACCTATCCGCTATATCTACCTCAATGGGGAATGGTCTTTAGGCAGTATTGTTCTAGAAACTCCTTGGTTGGAGATTAATTTTCTTGGGGTTTTGTTACTATTAGTAGGGTTTGATGCCTTAATTTTATTAACTATTCAACCCTTATTACGTCGTCGTTTTTCTTAATTTTTGAAAGTAGGGGTCAACGGGCGTTGACCCCGACCAAATAAACAACATAAAAATAGAAAAATAAACAAA
>JBFRWO010000391.1:0-26990 GCA_051439625.1 Crocosphaera sp. | reverse complement strand
ATCATTTATCATCTTATTATTAAGTTCTTAAAATGTTTTGTCGATTTTTATTAACTATTTTCCTGTTTATTTCTTCTCCCTTTACCAGTATTTTGCTGGCTCAAACTGAGTCGACTGTAGAAAAACCGGCTTTAAAAGTAGGAGTCGTTGGTTCTCCTCCTTTTGCTCAATATAATGAAAGAAACTTTAAAGGAATTAGTGTAGAATTATGGCAAGAAATTGCTGCTAATGTCAATCTTAAATATCGTTTAATAGCTCAACCAGGGATAACAGTAGGCATTGATCGGGTTGTGACTGGGGAGTTAGATGTTTTAATCGGACCGATTAGTATTACTTCAGAAAGATTCCGAAAAGTCACTTTTACTCAGCCTTATTTTAATGCAGAAATTGGTCTCTTAGTCTCAGGAGAAAGTGTTTCAGTTTGGAGACGAATTCGTCCTATTTTTCAAGTGGCGGTTATTTCTTCTGTGGGAGGTTTATTTTTAATCCTTTTTATTGTGGGCAATTTAATGTGGTTAGCGGAATCTCGGCGCAACCCAGAACAGTTTCCTAAACAATATATTCGCGGAGTTGGCAATGGAATGTGGTTCGCTTTAGTAACTTTAACGACTGTTGGTTATGGAGATAAAGCTCCTGTTACTAAAACGGGCAAAGTTATTACCAGTTTGTGGATGTTAATTACTATGGTAGCTGCTTCTTCTTTAACCGCAGGTATTGCTACAGTTATGACATTATTATTATCGGCCGAAGTCATCAAGGAATTTAGCCAACCGGAGGATATGAGAGACAAGCAAATTGCTGTTGTATCGGGAACAACTGGAGAAAAATGGGCGCAAACCTATCAAGCTCGTTTATTACCTTCTTCTAATTTAGAACAGGCGATTGAGCGTTTAAAATCGGGACAAGCTGAAGGGGTTCTCTTTGATGTTCCTGCTCTAAGATATTATCTCTATAGGAATCCTACAGCACCTTTTAAAATTGCTAATTTAGCTATTACTTTTGAAGATTATGGCTTTGTTTTACCCTTGGATAATCAATTAACTCGACAGTTGGATCTAGAGATTATCGAGTTAAAACAATCGGGTCGGTTGGAGGAGATTATTCAACGAGAAATACAAGGGAGTTTTAATAATGAATAATTACCGCACTTTTTCTGTCTAAGTTACTACTTTGCATGAGTGTCTTTTTACTTTTTACTTTGCCCAAAAGGGGGCGGTAAGCATTCTTTTAATATCATTCAAAAATATCTCAGTTTAAAATACTCTTGATAGAGCGTTATTTTTAAGCTGATAGTTGAGGGAAATAAATAGCTGAATGCCCACCAATCTGGACTAAATCAATAGTTAAAAATTAATATTCAACTCCTCTGTATCGGCGTTTTTTCTCAGAGGATTGATTAGTTTCTTTAACTGTTGCTTGAGAGGGTTTACTTAGAATGTCTACACCTCTATATTTATGAACTGTTTTTGGTTGCTCTGAGTTGGTAGATTTACTAATAGGTTTTAACTCTCTATTAACTAAAGTAAGGTTATTACTTTTTAGTAATCTTAAAATGGTTGCCCAATTTTCTTGAGAATGATCTTGTAACCATCTTTCGCCAATTTTTATTCCTTCTGATGGTTCAATATTAAAACGCATCAGTAAGATAGTTAAAACACTATGTTGGTGAGTGTTGAGCATTTGATTCGTTTCCCAGATTATTTTGATGTATATTTGTTTGTTAGTATTCCCACTTAGACAACAAAAATGACACTAGGGTAACAATTCTTTTGCTCCGCGATCGCTCATTTCAGGGACAATACTTAAGTCACTTAGTTTGAACGATTAATACTGAACAAGGAGCATGATGTAAAACATAATTACTAACACTACCTAAGAAAAATTCTTGGAGTCCGGAAAGTCCCCGATGACCCATAACTATAACATCAGCGTGCCATTCTTTAGCTACTTTACAGATTTTTGAGCCAGGATTACCATAAACTTGTTGAATTTCTGTAGTAACACCCCTTTCTGTTGCTTGATTTTGATAGGATTCTAACATTTTGATTCCAGCTATTTCAAAAGCTTCCCATTGTTCTTTCCAGGTTTCTAGGGTTAAATCATTGCCGGCTGCGGGATACATTTCTGTAAGGTCAGAAGGAATGGGTAAGGGGCTATTTTCTTCTTCTGCTGAGAGAATATGTAACAATAATAGTTGTGAATTTTGTTCTTGTTTGGCTAATGATAAACCGTGATTAAAGACAGTTTGTCCCATCTTGGACGTATCTAAAGCGATTAAAATTTTTTGATACATAGTTTTTCTAAAGGTCAATAAGTTTTAATTATAATAGTTATTGGCGATCGCTGATTATAAGTGATCGCTGCCAATGGAAGCAGTATTTTAGTGTTTTAACGCCACTCTACTAAAGAGTAAGCACCTTGATACCGCTCACGGAAAAATTCACGCTCAGGATCATCAATTTGGGAATCTCCCACAACCCGATCATCATCATGAATAGCTAACAATTTCGTTGCTGATAGAGCGATAATACCTTCGGTTTTATGAGCAAAGAGTAATGGTTCTCCGTTATTTTTAGTTACTAGAGTGGGAGGTTTTTGCGCTTCTAAATCATCGAGAGATAAAGTCCACAAATAAGCTCCAATATCTGTATCCCTGTCCCCTAATTCATAAGAAGTGGTGATCAAAAGTTGTTGATGATATTTATCCCAAGCAACACTGGATAACCCGACGGGAAAATCAATTTGAGGATGAGTTTGAGGATCATAATTGTAAATCCTCTTAAAGTTTCCCAGATCCTGATGATTTTTGCCTTTCCACTCACTAGCTACTAATTCCAGAGTGTAGTCAAAATCCTTGTAGTTGGTTCCCAGTTCGCGGATTCCAAATAACATTTTTCCTTTTGGTATCATAGCCAATCCTTCTACTTTCCAGTAAGGGGCCCCTGAAGGGAATTTTTCCGTGGTCAAAGCACGGAGAAAACGGGGACGAAGACTCAAGGAACTGGGAGGAAAACCAGTGGGTTCCATAACTTGTGCTTTCTCCTCTTGGCCTACTTCCCAGGTTAGGAGCGTATTGTATGAATCTTTACTAGCATCGTCAAGAAATACGCGGTCAAAACCAGAGGTTAAAAAGACACGGTTTCCCTTTCCAGGTTCAAGGGCAAAATCTTCTGCTTTACTCTGTTGTTGAATCTGGGGAACTTCTACGTATCCAGTGCGGGTGAGAATGTTGCCGTCCAGTTCAGCAGTCATGACAGAAGATGCACCAGGAATATCCTTATCAGAGGCTATATATAACTGATTTCCAGCTTGAATGACAGCAGAGGGTTCACAAAAAACGGGTTTACTTCCATCTTTTGGATAGCTCAAACTTTCCTCAAAGCAATCAAATACACCACGATAAGTAATTTCAGCCATGCTAGGATTGGCTAGGGTAATTCCCATTGGTGCGCTCAAAAGTAGCATAACTACTACTAAAATTGGAAGTAGTGCTTGATTTAAGAGCTTATTCTCTATCATGTTCAGGAATATTGGGACTTTTCTGCGATATTGGGGTTAAGAGAGTTTAGGCCATCACCATGCCACCATCCACGTTAAATACTTGTCCTGTGATGTAAGCGGCGGCTGGATCAGTGGCTAAAAATCTTACCATTCCTGCTACTTCTTCGGCGTTTCCTAATCTTCCCAAGGGGATAAACTGGAGAATATCCTCAGTTTTAACTTTTTCTGTCATATCGGTGACAATAAAGCCCGGAGCCACTGCATTAACAGTAACACCACGAGGAGCAACTTCTTTGGCTACTGCTTTGGTTAAACCGATCACGCCAGCTTTAGCTGCGCTGTAGTTAGCTTGGCCAGGGTTGCCCATTTGCCCAACTACGGAGGAAATATTGATAATACGCCCAGTTTTTTGCTTTAACATGGGTTTGGTGACAGCTTTGCTACAGAGGAAAACGCCGGTGAGGTTGAGATCGATCACTGCTTGCCAGTCTTGGGGTTTCATGCGCATTAGAAGGGTGTCACGGGTGATTCCTGCGTTGTTAACTAAAATATCGATGCGCCCAAACTTTTCTAGGGTGGTTTTGATCAGGTTGTCTACTTGTTCACTTTTGGAGACATCTCCTTGAACGGCGATCGCTTCTCCTGAGCTTTCTGTAATCAGTTTAACCACTTCGTCGGCTGCATCGCTGGAACTGGCATAGTTGACTACTACTTTTAAACCCAAGGTTCCCAAAGCTAGGGCGATCGCTCGACCGATACCCCGTGATGCTCCGGTAACGATGGCAACTTGTTCGTTGAGGGGTGGGGCGACAGTTGACATAATATTTCCCTTTTCTCGATTGCTTGACAATTATATTATGTTTTGAAGCAAAAAAGACGAATAGAATATTACTATAACCTAAGTTGCCATTATATTTAATTTAGTCTAACCACTTAAAACAATGGAACCAATCACAACCACTGTAATTGTAACTTTAGCCTTTACAAAATGCCTCGAAACTACGGTTGAAAAGTTTACTGAGGGAGGGTTAAAGAAAATGGACGAACTGCGCCAAAAAATTTGGAGTAAACTACGAGGAAATGCTAAAGCAGAAGAAGCTTTTAAAGCAGTGGAAGCACAAGAAACAAAAGATATTACTCCTATTGTTAATTATCTCAATGATGTAGAAGACCCGAAAGTTTTTGAAGAATTACAAACTTTAGCCCGACAAATTATTAATATTGGCACAGTTGAAGGGGAAAACTGGAATGTGTCTGGTGGTGTTGTTAATTACAACAAGGAAAGTAAAGCACCCATTGTTCAAGGTAATGAAAACACCATTAATATTAGCTATAATAACCCACCTTCTTGAAAGTATTCGCCTGATGGGAAGCAGGTAAAACAAATTCCTCTTAAGTATATCCCTAATAGTCCTTCTCCTTACTTCGTGGGTAGGGAAGATGAGTTAAACTGGCTGCATGATACTGTTGCGCAACAAAACACTGTGGCCATATCTGCTGTTGCAGGAATGGGAGGTATTGGCAAAACGGAGTTAGCAACACAGTACGCTACAAAATATAAGGAAGATTATAAGGCGATCGCTTGGATAAGAGAGTCTATCGGTGATATTCGCGTCGATGTTATTAATTATTGCATCAATCAGGGAATCAAGATTCCGCAAGAGTATCAAAGTCTTTCTATTGCGCAACAGATAGACTACTGTTGGCAATGTTTGAAGTCAGAAGTCAGAAGTCAGAAGTCAGAAGTTGAAGATTTTATTTTAGTTGTCTTTGATGATATTACGAATATTAATCATCTGAGTGAAGCTATCCCGAAAATACCAGGGTTTGGGGTCATTATTACCACCAGAATAAGGGAGTTACCCCCTCAAGTTGTCACCCGTTATTTAGATGTACTGGAACCCGACGCAGCTTTTAACCTATTAAAAGGGCTTGTGGGCAAAGATGACCCCCGAATGAAAAATCAGGAGGAAGATGGCAGAAAGCTGTGTAAATGGCTGGAATACTTGCCTCTGGGAGTAGAATTAGTCGGAGGATATTTACGCAGTGACCCCGATCTTTCCTGTGAGGATATTTTAGAAGAACTCCAGGAATTAGGGTTAGAAGATGAGGCATTAAAACGCAATAAAACCACCTTAAACGCAGCTACAAGGGGTGTTAAAACAGCTTTTCAGTTAACTTGGTCAAAACTATCATCCCACGCCCAAGAAACGGGTTTATTGTTGTCTGCTTTTGCCCCTCAAGATATTATTTGGAAAATAGTAGAACATATTGCGATCGCAGAAGAGTTTAAAGAAGTACGTCAACCCCTTTCTCTGAACAAACGGCAGTTAAATAATGGCAAAAAAGAACTGATTAAATATCATATTTTGCAAGTTCAAGATAAACATGATACAGACACCGTTAATTATAAAATTCATGCACTGGTTCATCTCTTTTTAAAAGAAAAGTTAGCGCAACAGGAACGCTTTGACCTATTGGCTATTGTGACTAATGTGTTGATTTACATTGCTAGAAGTATTGATTATGGTATTACCCTAGAACAAGTTAACAGCGTTAGTCCTTTTATTATTCATTTGGAAGCATTGGCAAAAGATTTATGTTTAAACATTGAGACTCCCGAAGAAAATAATGAAGAGATATCCTATATTAAAATTTATCAACAGCAACGACAATTATCTGTGAAAGATGAAGATTTTGCTTGGGTGAATATTAGTATAGGAAGATTTTATGAGGGACAAGGTAACTATGCAACTGCTTTACCTTGGTATGAACAAAATCTTAGAGTAGTTAAAGATCGTTTAGGCAATAAAAATTTTGATGTTGCTCTTAGTTTAATGAGTTTAGGTAATCTCTACCGTCTTCAAGGAAAATACAGTGAAGCAGAATCTTTATCCCTTGAAGACTTAGCCTTGAGAAAAGACTTATTCGGCGATCGCCATCGTGATGTGGCTACCAGTTTAAATGATTTAGCAGCAGTTTACGATGACCAAGGAAGATATACAGAAGCAGAACCCTTGTACAAACAAGCTTTAGCCTTGAGGAAAGAATTATTAGGCGATCGCCATCCTAAAGTAGCTACCACCCTCAATAATTTAGCCCTACTCTACAATAACCAAGAAAAATACCCAGAAGCAGAACCCTTGTTCAAACAAGCTTTAGCCTTGTATAAAGAATCATTAGGTGATCGCCATCCTGAGGTAGCTACCACCCTCAATAATTTAGCCCTACTCTACCATAACCAAGGAAGATATACAGAGGCAGAACCCTTGTATATTGAAGCTTTAGCCTTGAGAAAAGAAATATTAGACGATCGCCATCCCGATGTAGCTATCAGTTTAAATAATTTAGCTGGACTCTACGAAAACCAAGGAAGATACACAGAAGCAGAACCCTTGTATATTGAAGCAGTAGCTATTGCAGAAGAGAAATTAGGGGTTGATCATCCTAATACAGTTATTATACGGGATAATTTAGCTAGGTTGAGAAATGCTCAACAATAAAAATAATATTCGTAGGTTGAAAGGCAGAATAAGGAACTTTTTTTTAGTTAAGACAACTCTCCTGTTTCTTGTAGAGAATGTAAACGGTGATAAATACCTCGATGTTCTAAAAGTTGTTGATGATTTCCTATTTCAACAATTTTTCCATCATCTAAAACAACAATTTTATCTGCTTCTCGGACGGTACTTAAACGGTGAGCAATAATTATGGTTGTTCTTGTGCCTAAAATAGATGACATAGCTAACTGTATTAATCTTTCTGATTCGTAGTCTAAACTAGAGGTTGCTTCGTCAAAAATTAATACATCAGGGTCAACAATTAATGCTCTAGCAATACCAATTCTTTGCCTTTGTCCTCCTGATAAACGTACTCCTCTTTCTCCAACAATTGTGTAGTAACCTTGAGGAAATTGGGCAATAAATTCATCAACTCTGGCAATTTTACTAGCTTTTTCTACAGCTTCAAAACTAACACTTCTATTGCCATAAGTTAAGTTATCTAAGAGGGTTCCATTAAAAATTTCTACTTCTTGGTGAACCATTGCTAAACGTTGTCTATATTGAACTATGTCTAGGGTTTTAATGTCTTCGCCATCGATTAATATTTGTCCTTGAGTGGGCTGAAAATAGCGTAATAATAGTTTAATTAAAGTTGATTTTCCTGAGCCTGATTTTCCAACAATGGCAACGGTTTCATAGGGATGAATTAAAAGGTTAATATTCTGCAGAACACAATTACTTTCGTGGTAAGCAAAGGATAGATTATTAAAGTGTATTTTTCCTGTAAATTGATAGGGTTCATGGTTAATAGATTGCTGGGTTAAAATAGCTGCGTCTTCCCCTGATGGACTGTCTAAAAATTCATGAAAGCGACTCATGGAACTGTAACGACGGGCAAAAATTTCTGCTAGTTGGGTGATGGGGTCTAATTCTGCATAGGCCATACTAGAAACGGTAATTAGGGTGATAAAATGACCTAAAGAAATATAACCTTGGACTGTAATAATTAAGCTATAGACAAGGATTAAAAATACTGAAGATTGAATGAATGTTTTTTGCCAAGTTACTAATTTTACATATTCTTTATGAATACGAAATAGTATATATTTTAATTCTCTATCCAATCTTTTATCTTGTCGTCGTAATTCTCTTCTTTCTGTTGAGAAGCTTTTAACTGTTTTTATATTAGTGATCAGTTCTGAAGTAAAACTTTGGGTGGTTTCGCTATGTTTATCTAGTAGTTCTTCCTGTTTCAAAATCTTGCTTAAATGTTTTATACTAAAAATCAGAATTAGACTAAATGATATTATAAAAATAACAGATATTTTCCAATCAATTAGTAAAATTATCGCAAAAATACCCAAAACTCTAATTATTTTAGGTATTAATTGTCCAGCAATTTCTGGATAAGTCCATAACTGATTTTCTACTCCTTTAGCAATACGATTAGTAATCCTTCCAGGGTTATATTCGTCATAAAAAGGTAGGGGTAAAGTGAGTATTTTTCTAACTGTATCTTTTAACTGTTCTTGACGAACTTTGAAGGCAATCTCCCAGTGAAACCAATCGGTTAACCAGGGTTGAATAGGGGAACGAACTACTGTTACTAAACAGATAATTCCTAACAAAATCACTAAAGAAAATACTCGATTATTAGGAATATTTGTAATATTAGCCAGCAAATTAACTAAATTTTGTAAGATATTATCGATAGGTTGATAGGAGAGAACATTAATAATTTGTCCTGTAACATAAGGAACCATTAAATCAATGATTTCTAAAGCTCCAGAAAGTAAAATGGAAAAGATAGCAATCTGTCTATAGTTACGGTATGATTTGAGTAAATCTTTCCAAGAAATCATGATTTTTATTATAGTGATTCATTTTAAAAAATTTCTTTATATCTTAACATAATTTTAGGTAAATTTACCAAGATTAATTGCTAACATTTTTCAGTTAATTTTAGTTCAATTTTCTATTTTTCTAATTGATTCATCCGCTTTTCTAAGTCCATCACTCTTTCTTTTAATTCTATCACCAGGATAGATAACCGTTCAAATAAAGGGTCACTTCGTCCAATAATTTCACCGTCAACTATTTGGGGTGAAGGGTTCAATGGAGGGGTATTATTGTTATTATTTGAACCTTGTCTTAGGTTAGTAACTGCGCTTTCTAAGCGACTAACTCTAGCTTGTAAGCGATTAATTTCTACTCGTAAGCGGTTTTCAACACTAGCTGAAACAGGATTGATTTGTTTAACTAAGATAACAATTACTAAGATAATTATAATTAACAATAGTTGATTTTTTTAAGCATTATTTCTAGTTGTTTACTTCAAGAAAATTCCTTTCTTACTCGGAATTATAATTATAAATACAAACAAGAAATTAAGAATTTAGAATCAAGTAATAGTTGAATTATAATTTTTCAATTCTAGATTCTCAATTTCATATCTTAATATCATTACACTTCGGTAATTAATAATTACTAATTATTAATTATTCGGTAAATTAGGACGATTTCTACCTCTTGCTTGACGACGTTGCTGTAAAATTTGGGCTAGTCTTTGACGTTGTTCTGTGCTTAAAATTTTTCGCATTTCTAACATACTTTCAAAACGTATGTTCCCCATTTGTTGACGAAGATTAGCAATTTCTTGATGTTTACTTCTTAGGTCACTTTCTGACGCATTTCCTTGCATCATTCGATTTAATTCTTGGGATTTTGCTTGCATTTGTTGTGCTAAATTTTGCATCTGAGGGCGATATTTTTTCCTGATTTCACCCAGTTGTTGCATTTGCTGATCGCTAAGATTTAATGCTTGTTGAAATTGTTCTGTTCTCTCTCTTCTTCTATTTCTTCTAGATTGAGTTTCCTCATCTTGAGCCAAAATTTTTGTTTCGGAAAGTAAGACAGATGAATAAGGTTCGTTAGAAGAACTAGCTAAGGCCATAGTTCCTCCAATACCAAGGGTTAAAACAGTTACAATTAAGGCAAATTCTCTAGAAATCATGGTTCCTCTTACTGATTATTAATAGATTAAATGGTAACAATTCAAGGCTGTGAGCTTAAATATTGATTATCAATATTATCAGCAGAAATCCATTGATAATAAACAGATTGATCTTGATTTTCCCAAGGAGATGTATTGATTGTTTCTTCCCAGGTGCTGACCATAAAATTTTCTGTTTCTGCTGTTTCAATTGTTTGAGATTGATAAACAAATTGTTCATATTCAGAGGGTTTAATCAGATTATAAGCTCCCCATATTGCTAAGATACTTGTTGTAATAATAGTGGGAACTAACCATCTCAATTTAAGATATCCACGATGTTGGGATTCATGAGAAACCCTCAGATAAATTTGTTTTTCCAAGTCGCAGTCTGCCGGTGGTGGTAAGGGACGATATTGTTGCAGAAAGAAGATTAATTCTCGATCATCTTTCGGGAATTGAGACATTATAAAGCTCCTTGTTCTTTCAAAAACTTACGCATTTGTTTTCGGGCATAAAATAAACGAGATTTGACAGTACCAATAGGTAATTCTAGGATATGAGCAACTTCTTTTTGCGGTACGTCTTCTAAGTCATGTAACACTAAAACAGCACGATGTTCTAAACTTAATGCTTGTAACCCTTGCTGGACTAAATCTTGATAATGAAGTCGCATTAAATCTGGTGTATCTTCGGGGCGAGATGGCATAATATTTAATATTGTACCATCATCATTGACAGATAAGTTTTGGGCAAATTTTCGTCTTTTATCTGTGGCAACATTCCAAGCAATACGATACACCCAAGTGGAAAAATAAGAGGGTTCTCTTAGTTTTGGTAAACCTTTCCACACTCGCAGAAATACTTCTTGTACTAAGTCGTCAAGAACTTCACTACCACATAATTGATAGAGAGTTGCTCTGACTCGTTGTTGATAGCGTCGGTATAATTCTTGGAAGGAAAGGGTATCTCCTTCTTGACACCGAAGCACTAAGTCTATTTCTTTTGCATTGGCAGGGTTGTCTGCTAACACCTTCATGGTCGCTCTATCGCTTAATTCGTCTCTTTAGACTGGAGGGTGTATCAAAAGGTTCAAAGTAATTTTTGATGCTAAAATAACAACAATAGTAGTAACAATAATCTTAATTTTTAATTAAAAATAGTTATTAATGGATAATATTCAATGTCAGTGGCAAGTTTTACCGATTATTTCTTTACCTTCTTGGTTTGTTGATTGTGTTAATAAATATTGTGCTAATTCTCAAGGTAATTATGCTTCTCAACTATTATGGCAGAGAGGTATTCAAAAGCGAGAACAGTTACAAGGTTATTTAGATAGTAATTATTATCAACCTTTGAGTCCTTTTGAATTTGGTTATGAGATGAAATTAGCTATAGAAAGGCTAAAAATTGCTATAGATAATCAAGAAAAAGTAACTATTTGGGGAGATTTTGATGCCGATGGAATTACCTCAACTAGCGTTTTATCGGAAGGACTAGGACAATTTTTTGTTCCCCATTTACAACTTGATTATTATATTCCTAATCGCTCTAAAGAGTCCCACGGTTTAAACATTCCAGGAATTAAAAAATTAGCCACGGAAGGTACAAATTTGATTGTTACTTGTGACACGGGAAGCACTAATTTAGAGGAGATAAATTATGCTAAGTCTTTAGGTATCGATATTATTGTTACCGATCATCATACTTTACCCGATGAACGACCCGAGGTAATTTCTATTATTAATCCTCGCTATTTTGTTGAGGAACATCCTTTATTTTCTTTATCTGGTGTTGCGGTAGCTTATAAATTAGTTGAAGCATTATATCTAACCTTTCCAGAAATACCGAGTAGTCCTCTAGAAAATTTGTTAGATTTGGTGGCTATCGGTTTAATTGCGGATTTAGTAGAATTAAAAAGAGATTGTCGTTATTTAGCACAGCAGGGGTTAAAAAAGTTACAGCAACAGTTAACTAACACTACTCGTCCAGGGGTTGCTTATTTACTAAAATTATGTAAAAGAAGTGGTGATCGCCCCACTGATATTTCTTTTGGTATTGGACCTAGAATTAATGCCATCAGTCGCATTCAAGGAGACGCTCATTTTGCCGTAGAATTATTAACCAGTAAAGATGATAAACGCTGTTACAAACTAGCTTTAGACACAGAATTATCTAATACTCGCCGAAAGTCATTACAAAAGTATATCAAGAAAGATGTAGAGAAAAAATAACAAATGTTAGCCTTGTCAACGACTCAAGTTATTGTTTTAGAAGATCCTCAATGGCAAAGTGGTGTCTTAGGATTAGTTGCAGGACAAATTGCTCAAGAATACGGTCGTCCAACTATTTTATTAACTACGGCTGAAACAGAAGATATGAGCGAAAATAATGTTAAATTAGCTAGAGGTTCCGCCCGTTCTATTCATAATATTGATTTGTATAAGTTAGTTGCTTCTCAACAATATTTATTACATCGTTTTGGAGGACATCCTTTTGCAGCAGGGTTAAGTTTACCTGTTGAAAATTTATCTTTATTTAGAGAAAGTATTAATCAAAAACTGAGACAAGAGATTATTGATATTAACACATTATGTTCAACTATTACAGCAGATTTAGTGGTAACTGTTTCTCAACTAGGTCAATCTTTATTTAGAGAATTAAAATTATTAGAACCCTACGGAATGGGAAACCCTGTCCCGAAATTATTGATTCAAAATTGTTGGTTTGAGGGTTTAGGAAATAGGAATATTAAAGACGCTAAAGATAATAAAATTCAATACATCAAAACTAAGTTTAATATTTATGATCGTTCCGTTGATCAGGGGTTTCCTGGTATTTGGTGGGAACACTATCAAGAAGAATTACCCCAAGGGGAAGATAAACTATGTGATGCTATTGTGGAACTGGATTATAATACCTACGGAAAAGGTAGTTATGAAGTCCGTTTAATTGAAATTAGAGAAAGTTTAAATGTTGCAGAAAATCAGCCATTACAAACAACTAAAACTAATTTAATAGACTACAGAAATCAAGAGGAATTGACGGAAATAGACCGAGAAGTAGAACAATTAAATACTTGTCCCATTAGTTGGCATAAATTACAAAAAAAATACCAAGAAAGTTGTAAAAATCAACACGATTTAGCCTTGACTTATGCTTATGAGCAGCAATTTAATCCCTCAGAAATTATCAAAAAATTAATCGGTATCGCTAAATATATTAACCGTACTCAGAAAACAATAACGAAAGAACAATTAAAAGAAAAATTATTATTAAGCAATCGCACTTTAAATTTAGCTTTAGAATTGTTAGAAAAAATAGGTTTTGTAATCAGTGAAACTCCCGAAAATATTGAGATTAAAGAAATAACTTATCAATCAGAAGATTATTATCTATCACAAAGAATTTTTTTAGACACCCTCAAAGAAGAACATTTTAAAAGAAAATATTTTACTCAAATTCCCATAGAAACCTTGCAAAAGTTACTGATTGATGAAAGTTTAAACCCATAAAATAAACAAAAAAAGATGAAAACTAACATTAATTTTTAACATCCTTAAACTTATAGACAGGTCATTCTTAACAAGAAGCTACACCAACTATTAAACAATATGGAAAATTTAAGTCATGAGCATTGTAAAACAACTCCTACTTAGCAAAGATTAAAAAAAAATAAAGAAAAAACTGTTAAGATATTGCTAATTTTTGGGAACCCTTTTTTAGAACACTTTTAGAATACAGGGAAGTTATGTTACTCTTCTCCTTTTTTTTGTTAAACATTCGTCATTTTTACGCAAATTGACAACTATGAAATTATCTCTTTCTTTACTCACACTCACCCTTATTAGTGGCAGTTTACTCTTACCCATTGAAGGAATAAACAAAAAAGCCATCGCCTCCGACGAAACAACTCCAGTTACCTCAACCACAGAATTACCAATTAGTCAACCCACAGAAGAAGCGGTTATTTCTACTCCTGCAGAAAACAACCAAACTCTGGCCTCACACGTAGTTCTTAACCTCAAAGAACGTCGGGTTTATGTTTATCAAGATGATCAAGTCCTTGCCAACTATCGGGTTGCTATTGGGAGACGAGGATGGGAAACCCCTAGAGGAAACTTTTCCGTGATTCAAATGGTGGAAAACCCCCAATGGAAAAACCCCTGGAATGGTCGGGTTAGCGCACCCGGTCCCAATAGTCCTTTAGGAGAACGCTGGATTGGTTTTTCCAGAGAAGGGGGCAAATACATCGGATTTCATGGCACTCCAGGAGAACACGTCATGGGACAAGCGGTTTCTCATGGTTGCGTTAGAATGCGCAACCGAGATGTCAAAGAATTGTACGAATTAGTGGAAACAGGAATTCCCGTGATTGTTCAATAAACTACTGAAGGTTAGTCAAATAAAAAGCTAAAATGGAAAAGGGGAACATAAAATTTCTGACAGTTAAACTAACAAACGTGGATATGGGTAAAGATCATCAATCTTTGCTTCTCCCTCTCGTCGGAAGCTATATGTTCCCCGTGACTCACCTAAAAAGTTGATTAAAAAATTCTTATGGCCAGTCTAGCTCAATCTCCATACACAAAAAAACAAACTTCGGCTTGGTTAAGAGGTTTATTGACCATTGCTTGGTGTGATGGGGACTATGACCCTCAAGAACAGCAGTTAATCGCAAATTTAACAAAAGATTTAGCCATCGATGACCGAGAAGTGGAAGAAGTAACTTTCTACCAATCCATCGAACCAGAGGAATTGGCTAATACTTTAGGACATGATCCCAAAACAGGGGAAAACTTTTTAAGAACTGCGGTGTTAGTAGCGATCGCCGATGGAATTTATTCTGCACCAGAGGCCGAACTCTTACATCGATATAGCGACGCTTTAGGGCTAAAAGTAGAGGCGTTAGCGTCTTTAGAACATACCCTATGCCGAGGCCATGAAGACCACCATCAAGCGCAAGTGATCGGGGAATCAGCCTCCTTAGTGAGTCCTCACCACCCTCACCCTCATCCAGATTTATTACATCCTCTCAAAGACTGGTTAGATGGGATGGATATTCACGATCCCAGTGTAGCCCGATTTATTTGCAAGATGATTCCCCCTCAATGTCCCTTTGAGAGAGATATTAAACTTTTTGGTCACAAAGTCGTTCATATTCCTCCTTTATGTAAGCTTAATCCTGTGTATGAGCAGTTAGTTGGCTTAAGATTTCGGGCCTTATGTTATTTGGCTGATGAATGTAAGGAAGATATTTCCGATTTCACTTAAGTAGTAGTAGTAGGGTGGGCAATGTTCTCAACAGACCTTAAAATGGTCAACAGTTGGGTTGATATTTTGCCCTCCTTCTTGATTATCTATAACTTGTTATCCATGACAAATAGTCGTAGGGTAGGTCAACATTGGAGTTAATATTTTGCCTACCTTTTTACCTGAGTTCGATATAAGGAAATTTTTAGAAAACTGACTCAAATCAGAAGTTTCAAACCCTCATTTTCTCCTTAAAAAAATCATGACTCTGCCACCGAAGGTGCGTATATCTTCTCCTAACTCCTGAAACTAAAGTCACGTTTGTTAATTGTTAATTCTACATTTTTCAACTATAATCTTTTCTCTATGACAAATAGTGTAATTTTTTGGCATCGTCGTGACTTAAGAGTATCTGATAATATTGGACTTTCTCAAGCTTATGAACACAGTTCTAAGTTAGTGGGTTTATTTTGTTTTGACAGTAATATTTTCAACCGAGATGATCTTGCACCTGCCAGAATAACTTATATGTTAGGGTGTTTGCAAGAGTTACAAGAAAGCTATAAAAAGTTAGGTGGTCAATTATTAATTTTTCAAGGCAACCCGACACAACTTATACCTCAAGTTGCAGACGCTTTAAAGGTTAGTTCTGTTTTCTGGAATAATGACGTTGAACCCTACAGTCAAAAACGTGATAATCAAGTTATTGAATCCTTAAAAGAAAGAGGTATTCAAGTACACACCTATTGGGATCAATTATTACACGCACCGGGAGATATTCTCACTAAAAGTAATAATGCTCCCTATAAAGTTTATACTCCTTTTTGGCGCAGTTGGATCAAAGAAGAAAAAGCTAATATTGCTCAATCTCTGGGAAAATTAGACAGTTTAAGCGAGGCAGAAATAAACCTAGTTAAAGACTTAGGAATGATTGACTTACCTACAGCCAAAGACTTAGGTTATAGTTGGGATGCGCCCTTAATTTTAGAAGTAGGAGAAACAGCAGCTAAAGAACAACTTAATTACTTTTGTGATAGTGCAGTTTATAATTATCAAGAACAAAGAAATTACCCTGCTATTAACGGAACTTCTACACTGAGTCCGGCTTTAAAATTCGGTGTTATTGGTATTCGCGAGGTTTGGCAAGCAACCGTTACAGCTTATGAAAATACCCGCAGTGATGAAGCAAGAGAGAACATACAAACTTGGCAACAAGAAATTGCTTGGCGAGAATTTTATCAACATTGTATGTACTTTTTTCCTGAGTTAGAAGAAGGTCCCTATCGACAAGAATTTAAAAACTTTTCTTGGGATAACAATCAACAACATTTTCAAGCTTGGTGCGAAGGAAAAACCGGTTATCCTATTGTTGATGCTGCCATGAGACAGTTAAATGAAACCGGATGGATGCACAACAGATGTCGCATGATTGTTGCTAGTTTTTTGACCAAAGATTTAATTATAAATTGGCAGTGGGGAGAAAAATATTTTATGCAAAAATTGATCGATGGAGACTTATCTGCTAATAATGGAGGGTGGCAATGGAGTGCATCTAGTGGGATGGACCCGAAACCCTTACGCATTTTTAACCCTGCTAGTCAAGCACAAAAATATGATCCTGATGGGGAATATATTCGTTTATGGGTTCCTGAAATAAGTTCTCTTGATACAGAATATTTAGTAACAGGAAAAATACCACCTTTAGAAGCGCATAGTTGTGGTTATCCTCAACCTATTGTTGATCATAAACAGCAACAAAGGGAGTTTAAAGAACGATACAAACAGATTAAAAATTAGTGAGTTAATTATTCATACTTAAAATAACACTAACTAAAATAGCAACCGCAGCAGTTACTAAGACTCCTAATGAAATGTTTAATTGTTGTTTATTAGCGTCTTGATACCCTTTTATTTCACTTCTAATAGCATTAATTTGTTCATCAGATGATTTTTTCCAAGCTTCTAACTTTTCGTCAGTAGATTGTTGAATTTGAGTAATTTTATCTTCAGTAGATTGTTGAATCAGAGCATTTTTTTCATCAGAAACTTGTTTATATAAATCTAATTTTTCTGAATAAAATTCTACTTTCTCAGTTAATACCGTAATTTTGTCAATAATTGTAGCAAACTCTCTTTCTGTCATTTTTTATACTCCAAAGTTTAATTATTATTTATCATTATAATAGGGGCTTAATATTATTAAGCCCCTAACCAATAGTATTAAGTTGACAAAAAGGGTTTATTAATCCCTCGATCTTGTCTAATTAATTTCTATCAAAACTAGCCAATTTTTTATATGGAAATCAGGTTGCTAATTAATCAAAATAGAATAAAGTTACCAGCTTTCTTTGTTCTTCTGCTTCTTCGCAAGTTTTTAACAAGGTATGACTGTCATGAAAAGCAAAACAAATTAACTGCTGACAACGAGAAACAATTTCTCGGTTACATAAAGCACTAGCTTCCCCTAAAGATAACCCATCATTGTCGGGGTTTTCTACTAAATGAATAACCCTCTCTAACTGTTCTTTTGACTCTCTAGGCTGCTTGGTCAAACTTTGGGGTAAAATTACCGTTAGCAGGTTGGGGTCAGCGCGCATAGCCCCTTTAATAGCGGCTGCATTCGTTCCTGTGGCACCGGATGTCATCAAGCGGTTGCCACCTAAAACAAGGGCATAACTCATCATTTCGATTAACTGTTGATGAGTTATGGGGACATGGCGCGAACCCAATAAAGCAATACGTTTTGAACCTGTTTGCTGTATGGCAGCGAGTTCCTGCGCCAAAGTATCTAAAGTAGGAATATCAATTGATTGACTCAAAGATTCTCTCGTAGACTGCAAATAATCCTCTGTTATTGTAACAAAGGTTTCTTGCTTATGGAACTTTCTTTAACAATTTTTCTGAAGAATTTAGTAATTTTGAACTAAAAAATAGCTAATCGCCATTCATCTCCACCTTGTAGAAGCATAGGGATGAATGGCGACACTAGAATAAAAATAGTTTAGTATAGTCCAGGATTTAAACGGTCGTCCCCTTCGATTAATTCATCAGCAGTAGGGGTTACCACAAACTTATCTAAATTAGCTTCTAAACGCTTTTTTTGTCTGTCGCTGAGTCCAGGAATATCTAAGACTTCTTCTACGCTATCATAAGGGGCATTCCGGATGATTTTAGAAGCCAAATTTGGGTAGAAACCACGAAGATCACGGAACTTGCGGATATGATCGTTATTTAAGTCAATTTTTTGACCAAATTCTGTGGTTAACTTAGCATCGACGGGGTTTAATTCAGCCGCAACAGCAGAACCGACAAAACCCACGGAACTGATTAGTACCATTAAAATAGCAAAAAGACGAACAAGAGTTTTCATTACCATGATTCTCCTAAAAATCTGTGTTGGTATTATGCACATGATTGACGGGAATAGCCTTAATCAGTGCGAAAAAATTTTAGACAATCTTAAACTGCTTCAGGAACCATCATAGCTTAGTTTGTGTCTTTATTGCTCTACCAAACTGTTGACTTCTAGTAAAACCTCCCCAGCAATTAAGCGTTTAGCAGCATCTAATAATACCTCTTCGATGTAAGGCTTAACAAAATACCCCTTAGCCCCCCGTTCGGCTGCGATACGCTGCATTTTCTGCGCTCCACGGGAAGTAATCATAGCAATGGGAATGGCAGCAAGTCTCTTATCTTCTTGGAGACGAGACAATAATTCTAACCCTGTCATTCTGGGCATTTCGATATCACAGAGAATTAAAGCACAAGATAACCCATCTCGTAATTTTTCCCAGGCTTCTTGACCATCTCTGGCCTGTTCTACCTCATATCCGGCCTTAGTAAAGCTCATAGATAACATTTCTCTAACCATCACCGAGTCATCAATAATTAACACTAAGTTACTATCAGAAGGAGAGGATGGCTCATCCGTTGCAGTTCCCTGAGAATCAGCCCTTGGTGACGGTTTGGGCATGGGTTTTTTGGTGCTACCGGATAATAAAATTTCTCCTACTAGCATTCGTTCGGCGGCATCTAAGAGGGTTTGATCCGGACAAGGTTTCGTAAAGTAAGCGGTTGCGCCGAGTTTAGCGGCTACCTTACGATGGCGATCAGCCCCACGGGACGTTAATAATGCTACAGGTAAGGAGGCAAGACCAGGTTCTTTTTGTATATTGGATAAGAACTCTAAGCCATTCATGCGCGGCATTTCAATATCACAGAAGACCAGATCGCAAGGTAAACCAGAACGGAGTTTTTCCCAAGCTTCTTGACCGTCCCTGGCCTGTTCCACTCGATAACCTGCCTTACTAAAGCTCAAGGATAATAATTCTCGCACTGTAATCGAATCATCCACAATCAATACAGTGGGTTCACTATGTTCTCCTATCAAGGTTTCAAAGGCTTTATCTTTCTTCTGCCAGAGACTATTACTGCTATCGGTACGTAACCTTCCTTGGGCAATAGCGATCAGTTCGAGAACATCCCCGATAGGCATAATGGTTCCATCCCCCAGCACCGTCGCCCCGGCAATACCAGCCGGTTTAGGAATGGGCCCCTCGATTTGTTTAATAACAATTTCTTGTTCTCCAATCACCTGATCCACTTGTACCGCCAGTAAAGTACCGGCACCTCTTAAGATGACCAAAGACACGGTATCTTCTTCGTGTTTACCGCCATAAACACTACTACGACCCAGCTTCCTATTATAAGACAAAAGGTCTTTGAGGCCATAAACCGGCAGACGTTGACTATTCCAAACCACGAAGTTTTGTCCGCTTTCATCTTCGACTAAATCTCTGGGTAGATAATCCTTCATGTCTTCTACCCCATCCATAGGAAAGGCAATACGGGCGCGATCGCTGATACAACAGAGGGCTTTACTGATACTGAGGGTTAGGGGCAAACGAATGGTAAAGGTGGTGCCTTTACCTGGGTTAGAATCGATGTTTACCGATCCCCGAATATCCCGTAAACTGGTGCGAACCACATCTAAACCAACTCCACGACCGGCAAAGTCATCGGCTTTATCACGGGTACTAAACCCTGGATGGAAGAGAAAGTCATAAATTTCTGTTTCTGAGAGCAGATTTGCTTCTTCAGGACTAATCAGACCTTTTTCGATGGCTTTTCGTTTAACTCGTTCGGCATCGATCCCACCCCCATCATCGGCAACGGTGATCACGGTTTGATTTCCTTGGAGAAAGGCTTGTAATTTTATTTGCCCTTCCTCGGGTTTACCCTGTTTTTGTCTGATTGCCGGTTCTTCAATACCGTGAGTAATGGCATTATTGACCAAGTGGGTCATGGGATCATAGAGTTGTTCGAGAATCATCTTATCGATGAGAACGTCTCGCCCGTCTACTAGCAGTTTCGCTTGTTTTTGTAATTTCCTGGAAATTTCCCGAATGGCACGAGGTAAGCGATCGGCGGTATTGGCAAAGGGAACCATGCGAGATTTGGTCATCCCTTCTTGTAACTGGGTGGTTACTTGTCGCAGGTTACGGGCAACTTGTTCGGTTTCATCCACCAAAAATTGAATGTCGGAGGCTGATTCCCTTACCCTAACAATCAGTTCGATCATTTCTTGGGAGAGTAAATGGAAACCGGTGAAACGATCCATTTCCAGGGCATCTAAATCTTTATCTTCTTGATTATTATCTAGCTTAACTCCGTTATTCTGGTTATTATTTTTCAATCCTAAGATATCTGGCGATCCACTACGGCCTTGACCCCGAGTTGCTAATAAAGCTCCTTCCAGTAGGGTTCGTTCGTATAAATCTTGCATTCGTCCTCCCACGTCACTGAGGTTATGGACTTGGTTAAGGAGGTTATCTAAAAATTGTCTGAGTCTTTCTTGATCCTGTTCTAAACTGTTGCGTTTAACGACTAATTCCCCGATCAAGTTACTGAGGTTATCCAGTTGTTTGATGGGAACCCGCATGGTTTGTTCAAAGGCTTTTGTCTTGGTGACTCGGGCCGCAGATGCTCCAGCAAGGCGTTTTCCTGGGGATGGCAGAATAGTAGGAGACCCTCCCATGGTGCGATCGGCTTGTTTAAGGAGGTCTTCAAGGTCTTTAAAATCATCCTCTCCGTCTGGATCTGCCTCTTGGGAAACGGCGGTAACTTCAGAGAAAGTGGCCGGTGATGCAGAAGCGATCTCCTCTTCTTCAATCTTAGCAGGGGCAGCGATTAAGGCTGCTAATTCGGCAACGGTGGTCTCGTCTAAAACTGCTTCGGTTGCAGGTTGTGCTAGAAATTGTTCTAGGGTTTCTAAGGGCGGATACACAGAGGAAATGACGGCAGGGGTTTTCTGCTGAGATTCGTTTGTACCGATGAGTTTTTGCAACTGTTTCATCTCATCGTCTTGGCCAAATTCCTCAAACACGGAGGTTAAATCATCAAAAAATTCCTCATCGCTGTCTTTTTGGGGAAGAGGTGTTTCCCATGGTTCTGAGACTTCTTCTAATAGGTTAACCAGTTCTGCTTCTGATGTCTCATCGTCGCGATCGTGATCGTCTTCCCAGGTTATATCATCATTAAAAAGCTCATTAATTTCCTCATCCGATGGCAAAGAGGATAAGCTGGGGCTTTTCCTCACAGGGTTAGATTCTTCGTCCCATGAGGTGGCTGATAAGTCTTTTTCAAATAAATCGACTAATTCGTCTAATTGTTGCTCAGATTCTAGAAAACCTGAGTCCTGCCCCAAGTCATCAAAGAGTTGGGCAATATCTTCGTCAAAAGATTCTTCGGTAAATTGATCTGGGTTAGAGTAACGACTGTTCATGACTGGGTCCTATCAGCTGGGGATGAGTGCCTCTTGGCTTTAGAGTACCCAGTGTTTTGCCAAA
Source organism: Crocosphaera sp. (assembly GCA_051439625.1). Taxonomy (GTDB): domain Bacteria; phylum Cyanobacteriota; class Cyanobacteriia; order Cyanobacteriales; family Microcystaceae; genus Crocosphaera. The sequence continues at coordinate 4,893 of JBFRWO010000391.1, read as the reverse complement.
AATTATAATGTCGGGGAATCTTTTTGGAAAATTACTCTTCGACTCGATAACCAAATTCTGCTAGACGGAGGTTAGACTGTCTCCACTGGGGTTCAACTTTGACAAAAAGTTTTAAATAGACTTCTCCTGCAATTAATTTTTTAATTTGTTCTCTGGCAGCAGTACCGATGGCTTTGAGCATACTACCTTTTTGTCCAATAATAATTCCTTTTTGGGAGTTTCTTTCAACGTTAATTGCAGCAAAAATTTTGGTTATTTTTGGGGTTTCTTCTACTTTTTCGATGGCAATGGCAACAGAATGGGGAATTTCTTGGCGGGTCATTTGTAATATTTGTTCTCTGATTAATTCTCCCATAATAAATCTTTCGGGTTGATCGGTAATTAGATCGGGGGGATAATAATAAGGTCCTGGATCTAGTTGTTCAATTAAACTATTTTGCAGGGTTTCTAAGCCATCTCCTGTGAGTGCGGAAAATTTTATTATTGGCCAATTATAATCTTGAATTAAACTGGCGTAACTTTCATCTATTTCTTGATAGTCTTCTGGCTGTTGATCTTGTTTATTGAGTCCTAAAATAATGGGTTGATTAATGGTTTTGAGGAGATCAATTATATAGCGATCGCCTCCTCCTGATTTTACGGAACTATCTACTACTAATAAAATAATATCAACGGAATTAATAGCTGTTTTGGCGTTTTTAACGATAATTTTTCCTAAACTATGATGGGGTTTATGTATTCCTGGAGTATCTACAAAGATAATTTGGGCTTTTTCTGTGGTTAAAATTCCTCGTAGTCTGTTGCGAGTGGTTTGGGAAACGGGGGAAGTAATTGCTATTTTTTGTCCGATTAATTGATTCATTAGGGTTGATTTCCCCACGTTAGGACGGCCTATTATTCCTACAAATCCCGATTTAAACCCTTCTGGTGCAATGGGAATAGTTGATAAATTACTTAGATTTAGATTATCATTCATTAGCTTATTTTTTTGAGTTGAATATTTTTATTTTAACAATAATTAGCCCCAAAAAAGTATATTTTGTGTTTAATTAAAGATTAGTTAATATCTTTTTAGTTTCTTCGATTTTTAACTCATGTTATCCTAAGATAAGGTTTTTTAGGAAGACTGGTACAAACAACAACAGAAGTATTAGAACTAGAAATATTAAGTCTTGGTTCAACTTGTTACAGTCTTTAATTGACGCTCAAATAACCTATATAACTGTCATTCCGAGGTAGGAGGAATCTCTTTAACGTTCTAAGCATAATTGGCAATGCTATAGTTTTTTATCAATTTTGGGAATGTTAAGCATAGAAAGCGTTGATTCATTCTTGTTATGATGATTAAACCCCTATCTTTTTACATTTCTTTAACTCTAGTTTCTGTATATTTTTGTGTTGCTTGTGGAAATTCATCGGAGAAAACTCAGGAAGTTTCACCGAAAAAGTTACATTTAGAAAGGGCTGTTTTATCCGTAGAAATGACGTTAGGTGCAATGGGAGATTCAGGATATGTTCAATGGACTCCTACCACAGCAGCAGAAAAAGCCGTTGATTCTTTGAATGCGTCTCAAGTGTTAGTTCCTGGTGAAGAAGAACAATATAGAGAAGCAAGAATGAAACCTGTGACTATTCCTTATACTCTCAATAAAGCGACGGATAAATGGCAAGTGGTTATTATTCCTGATGAAGAAAATTCTACTATCAAAGTTGAGGGTTATGGTAGTAGTTTAGAGGAACCTTTGTTCGTTAAAACGATTCCTTGTTGTTATTTTTAATAATGGTATCTTAGTTGAGATAAAAAAATTGCGTCATCTTGAACTTTATAAATAATTCGGTGTTCTTCATTAATTCTTCTTGACCAATAGCCGGATCAATCATACTTTAATGCTTCAGGTTTGCCTATTCCTGTAAAGGGTGAACGTTTAATTTCTTCGATTAAAAGGTTAATCCGCTTCAGAATCTTTTTGTCTGCTTTTTGCCAATACAAATAATCTTTCCATGCGTTTTCTGAAAAAATAAGTTTCAATCTAATAACTCCCTCTCCGTACCTTTTCCTGATTCTAATTCAGCAATAGATTCTCGTAAACGTTGAGCATTTTTAGAACTTTTGAGTAAACAAAGGGTTTCTTCATAAGCAGTATAATCAGCTAAAGACATTAAAACAACAGCAGGATTATTGTCTCTAGTAATCATAATTGGTTGATGGTCATGACAAACTTTTTCCATGACTTCTGGTAAGTTTTCTTTAATGTCTGTATAATTAAATTTATCCATTAAAATTGACTAAAATTCACAACATTTTTTTATTATATCAAAATAAAACCTGAGTCTAAATTACCCTACCAAGTATAATTTTTTCTTATTACCATAACTACTGGAGAGACTATGGTGGGATTAGTGGGAATAGTACGGTTTCTAAAAATTGATAATTTTGCTATAATAACACTTAGCAGAGAATTAACAAAAAATCTAGGTTTTATGCAATCCATTACAATTAATGTTGAGGATAGTACAAGACAGGCTTATGATAAAGCTGATGAACAAACAAAGCAAGAAGTAAGTTACCTTGTTGCAGCTTTTTTAGATGATAAATGGCAAAATTTAAGTTTAATTGAAATCATGGAAAAGATTGGTAAAAATGCACAAGCAAGGGGCTTAACTCCTGAGATTTTAGAGGAATTGTTAGAGGATGAATAAATTAAGATTAGTCATTGATACTAATGTTTTTATCAGTCATAAGATAACGGTTTCTGAAGCTCTTTGAACTAATTCTAATTGGTGGGGATAAACTGTCTCGACTCCAATAGTTTCCATGAAACTGCCCTCATCAAGAGGAGAAGCCGGCACAAAATTTTCCTCCTCGTCATACTTAACCCATTGGCCAAATAACTCTACTAGATAAGCTTCGCCTTCGTTAAATATTTCAACAATTGCTCCAAAGGTTCCCACTCCAGCAATTCCTCCATCGGTTAAGGAAATTGCTTCTTTTAATTTGACTGAATCAAAAAGTCTATAGTTCATGATTATCATCCTCCCAAGCGATCCGGTACTGCGGTCACAAATCTGGCTACATCTTCATTAAATCGTACAATCCAAACAGTACGAATTCGCCGCGATATTCCAGTTTGCCCTGTAATAAAGCTATATTATACTCTACTAGCTTATCTTACTCAGCCATATCAACGCTACCTTAATAAAGTAATTTTTCAAGTTTTAGATATTCATCAATCTTGGTCATATTTTTGTTTGTATTCTTAAGAAGATTTCTCGTACTTCGGAATGACAATTAGAGAAATTATTTATTATCAGTTTCACTATTACTATCATTAGAATTTTGTAAAGTTTCAATCTTATTTTCTGAAGGTTCAATAATGGGAGGAGGTTGTCGCCTGAGATGAATTTGTAGCAAGCGTGGTCCTTGGGACTCTATAATAGTAAAAGATAAATTTTCATACTTCAAACTTTCTCCTTCGCTGGGTATTTTTTGCCACTGATATAATAAAAATCCTCCCAAAGTTTGATACTCATCCGTTACAGGTAAATCTAACCCTAAAACATCATTTAATTCTTCAACATTTAGTTGCGCTTCTATCAAAAAATTATGTTCATCAATCATTTTTAAGGTATCTTCTTCTTCGATAATTCCTTCTGCATCATTCCCTAAAATTTCCCCAATTACATCTTGTATGGTAATCAGTCCTGATGTTCCCCCAAACTCATCAACTACCATCACCATTTTTAACTGCGATCGCTGCATCAAAGCTAATAATTCATCTAAGGCCATGGACTCAGAAACAAACTTAACTGGTTTGATCCAAGATTCAATAAAAGCGGTTGGGGTCAACTCCCCTTGACTTAAAGGTTCTGCCAAATCTTTAAAATCAATAATGCCTACAATATCATCGAGGGAGTCTCCTTTTACCGGATAACGAGAATGTCCCGTTTCTGTGACTTCCTTTAACAACTCCTCAAAAGTAGCCGTTTCTGCGATCGCCACTAACTGAGTCCGGGGAACCATTACTTCTACAGTAGTAACTGCGCCAAATTCAAAGATATTTTTCAGTAATTCCCGTTCTTGTGCCTCTAAACCTGCTGATTCTCCTTCCGTCGCAATAATTAACTGTAATTCTTCTGGTGTAAGCTGACTATAACGGCCATTTGTGTTGTATTTAATGCCAACACTGCGCAACAAATAACGGGTAGACTGGTTTAAAATCCAGATAAAGGGGTTAAAAACTTGAGCAATGACACCGATAGACGGACCCAAAAAACGGGCCAGTTGTTCAGAGTAAATCAAAGCCACTGATTTTGGGCATAATTCCCCTAAAACGATTTGTAAATAGGCTAAGGCCAAAAAAGCCAGAGGAATAGCAATACTGTGGGCTAAACTGTTGCGGAGAACCTCAGATAAAGGTAATTTTCCTAAAATTTCCAACACCAGTCTAGCTATGGTACTTTCGCCGATCCAACCCAAAGCTAAACTAGAAAGGGTAATGCCTAATTGAGTGGTAGACAGAAGGCGATCGAGGCTACGTTGCAGAGATTGTACGGTTTGTGCTTGAATATCCCCTGCTTTGACTAATTGACTAACGCGCGATCGCCTCACTGAAACCATAGCAAATTCTGCTGTTACAAAAAAGGCGTTAATGGCTATCAATAAGAGAATTGATAAAGCCCGTATCAAGATAGCTTGGGTAGTCATATTTGCGGTGTGATAATCACCAATATTTATTGAATAACAGGAATTTGAGCGATATTCAACTGTAATTTTTGATCGGGATAATCTGTTAAATTGAAGGATAGGGTTTGGCTGTCATTGACCAACGCACGGGGAATTTTCACTTTACCGACAAAATTATCGCTATTGGGGGGTAATTCTTGGGGAAGTCC
>JBFRWO010000390.1:0-4459 GCA_051439625.1 Crocosphaera sp. | reverse complement strand
CTCTTTGAAGCCTTCGGACAAACAGAAACAGGCCGTAACTCCAATGAAGGAACAGGTTTAGGTTTGCCCATTAGTCAAAAATTTGTGCAATTAATGGGAGGAGAAATTAGCGTTAGTAGTATATTAGACCGAGGTAGCTTATTCACATTTACTATTAAAGCAAACATCGTTGATGCTAATGCTATTAAAATCAATAAATCCCCTCGCCGCATTATTGGTTTAGTTCCCGGCCAACCCAACTATCGTATTTTGGCCGTCGATGATCGTCTTGAAAGTCGTATTTTATTAGTTAAGTTATTATCATCAATGGGCTTTAATGTTCGTCAAGCAAGTAATGGACAAGAAGCCTTAGACATTTGGAAAAGTTGGCAACCCCATTTAATTTGGATGGATATGAGAATGCCCATCATGGACGGTTATAAAGCGACTCAACGCATCAAAGCAAACCCCAAAGGACAAGAAACCGTTATTATTGCTTTAACAGCCAGTGCCTTTGAAGAAGAACGAAATTTAGTCTTATCCGCAGGATGTGATGATTTTATGCGTAAACCTTTCCGAGAAGAAGTTTTATGGGAAAAAATCGCTCAACATCTCGGGGTTAACTATGTTTATGAAGACTTAGACGAGCAAAAATTTTCCTCTCAACCCAACCAACAAGCAACCCCACAAACCAGACATCAATTACAATCGCTTTTAGAGAAAATGCCACCTCAATGGATTAACTCACTCCATCAAGCTGCCTTAGAATGTAGTGATGATGGCATCTTAGAATTAATCGAGGAAATACCACCCCATAGTCAACCTCTAGCGATCGCCCTTCGAGAATGGTCCGAAAATTTCCTCTTTGATCCTGTGATCGAACTAACTCAAACTATGATGTAAGTGTAGAATTAAGAATTTAGAATTTAGAATTCAATTATTACCTAGTTCTTAATTATTAATTATTAATTATTAATTATTAATTGCCCCATGACCTCCGATTCTAGTAATATTTTAGTTGTCGATGATACCCCGGATAACCTGCGCTTACTCTCAGTCATGTTATCAGAACAAGGTTATAAAGTTCGCAAAGCCCTCAATGGAAAAACCGCTTTAAATACCATTTATCAAGTTCCTCCAGATTTGATTTTATTGGATATTAATATGCCATCAATCAATGGCTATGAAGTTTGTAAAAAACTAAAAGAAGATCCTAAAACAAAAGATATTCCCGTCATTTTTATTAGTGCTTTAGACGATGTTTTAGATAAGGTTAAAGCCTTCGATGTAGGAGGAGTAGACTATATTAGTAAACCATTTCAAGCAGAAGAAGTTATAGCCAGAATTGAAAATCAATTAACCATACAACGACAGAAAAAAAGACTACAACAAGAAATAACAGAAAGAGAAAAAACAGAACAAACATTAAAAGTTTATCTACACGCCGTTTCCCATGATTTAAGAAATCCTGTTATTGGCTTTTCTCTAATTTTGAAAAATTTTTTGCAGCAAGAACAAGATTCCTTAGAAATTTCTAGAAAAGTTTTAGAACAAATGGCCAAAAGTTGCGATCGCCAACTAAATCTAATTAATTCTTTAGTAGAAAGTCAACAATTTGACATAGGGGGTATTAACCTAGACACAAAACCCTTAAATTTAGCAAAATTAAGTCAACAATTGGCCACAGAATGGCAACCAATGTTACAAGAAAACAAAGCTCGATTGTTCCTAGAAGTCCCCCAAAATGTACCAATGGTACAAGCAGATAGCGATCGCTTGTGGCGAGTTCTAGAAAATTTGATGGCCAATGCTTTGAAACATAATCAACCAGGCATCCAATTAACTCTCAAAGTAGATATAATAGTAACAGAAAAACAGGACTTAAAACCTCAAAAAATTCGCTGTAGCCTAAAAGATAATGGAATAGGGATTAACCCTAAACTAGCAGAAACTTTATTTGAAAGGTATAACAGAGGAGGAAAAGCCAGAAAAACTTTAGGACTAGGATTGGGATTGTATCTTTGCCGTCAAATCATTGAAGCTCATGGTGGAGAAATTGGGGTAGTCACAGAACCAGGTCAAGGGGCCAAATTTTGGTTTACCTTGCCCATTTCAGATTCCTAAAGAGATAACCCATGAAGAGAAATCTCAATCCTGAAAACCCAATCTATACCAGTAGGAACTAAAATGGAAAGGTGAAATGTCAGAGATTCATAACATATTGATCCCCGAAAAGTGATTAATGCGTAAATTTCTGATAAATTCCTGGAGTGACCCCTTGACCATCAAGACTTATGTTTTGTTACATAATATAAACAATTAAGTCCTCAATACAAATCCTCAGAGCCATGAAGTCTCCCGTAAGCACTTATGGAAAGGACTCATGACCCAATGCCAGGAGCAGTTAACCGTAAAAAAATCGGAGAGTGATCTCATGGCAACAGAAAGCCACCCCCCACTAGAAGAGATGACCTTACGGCAGCTACGAAAAGTAGCCAGCGAATATAACATCTCCCGTTATAGCCGAATGCGTAAAGCGCAACTCCTAGTTGCCATTAAGCAAGCAATACAATCACAAACGCCCCAAATAATCGAAACTGAGCCGAAAATTAAGATCGACTCCAGCATTCAAGAAGCCCAAAAAGTAGAAGCTTCTAAGTTTGAGGTAGGACAAAAAAATAACATCAGCCCCAAGAAAACCCAGATTAAACCCCAACGCCAAGACGTTTGGAAAGATTACCACAGAAATCGCATTGTTCTTTTACCCCGCGATCCTCAGTGGGCTTATGCTTATTGGAATGTTTCCCAAAAATCCAAAGAAGCCTTAAAAGCCCAAGGGGGTGAACAATTAGCCCTACGGATCTATGATGTCAGCGATATTGACCTCAACTATCAGAGTCCCCATAGTGTACAAGAATATATTTGTGACGATGTCACCCAAGAATGGTATATCCCCATTCCCCTTAGCGATCGTGACTACGTTGTTGACATTGGCTACCGTAGTATTGATGGTAGTTGGTTAGTTCTGGCCCGTTCTGCTGAGATCCATATTCCAGCCCTTTATCCTTCCGACTGGATAGAAGATATTTTTACTACCGTCAATTGGGACGACGAAATAGAAGACAATTTTGTTGAACCGTCACTACCTCCGAACCCCGTTCAAAAACGATTTGCCGTCAGCGAACAAGTAGCAGAGGCCGCCCGAGTTGCCAGATCCAGCTTTGCCTCTTTACAACATTTAGGTGGATCGCTCACAGGTTCGTCCACAGAGTCCGTTGTCTTTGCCTCTGAGATGGGAATATGGAGTGTTTCTAGTCCATCGGGTCAAACCTTGTCTGGTATTGGTTTTGGCTCACAAGAGTTGGTTCCTTCTCGGAAGTTTTGGTTAATGGCTGATGCTGAATTGATTGTTTATGGTGCCACCGAACCAGATGCCACGGTTTTGGTAGACGGTAATCCTGTTAAACTCAATCCTGATGGAACGTTCCGCTTTCAAATGTCATTCCAAGATGGCATCATAGATTATCCCATCGTAGCGATCGCCGCCGATGGACAACAAACCCGTTCTATCCACATGAAGTTTGAAAGGGAAACCCCCTTTAGTCAGACCAATAGCAAAGAGGATGCAATGTTAGAAGCATTAGGATGAGAAAAATCAATTCTAAATTCCCCCCTTATGTTCGCATTCAAATCCTTCCTCATACCACTGAGAAAGGTCAACCGCTTCTAAGGGAGTTACCTGGGAACAAGGAGGTTGTATAAATTGACTAACAACCGCCCACATCAAACTACGAGTAACATCTAAAAACGTTTTTAAATCCGATTCGTTATTACCAGGAACACCCTTTTCATTGGGAGTATCAACTTCAACCGCAATACCTCTAGCCCCTAGATGAATTTGTGCTAAAAGTTTAGCCCTGGGGAGATGGCTTTGTGAGGTGATCACTTTTGCTTTATGAACCCGATGTTTTTGTAGCAAGGGGACGCAAAAGAAAAAATTATCAAAAGTTGAATAAGCGCATTGCTCAACCCAAACATTATCCATACGCGTTTGTTCCTGTTGGAAAATCAGCTTAATACAAGGGGGTTTTGAGCCTTGGGAAACAATAAGAGGAACATCTTGATACTCAGAAGCAATTTGAGCAGCATAGATTTCCCGTCGAATGCTCCCACCCAAAACTAAAATCCCGTCCACCGTGTGATTGGCGTTAACAGGTAATCTCACCAAAACATTGAAAGCTAAACTGCCAAAGATAAAACCAATTAAGGCTAACAAAAGCAGCTTAAATCGTTTTTTCCATTTCCTTTTCGTCAAACGGGCTTTTAAATCAAATTTTGACCTGCTCACTATATTTCTCCGCTAAATAAAACGTGACGAGAATCTACCCATAAAGTATTACTCATAAACTATAAAATAAGCACGGAAATCTAATTCAGGAACAGTGGGGATAATATTTCTGTTGAATGTTTATGGGACTCA
>JBFRWO010000389.1:0-9782 GCA_051439625.1 Crocosphaera sp. | reverse complement strand
GATCGCCCCACAGTGTACCTGGGTTCTCGCAGGAATATTTCTTGTCTGCCTTTATCATCCTCGACAATCAAGAAATGTTCTCGTTGGGGGAGTACGGATTTTTCAGCCATCGCTAAACCAAGTTTAAACTATAGTGCTTTGGATCAACCCAAATTTTCGATAACGAAGTAATAAAGAATTGGTCACCACTGTCACCGAACTAAAGGCCATGAATCCTGCGGCCATTGCTGGACTTAGCATTAAGCCTAAACTAGGTAGTAAAATTCCAGCAGCCATAGGTATAGCAAGTGTATTATAACCTAAAGCCCAGATTAGATTTTGCCGAATTTTCCTAAATGTCCCTAAACTGAGATCCATAGCTGTGATCACATCCCAAAGTTGATCGCTCATCAGAACAATATCGGCGGTTTCCATGGCCACTTCGGTTGCACCTTGTAAAGAGATGCCGAGATCCGCTTGGGCCAAGGCCGGTGCGTCGTTGATACCATCTCCTACCATAGCCACTTTTTTGCTTTCTTGTAACTTCTCAACTACGGCAGCTTTGCCACTGGGAGGAATTTCGGCCAATACTTGAGTAATACCCACTTGACTAGCAATAGCTTGAGCAACTTGGGGGTGATCCCCTGTCAACAAGATTACTTCTAAGCCCCGTTTTTGCAATTCTGAGACGGTTTTCTGGGCATCAGGTCTTAACTTGTCTTTCAGGGCTAAAACCCCTTGTATTGAGCCTTCTACCCCTAAATAAACCACAGTTTTACCTGCTTGGTTTAAGGCACTGATAACGGTTTTTTGTTCCTCATCTACGAGCAAACCTTTTTCCTGTAACCATCTTTGATTACCTAACCAAACTTTTTCACCCTCAACCATCGCTTCTACCCCCGATCCGGCTTCTGTGTGAAAATCTATAGCAGATAGTAAGGATAATTCTTCTTGTTGGGCTTTTTCCAGGATAGCTAATCCCAGAGGGTGATTGGTGCCACTTTCTACGGTTGCTGCTAGTTGTAGTAAAGCTTGCGTCTCCATTTCTCCCCAGGAAATACAATCGGTGACAGTGGGATGGCCAACGGTAAGGGTTCCTGTTTTGTCGAAGATTACCCCTTCCAGTTGATGAACTTTTTCTAAGACATCTCCCCCTTTAATTAATAGTCCCCTTTCCGATCCGATGCTGGTTCCCACTAAAATAGCGGTGGGAGTAGCTAAACCCAAGGCACAAGGACAAGCTATCACCAACACTGCGATCGCTAGTTTCAAACTCAGTAATAGAGGTGAGGTTGACATTCCCATAGAATTGAGGCTCAATACTTGGGGATACCAATGTGTTCCCAAAAGATACCAGAAAAGAAAGGTTAATGAGGCTAAAACCATCACCCCGTAGGCGAAATAACCTGCTACTGTATCGGCTAACTGTTGAATGGGGGCCTTACGGGTTTGTGCCGTTTCTACAGAAGCGATAATCTTAGCTAAGGTGGTATCTGCCCCAACTTCTGTGGTTTTGAGGGTAATTACTCCAGAATGATTCAGGGTTCCTGCGATCGCTCGATCTCCTGGGTTTTTGGCTATGGGTAATGATTCTCCTGTTACCAAGGATTCATCTATGGCTGTTTTTCCTGTAATAATCTCTCCGTCAACTGGTATTTTTTCCCCTGGTAAGATTTTGACGTATTCTCCTACTCTTACTTGTTCTACGGGAATTTCGATGCTAGAACTATCATCAGAGAAGGGATCACCGACTAACCTAGCTAGGGATGGTTGTAGGGCGATTAAGGCTTCTAGGGCTGAGGAAGCGCGGTTTCTGGCTTGTTTTTCGAGGGTACGACCCAGGAGAATAAAGCCTAATAACATCACCGGTTCATCAAAAAAGCATTCCCAACCCAAACTAGGGACAAGAAAGGCTACACTGCTGGTTAAGTAAGCACTGATGGTTCCTAAACCGACTAAGGTATTCATGTTAGCCATACCGTGGGAAAGTCCTCGCCAACCATCTATGATAATTTCTCGACCGGGAATGAGTAGGGCCATGGTAGCTAGTCCCCAATGAAACCATAAACTACTGATTAGGGGAAGGGTTGGACCCCCAAAGTGTTCTAAATGGCCGAGGGCTGAAAATATTAGTAAAATTGCGGCAGTAATGAGATTATTTCTTTGTTGTCTCGCTTCTGCTTCCCGTCGTTGACTTTGGTTAAGATGGATTTGTTGAGGGGTGAGGGTTTGAGAGGTGCGAATATCGGAAGAAAAGCCAATTTTTGTTAATTTTTCGGCTAAAATTTCTGCTTTAACAGTTTGGGGTTCGTAGTTAATCACCGCTACTTCTGTAATTAGATTAACGCAAGCTGAAATCACGCCGGACTGTTGTGTTAGTTGTCTTTCCACTGCTTTGACACAACCTGCACATTTCATTCCTTGGACATCAAGGGTGACGGTTTCTACCAAGGGTTGAGGGGTTGTTGATTCTGGTTTTAAGGAGAGTTGTACCATATTTTGCTTTCATTAGGGGTCAGCAGGTATTGCTGATCTCATTAATATAGTTTCCTCAATTTTATGGTATCCCTCCAATTTCAAGCTTCATTACCCTTTAAATTTATGTTTTCTTTAGCTGTCACTCATTACTACCCCAAATCCAATCTACCGTCAAGTGATATGCTTAAAAAGTAAAAACACCTGCTTTTCTCAAACTATCAAGCGTAACAAACAAAATCATCATTTACTTTTTTGAAGGAAAAACAAATGGGCGAGGCAAAAAGGCGGAAAAAATTAGATCCAACTTTCGGAAAAAAGAGGCTAACGGATAAACCGTTAAGAACAGAAAGGCAATATGATTTAGTCCTGTTGAAGCAAAAAGATTTTATCAGAGATTACTTAACTGAAGAAGTAATTATAGATTACTATTACTTCATCCATTATTATTCTCTGGGAGAGTTACCCTCATGGGTTTATGATATTTATCCTGAGTGGTTAACAGATTTGGATGAGGACAATTGTTCCGATGAATTTGTATTTTTTGACGAAATTTATGGGAACCCTATCAAAAAAGTTTGTCAAGAAAAAAAGGGGGAAGAATGGTTTACTCTATATCAAGAGATTGCCGATATTCTCTCTAAATTCATGTTAAATGTTGAAGAGATTGAAACTTTAGAAGACGACTATGGTGACCAGAGCAAAAAATATGCTGATAAGCTGTTTTTTCTAACTTCTTATGGATTAGTTATTCAGAAAGACCAGATTGAAAAAGCAAGGCAAAAGTACACTACAATGATATCTTCTGCATTAATTGAGGCTGACATGAATGAAAAATAATTAGATAATATTCTTATAAGTTTAATAATATTTAGGGGAAGATATTTCAAGAAATATCTTCCCTCTTTTTTGATTTTGTAAATAGCTAAAACGTTGTTATAGTTATTTACAATTCTCTGGGTTCACAGTAAACTTTACCACCTTCATCGGGAACCACATGACAAATATTGTAACCCCGAATAAACGCTTCTAAAATGGAATAATCTGACTTACGATAATACTCACCTAAAACAGGTTTAATAGCTTCTGTTGCCGTTTTCAGATGATAATGGGGCATGGTTAAAAAGATATGATGAGCCACATGGGTTCCGATATTATGATGGATATTATTGATGAATCCGTAATCATGATCAACTGTAGATAAAGCCCCTTTTAAAAAGTACCAATCTTTACCTCGATACCAAGGAACATCGGGATCAGTATGGTGTAAAAAGGTCACTAAATCTAACCAAACTACAAAAACAATATAGGGACCCAAATAATATTTAAGTAACCACAAAAAGCCAAATTGATAGGTTAAAACGCCTAAGAAAGCTACCATTAAAGCACAGGAAATTGTGCTAGTTAAAACATCCCATTTTTCAGAGGGACGAAATAGATCACTTTTGGGGTTAAAATGAGTTCCTTTTCTGCCTGGAGAACGCTTAAATAAATAAAGAGGATAGAGAAATAAAACCAGTTTAAAACGGGCAAATTTTTCTAACCAGTCCATCTCATTATATTTGGACTCTGTAACAGGATACCAACTTTCGTCCGTGTCAATATTACCTGTATTTTTATGATGTGTGCGATGACTAATGCGCCAACCATGAAACGGTACTAAAATGGGAGTATGGGACAAATGACCAATCAGATTATTTAACCATTTGTAGCGAGAAAAAGAACCATGGCCACAATCATGTCCTACCACAAATAACGCCCAAAACATAGTTCCTTGCATGACCCAAAAAATAGGCCAAAAGAACCAAGAATCTAAATAATCAGCGATAACATAAAGAACAGATATTACAAAAATATCCCAAAAAAAATAAGCTAATGATCTTATAGCAGAGGACTCAAAACAATGGGGAGGAATGGCCTCTTTAACATCTTTTAAGCTAAACGGAAGGTCGACCACTTTGGGTTCTGGCCTATTGACAGTCATTGGTTGCTGCATTCAGTCTCGAATCTCCTTATTATAAGTAGTGTGAGAAAATGATGAAAAAACTTAATTTTTCTTAATGCTCATCATTATACTATTTAATACTGCTTAAAGAAATGTTATGTTGAAAATTTTGGGCTAAATACCTCGATTATACAGGTCTTAGTGGGTTATGAAGGGTCGACTACTTTATTAACTGCTAACTAGAAGAGGAACGGATTCTATTATCTACTCTTTCTGCCCTTGACATTTTGCACTAAAAGTGCTGTGGGGAATTGTTATCTAGATTTCCCTATGGGTTATTTTATCTTGTTGAGGATTATATAATTCTTATTGTTGCTTGTTTTCATGTTAAACGCGATCCTAAACAATGGAAAAAACGAATTTAGTAGATAACTATCAATAGGCGATTGCTAACTAATTAATGCTTGATTTATTTACTATAGAGTAGAAGTTAACAGAGGTTAACTTCTAAACATTTTTCTAAAATTTAACGAGGTGCTTTAGTCCATCCTGCTTCAATTGCTTCTTGTTCACTACAAAACCATCTTTCACCTTTTTCTGTTGTTATTACCGTGTTTTCATAGTCTCGTTGACCAGGAACATGATAAATTCTTCTTCCTGTGCTAATTGAAATATTCCCTTTAATATTACATTTAGGATTTGGGGGAATAGTTGATGATGCAGCTAAAATAGAGTTATTTTGTGATTGCAAAATAATAGATAAACAACCAACTAAACCTGCAACGGATAAACTAACTACTTTTTTCATAGTATCTTTATGCTTGATTAAATTCAGTTATCAGAATTATAATGCCCATATCTACTATAAAAGTTATCATTTTTTCCAAAGTAGAATAGTTTCAAAATAGAAAACAATGTATAAAGTTAAGATTTCTGATGAAGCAGAATTAGATTTACAGGAGGCTTATTAATGGTATAAAACAAAAGTCAATCAACTGGGTTCTGAGTTTATTCGTAAGGTTGATGATAGTTTAAGTTCGATTGAAAAAAATCCTTTTGCTTATCCTCTTATTTGTCGGAATGTTAGGCGCAAATTATTATCTAGATTTCCTTATGGGTTATTTTATATTGTTGAGGATTATATAATTCTTATAGTTGGGAAATCAGTTCGTTAGTATTTCGTTTAAATGTTGATAATGATTGAATATCGGTACTTAAATTAATCATTGGATTTGTTGAGTAACTAAATTTACATTCAATTTAATGTTAACATAAATATTATTATTGAATTAATTTCCAATCTCGTGCATATGTATCTTTTCTGTTGTAATGATTCTAACCAATAGCGACATTCTAAATTATTAGGTGTTGCTTTTGGGTTTGTTACCATTCCTATAATAGCAGAATCAAGAAAAATAACTTTACTCATTGAAAAAAGAACTAAATACTAATTTTATCTTCATTAATTACTTGTTGTATCAATTCCCAAGTTTCTTGTTGTTCTTGTAAGTCTTCTGTTTCCCATTCTGTTAACAATTTGCTTAATTTTTCTTCTCTTTGCTGTTCTATTTCTGAGCTAGGATGTTTAATATCTTTCATTAAATTTTTCCAGTCATTCGTCTGATTGTTAGATTCAGTGATAGTAGGGTTTATTTTTGTTTGAGACATAGTTAAATAAATTGACTAACATATACTTTTATTATACTACATCAATACCTGGTTTATTTCTCATATAGTAGGGTTCAACGGCCACTGAACCCTACTATATCCAAGAAATAGGCGTAAAAAATTTTAATCAATTATTGGAAAATTTAATTACAAGGGATAAAAATTCCTCACTTTTATTAATTCTTTATCTTATCTTAGTCAATGATTGTTCATTAACTGATAAAGGTTGAGGTAAACTTTTACCATCTTCTTTGTATTCTTCTATCAGTAATTCTAAGACTTCTTGAGCATTTTTTAATGCTTCTTCATAACTATCTCCATGAGTATGAAACTTCTGGGTAGGAAACTCTGGTAAATGGACTAAATAACATTGATCTTCATCTGACCAAAGAATAACAATAGTATAAGGTGATTTCATCATTAAGACTCCTTATTTTGAATTTCTTTTAATTTAATGAGTGTTTCTTCGACTTGCTTTTCTAGATAACGTTTAGCATCATCTCCATCTTTTCCTGCTATGGTAATAGGATATTCTGGCAAAAGAGGATGATACCAGCGACTATGACTCCCTTTAGCAGAACGATACACAAAACCTGCTTTTTTTAGCAAGCGTTTTAACTCTCTAATTTTTTTAGGCATAGTAGAATCAAATCTTAATCACTATTCTAGCTTAAAATTTATCAAGCGCACCGTAAAGCTGATATCTTAGATTGAGATCGCTACCTGATAATATTTTTTTTGTTAAACTAGAATGGGATTGAAAATACATTTTAATGGGGAGCATCCCAATTTTGCAAATTAGCCGATTTAGGATGGCTGAAACCCTTATATAATGTTGCTTTGAGAGATTTACTTACAAAAATGGGATGCTCCCTTTTAATGAGTCCATGAACAAAATACTATCTGAACAAATTTCTTCTCTTACTATTCCCGAAAAACTTGAATTAATCTCAGATGTTTGGGATAGTATTATTATTGATGATACTCAAGTTCCTTTAACTGAGTCTCAAAAACAAGAGTTAGATAGACGATTAGCGTCTTATGATAATATTAAAAATCAAGGTTCATCTTGGCAAGAAGTTAAGCAAAGAATTATAGAAAATAATGTATAAAGTTAAGATTTCTGATGAAGCAGAATTAGATTTAGAGGAAGCTTATCAATGGGATGAAACACAAGTCAATCAACTGGGTTCTGAGTTTATTCGTAAGGTTGATGATAGTTTAAGTTCGATTCAAAAAAATCCTTTTGCTTATCCTCTTATTTATCAGAATGTTAGGCGCAAATTATTATCTAGATTTCCTTTTTCAATATTTTTTGAGTTAAGAAATCATACTTTTTTTAGCTTCTTCTGCTTCCAGTCTTGCTAAAGTTGTAGCAGCATCTGCTAAATACATGGATAATGTGACTCTTTTTTGAGGATCTTTTTCTCTCCAAAGATCATTAGCATAAATCATCACTCTGCTACGATAAGCTTGTATAGATTCTGAATCATCTAATCTCATCATAATTATCTCTTTAATAGGTATTAAAATCAAAAGGAAAGCGATTAAGTTGAATACGAAGCAATTGTCTTTCGGGTTCCAAATAAATAAACCTGACTTCTAACAACTCATCTTCTAATAGTGTAACGCTTTGCTGTGCTTCTGGAGGATTGACTGATTGATGAAAAGCAATAACGGTATATTGACCTGATTCTAGATTAGCAAATTGAGCATCTGCATAACGCCAATTTACTGATTTCTGTTGGATAATTGTACCATCCTGTTTTAATATTGCCACGAAAATAACACCATCAACCGATGTCATGGTATTTTCATTTTGGTTACGAATGGTAACAAAGATGTCTGACATAAAATTATTTAACTGATGTAGCTATTTTAGCTTAAAATTTATCAAGCGATCACTACTAATTAATGTTTCGTTTATTCATCATATTGTATGATTCAACGGCCTTTGAACTCTACGATCTGATAAATTCTATCTAGGTGCTTGAGTCCATCCTGCTTTAATTGCTTCTTCTTCGCTACAAAAATATTTTTCACCTTTTCCCGGTGAAATTATCGTGTTTTTATAGTCTTCTTGACCAGGAACATGATAAATTTTTCTGCCTGAACTAACTGAAATATTACCTTTAATGTTACAGTTAGGTTTTAATATATTAGTTCTTGAATGTAGAAACGAAAAAGCAATACCACCCATAATAATAAAACCAATAATCTTTTGCATTGTGTATTTGGATTCCTAGTCATTTGTTGATTAACCTTAAAATACCCATTTTTTTGATAATACTTAGCAAAATATATCAATTAACCCTCACACCTCTTCTAAGAAAACTTAAGAAAACCCTAAGAACTATTAGTAAATAAACTTGATACCCTAAGAAGGGATACCCTAGAAATTCCTCATCACAACATTTTAAGTAGATGTGAAGAAAAGGAGACACTATGAACTAAAAATTAGATACACAAAAACAAAACATGGTCCGAACGTAATAATACAGACGAACCACATCATTACATTTCTTACATATCCTATGTTACAAAGACGATCATCTTTTGGACGTATATATCGGTTCTTCTTTACGATTACTTCACGTTCGGACTCCATAACCTAAACCAAATCAGGAGTCTACAATGAAATACCAAAACCATCAAATTACATCTATTGCATCTAATTCCACTGGTTCCTCTCCTTCACCAGATATCACTACAACACTCATATATGGTGGAGTTGCCGTTGCTGTGATCGTTGCTATGTCGTACTTTTGTCAAGTTCTTCTCAAAGGTATAAAAGAATTACTAAATGACGACAGAGGCAAATAAATTAGCGTTAACCTAGTGTAAAAAGGAGACACTGAATGTTAGACAACTATCACAAACACGCAGCAGAAAGAGCAAAACTTGGTATTCCTCCCTTACCCTTAACCGCAGAACAAACATCGCAACTATGTGAACTCTTAAAACATCCTCCCGAAGACCAAAAAGAAGAACTTTTGATGTTATTACGGGATAGAGTTCCCCCGGGTGTGGATGAAGCAGCTTATGTAAAAGCAGGGTTTTTAACAGCAGTTGCCAAAGAAGAAATAACCTGCCCCCTCATCTCTCCTCAAGGTGCGATAGAATTATTAGGAACCATGATGGGGGGTTATAATGTACAATCATTGGTAGAGTTGCTCAAATCTTCTGACACCACCTTAGCCTCAGAAGCAGCCACCGCACTCAGCAAAACCCTGTTAGTCTTTGACGCATTCAACGAAGTCTTAGAACTTTCCGAAAGCAACCCCTACGCTAAACAAGTCATCGACGCATGGGCCGAAGCTACTTGGTTCATCAATAAACCAGAAGTTCCTGAAAGCATAAACGTCACCGTTTTTAAAGTGCCAGGAGAAACTAATACTGATGACCTATCTCCGGCACCCCATGCAACCACTCGTCCCGATATACCCCTGCATGGTTTAGCCATGTTAGAGTCAAAAATGCCAGAAGGTATTGCAACCATAGCTAGACTCAAAGAAAAAGGCTATCCTGTAGCTTATGTTGGCGATGTAGTGGGTACAGGTTCCTCCCGTAAATCAGCCATTAACTCCGTTTTATGGCACATTGGACATGATATACCTTTTGTCCCCAATAAACGCGCTGGAGGCTACATTTTGGGGGGGAAAATAGCTCCTATTTTCTTCAACACCGCAGAAGACTCCGGGGCCTTTCCCATCGA
>JBFRWO010000388.1:0-8569 GCA_051439625.1 Crocosphaera sp. | reverse complement strand
ACTCCCCTGGAAATCTTACCTGAATGGTATTTATACCCCGTTTTCCAAATTTTACGGGTTCTTCCCAACAAATTACTAGGAATTGCTTGTCAAGGTGCTATTCCTATTGGTTTAATGTTAGTTCCTTTCATCGAAGGTGTTAACAAGTTCCAAAACCCTTTCCGTCGTCCTGTTGCAACTGCTGTATTCCTCTTTGGAACAGTTGTTACCTTATGGTTAGGTGCCGGTGCTACTTTCCCCATTGATGAGTCTCTAACTTTAGGCTTATTCTAAGAATAACCTGAAAGGGTAATTTTTTACCAGCGATCTCTTCTATTTCTTTTGAGAAAAGAGCGATCGCTGGTAACTTATTTTTCACGGAAAAATAAAGAAGATAGAAATAATTTTTAACTTTTTTATTCCTACTTTTTAATTTCTTTTGGAAAATCAGGAACTAATAAAGAATTATTTAATTCACCTTGTTGATTATAAAATTTTATTTTTCCCTGTTCATTACATAACCATACTTCCAAAGCTTGCGCTTCTAAATACAAGTCTTTCTTAAATTGTAATTCATCTAAACTATTGCCAACTGATTTAACTTCTATACAAATTTCTGGTGCAATAGAAGCAGATGTTTCATCTTGAATAATATTAAATCTTTCCTCTGAACACCAGACTACATCAGCAACTTTAACCCCATCAGAAGTATTAATAGCACATTCTGGCATTACTTCACCTGTATTCAATAAAGATTCTAGTAAACGTTGAATTCTTCCTTGATAAAAAGAATGTTTAATCTTTACTGGACTCATTATAATTTGTCCCCATTTATTCAATTCAATCTTAAAAGGTAAATCTTGTAACTGTTTATGTTGACAAACTTCTTCCCATTTCATCTTTTTTTACCTAAACTAACAGTAAATTACATTCTTAAAGATTGTTTACGACAATTTTTCTAGACTGTTTCATCTACTAATTAGAATTATCAATAATTAGTTCAAATAGATAGTAATAAACAGGATTTACTCCATATTTCTGTAAGACTGGGTCTCCATATTTGGATTCTTTGGCAATGAGTCTGTATCCATGCTTCTCAATAATACCACCAAAATCAATACCATCATTCGTTCGTAATTCAGATGAATTAGGAATAATCATTAAATTTTTAATTTTATGTTTTACCAAAAGAGATAACCACCACTCTATAGCAGATATCTTACACTCTGAGAAACTATGAATATTTACGGCAATATCTACACTTGTTTGTTGTAGAGTATGTTCAATTTGATTAAGGGGAATAACTTTGCTTCTATCTCCCAAGTCACGAAATTTAATATAGTATTCGGAGATAAAAGTCGAAATGGGAAAAGCGTCTGTGCAAAGATATTGTGTCACATTCTGTAAAGCACTCACCATTCTGTAGGCTAATCTTCCATATCCTGCACCAATATCTAAAATATTCAGTTCCTTATAAGCAGAGATATTTAAGTGCTTTTCAAGAAAATATATTTCTAGGATTGAATCTAGCAAATCACGAGAAACTAACCTATTGTCAACTTCAAAAGTATAGATACCAAAAAGGTTATCTTCTGATAGTTTTTCCAGCAATCCAAGTTTATCTATTGATTTGACATAATATGTGGTCAAAGCATAAGTTAAAATGTTCATGTTTTTGACACGTCTCACTTGCCAGACATAAGCATTGTCTCCTCTAAAGTACAAAATATCATTGGGTTGTACCTTGCTATCTGTCCAGACCAATGGTTCTGTGACTTCTTTACTAAAATTAGAGTAGTTAGCTCGTAACTCTGCCAGTCTTGGATTGCTTTCTACCAGATATTTAGCTGCATCTTTTGGAAGTTCTAGTTGTCTGTTGCTTGAATTCGTACTAGTTTGAGGATATTTCTGCCATTCATATATATATTGGCTTTTTGTTATCTCAAAACCAGAGGATTTCAATAATGAATTAAGAATTTCTCGTATGTATCTTTGTAAACCCATTGAATTCTCCTTTGAGGTTCTACCGAACTTAGATTGGATTTTTGAGACCGTCTACGATAGATCAACAACGATTGATGTAGTTCAGGATCGTGTCCGATTTTAGGTTACAACAGTTTGCCCCCTTCGTCGAATTCACGTTCAACCAAAGTTGATACCATCGCCGATAATAATTGTTCTGGGGACACCTTAAACGGTAAACGATGAATATCAGACTTAGGATGACAAGTGACTATGGCGGCCTGACGTAATTCTTCTAAAGTTACTTGAGATAAACCCAAGTCTTCTAAACTTCTGGGTAAGCCAATTTCTTCATAGAATTTTAACAATTGTTTTCGAGACGTAGCGGCTAATTTATTACCCTGTATCATCTCTTCTAGACGTAATTGAACCAAGATTCCATAAGCCACTTTTTCCCCGTGTAAGGCATGGTGTGCAGCCGGAATATGGGTTAAGCCATTATGGACAGCATGTGCCGCTACAGTGCGACAATTTGCCCCTCCTAAACCCCCAATGACTCCAGCTAAGAGGACGGTAGCGTTGACCACTTCTCGCCAGTCTTCTCCTCCTATCTTATCCAAAGCAGCAGTAGATTTTTGTAAGAGAATATCCCTTAGTACCCTCGCTTGTTGTACCGCAGCAATGGTAAGAGTCGCTTTAGAGTGGCCACTACTAACAGAAGCTTCGTACCATTTGGCGATCGCATCTCCAATACCAGCAACTAAAGTGCGTTTTGGGGCAGCTTTAATCAGCTTATAGTCTAAAATTAGTAAATCAGGACAACGGGATAATGGCACGTCGTATTGAAACGCCCCTTGATTAGAATAGACGTTAGAAAGGGCTGTCCAAGCGGCGCAAGTTGCCCCAGAGGTAGGAATAGTAACAATGGGTAATTGTTGCTGATAAGCAAGTAATTTAGCTGTATCTAAGGCTTTTCCCCCACCAACACCAATAATCAAGTCAGCTTGATGATTTTTGGTTGCTTCGGTCAGGTTTTTTAGGGAAGTTTCCGAACAGTCGGGGGCGTAGCTATCAAACCCTGCTGTTAACTTAAATTGTTTAAAAATTGGCTTTAAATGGTCTGAAATTAGCTCAAGTGTTTGCTTACCTCCCACCACTAAAGGACGCTTACCTAAACGAGAGATACCTTCTCCTGCTTGGGAAATAATTCCCTCCCCTTGAATCACTTGAGTTGGAGAAACGAATAAGGAATTAAGGTTGGTGGTAACTGGAGTAATTTTAGTGGTTGTGGTTGGCATTCTATAACTAGAAACAAAGACTATTATCTGATTTTAGGATAACAAATTATCTCAAAGAGAATGTTTTCATATTTTTTAAGACCTCATTGTTAACTATAGGCTTTAGATTAGGGTTCCTCGTTTTTTTTGTTCCCTTTCAATAGCTTCAAATAATGCCCGAAAATTACCCTCCCCGAAACCTTTTGCTTGTTGTCTTCTTTCAATAATTTCAAAAAAGAAAGTGGGTTGCTTAAATATCGGTTGGGTAAATATTTGTAGTAGTAAAGGATGACTATTATTCCATGATTCTTTTTCGTTTATTTCTTCTTCATCTAGTAAGATATTTTCTTTAACAATTTTCTGCCATTCTTCAGGTTCAAACTTTAAGTTTAAGTTAATTTTAGCTAAATTTTCATAGTAAGTATTGGGGACATTTAAAAAAGTTAAACCATTTTTGCGCAATTGTTTAGTAACCTCAGCAATTTTCTTAGTTCTTAGGGCAATATGTTGAATACCAGAACCGTTATTAATATCTAAGAATTCTTGAATTTGAGAATTCTTAGATATGGGTTCATTGATTGGAAATTGTATATTTCCTACTGGATGAAACATTACTTGAGAAGATAATCCTGATTGTGGTGTTTCTATTTTAAAGAATTGTTTTTTTTCAAATTCTAAAACTTTCTCATACCATTTTATAGTTGATTCCATCTCTCCTTTTGGGACATTTAAAACCAGATGATCTAATTCTAGAAAATGATTTTGATCAACTCCATTATTTTGTCTTTTTTTTAGCCATTTTTTCGGTAAAATTGGTGTAAAACCTCTTCTTTCAAAAAGAGTATGAGTTAATCCATTTGTAGAATAAATTTCACTCCACTTCAAATAACCTTGAGTATATTTCTTTTCTTGTATTATTGCCTTAATACCTGTTTCAAAAAGATTATAATTTGCCACTATTTTTTCTAAATTATTCACTCTTAAAGCCACATCCGCAACACCAGGAGGATGAACTTCTAAGTATTTAGCAACTGGACTTTGGCAAGATAAAGGAGAGGAAATAACAAAAATAATCTGGTTTTTCTGACTTCCAGTTTTGACAATTTCGGTATTGGTATGCTCATCACTTCCACCATAAATAGAGTAAAACCCCATGACATTAATAAACCATTGTTTCCAGTAAACTGCATCCTTTACATATAAATGAATGTGATCAATTTCTATGTTTATTTCTTGGTTAAGTTTTTCTTTGAAAATAATATCAGTTGCTAAAGAAGTCATCAGAGCAATATACATGAAGAATAATTCCAATGACAATGATAATTGATTTTCTCTGAATTGAGCAACTTAATGGTTAAACCATAAAATAAAGATTAAGAATAAATTAAAAAATAGAAAAAAAATGAGACCCTAAACCAGAGAACGAAGATAATTAATTAATCCCTTAAGATTACGAGATTGATAGTAAATCAAAGCACCTTGAGTTCGTACCTTTTTAGATGTAAATGCTGAAACAGTAAGATTAACTTTTTCTTCTTGCTTGTGATATTTTAACCGTGTATTAGAACTATAAGCCAATAAATGTCCCTGAGACATCACCAAGTCTTGATAAATAGTTTGTTTGATAACTCCTCCATAAGCTGCAATAAATACCCTTCCCTTCCCTTTTAATTTAGTTTTTAATAACCCTTCTCCAGCGAACCAACTGCCAAACCCAGCCCAGTGATTTTTGATTTTCACCCCTTTGGTATAAGCTAAACATACTCCTGGTTGTAAACAAATTGAGCCTTCAGATAAATCAATCAGTTCAATATCGCCAATGGTTGTCTGACTCAAAACCACTGTTATGGGATACTCTGTTTCATTGGTCACATAATCCACAAAAACGTCTGTTCCACCCAAACATTTTCTCAATAAGGCGGATAACCAAAACCCACAAAACTGGGTTTTGATTGTTACCTTTCCATCCATACTGATAATAGAATCGGTTTTAACTGTTATGGTTTCTCCTGGGTTGAGCGTAACAAATAAAGCCGCAAAAGCGGGGCGACAACGGACTGTAAATAGCACTGGTTAGGGATTAATTATGAAGCTCTTAAAAAAGAGACTAGAAAGAATTCGGTCTAGTCCCTATGTTACTTGATTTTCGCTTAAAGAATAGCTTTAGTCATCTAAAAAGATAGGACGTATAGATTCAACCCATTGGTCAATTCTTTCTTCGGTTTTTTCGCTTTGATTAACTTCATCAATGGGAAGTCCTACAAATTTATCATCGACTAAGGCCGAAGAATATTCAAATGTATAACCTTCGTTGGGGAATTCTCCGACTAGGGTAGCTCCCAGGGTTTTGAAATGGTTATACATTTTACCCAATGCGCTGACAAATTCTGTACCATGATCAACTTGATCGCCGGCACCAAACAAAGCGATGGTTTTACCGCTAAAATCAGGTTTTTCCAATTCCATTTCAAAGAGGGGATCACGCCAATCGTTTTGCACGTCTCCGGCTCCCCAGGTAGAACAACCCAATAATAAGTAATCATAGTCTAGAAGTTGATCGTATTCGTCAAAATCCTCTTCCATACTATAAAGATCGCATTCCTCCTCCCCTAATTTTTCCCGTATGGTGGTAGCAACTTCTTCGGTGATTCCTGAGGTACTCCCGTAAAAAATGCCAATTTTCGCCATGATCAAGACTCCTGATTTTTTATGTGTAGTTAAACAATACAGATGGAATCTAAATTCAAGTTTTTAACAACTAGAATACTTAATAAGTGTCGAAGTTATCTTCTCTCTATTTTTGAATATAATCACTCAATTCAAGAAAATCTGTATCCGTTGTACTTGCAAATTTTTTGATTTTAGGAGATAATTACGCCAACTTTACTAATAGTCTTAATATAAAAATAAATCACAAAATATTACAAATTGCTAAAATTAACAGGGGTCAATGGCTATTGACCCCTGTTTGAAGTATATTTTCTATTAAGTTGTTGGTTAGCCCCGAGGAAAACGCCGATCTTGTAAAAAAGGCGGAATATCTAATCCTGTTGGCTTAGGTGGTGGTGGTGCTTCTTCCTCTTTTTTGGGAGTGTTAGGGGTGGTTATATTATGAGTAGGAGTGGAGATAGTTTGATTATTGGGGGCATTTTCTCCCTCAGAACTAAACCCAGTAGCGATCACTGTGACGATCACCTCTCCTTGAACCCGTTCGTCGATCACGGCACCAAAAATGATGTTAGCATCGGGATCTACTACATCAAAAATGGTTTCTGCCGCAGTGTTGACCTCGTGTAAACTCAGATCATGACCACCAGTGATATTGAAAACAACTCCTTTTGCCCCTTGGATAGAATGTTCTAACAAGGGCGAAGAAATGGCGGATGAAGCTGCATCATTGGCACGAGATTTACCCGATCCCACACCGATACCCATCAAGGCTGATCCTGCATCGGCCATAACGGCACGAACATCAGCAAAATCCACATTGACTAAACCAGGAATCGTAATGATGTCGGAAATCCCTTGTACACCTTGTCTAAGAACATTATCAGCGGCGAGGAAAGCTTCTCTTAGGGGAGTTTCTGGGGAAATAACCTGCAACAATTGGTTATTGGGGATAATAATCAGAGTATCAACGTTATTTTGTAGATCGCTAATACCTTGACCCGCTTGTACCATGCGTCGTCTACCTTCAAAGGTAAAGGGACGAGTAACCACCCCGACGGTTAAGCAACCCTTTTCTTTGGCAATTTCCGCCACAATGGCAGCGGCCCCGGTTCCAGTACCTCCACCCATACCGGCGGTGATAAATACTAAATCTGTATCCTCAAGGGATTCGGCGATTTCATCACGGGACTCAACGGCGGCCTCTTTACCAATATTAGGGTTTCCTCCGGCTCCTAAACCTTTGGTTAATTTTCTACCGATTTGTAAGCGATGAGGGGCAGAAGATTGAGTGAGAGCTTGAGCATCGGTATTCATTGTCCAAAACTCAACCCCCATTAGGTCACTTTCGATCATGCGATCGACGGCATTACAGCCGCCACCACCAACCCCAATGACTTTGATTCTGGCAATGTTATTTGGCACAATTACATTTCTCCTACTGGCTTCTCCAGGGTTTTCTGGGGGGTCGTTCACTTGGGAAAACGGGACGGCACTGCTCTGTCGCTGATAGCTATCCACAGCATTGATCGTCTCGGTGGATTCGGTATTGTTTAGACTGGAATGATCGCGAGTTAGTTTATCACTAAGAATCATTGTAATTGGCGGGGGTTAATTATTTTGGTTCAAAAATTTAGCATAATCTAAATTAGTCTAATCTAGAGTACCACTGCTTAATACTTAGATTAGTAATTGATCTATAAAGTGAATTACTATATCAGGGCTTACTATGAATAGTAGATTATTGAGTTTCTTTTGACAAATTTTCTATTCGAGTTTACCAAAACACCGCCCCAAAAAAAAGACTCTGACCTGTCTAGAAACTTTAAGTTCCGATTAAGGTCAGATAGTCAATTTTGATTTAATCTATTTTGTTTTTAGCTTTTTCTAAGCATCCACAACGAAACCAGGAACGCGATCGCTATCTATTTCTTTACCTGTGACAGACTTAGCTAGTGTTTCAAATGCTTCAGAATTCCAGTTTCTTTCGTGGATAGTTTTGGTCTGCTCACCACGAAAATATGCTTGTGTCCCAATTACAGCAGCAGCAGCCCAACCAACAACTAATAAAGAAATAACGAGAGCTAACATAAAATTTTTCTCCTTTGCAAATATTCATTAACTTATGTAAATAAATGTAACAAAGTATTGCCAAAAGAAGCAAGCTCTTCTAAGTACGGTTTTCACGACATGGGTATCTTGAGTGTGGGAAGACTTGGGAGTGTGGGGAGTCTGGGGAGTCTGGGGAGTCTGGGGAGATAATTTTGAAAACCCACGTAGTATTGAGCCAAGGTTTCACCGTTGAGCTTTGGCTGACTTAGATATTGACCGAGAATGCCCTGAGCCGATCATAATAGGGATAGAGTCTTAGGAAAGGGTTGTATGGTTTCACCGCTTGATTTCCAACTGGTTAACGCAGCCCGACAAGGAGACTGTCAAACCGTAGAAACCTTGTTAACACAAGGGGCGCACGTCAATGGGACTGATTTACAAAATACCAGTGCCTTAATGTACGCAGCCCAAAGAGGACATAGAGAAGTTGTACAGTGTCTATTGTCGGCCGGGGCAAATGTTAATCAACAACGAGCCTTTTCGGGTTTAACCGCCCTGATGTTTGCCGTAGCTGCTAACCGAGTTGATATTGTTCAAGACTTAATTGCGGCCCAAGCGCAGGTTAACCAAAC
>JBFRWO010000387.1:0-31587 GCA_051439625.1 Crocosphaera sp. | reverse complement strand
GGCGTAGCTTGAAGCTGTATGCGATGAAAGTCGCACGTACAGTTTTGCAGCCGAGTTATTCGAGTAATTGGGTAGCTTAGGTAACTAATTCGTGCTAGGCAGGTTCAACTCCTGCACCCTGGATTTTAATTGTCATTCCGAGGAAACGAGGAATCTCCTTAACGCAATTATTGTTCTTCACTATCTTGTAACTTTCCCATTGCAGCAATTACAAAAGAAGCAGCCGGATGATTTAACATTGATTCTATAGCAGCTAAACCTCCTGCTTTAATTGCACTCAGTAATTTTTGTTTTAATGAGGGGTTTTGTTCAATTAAATCAATTGCTTCCACTGCAAAAATTCTTTTCTCTTTCTTAGTTTCAGTGGGATAAGTTTGACTTAATTGATCTAGAAGTCTTTGAATTTCTTTGGCCGCTTCCGCTAAATTTTGTTCCATTTCTGGATTATTACAAATCAAGATGAGAATTGCGACTAAAATAATAATAATTCCTAGAGTTGAGTCTATTGTCTTAGCATCTGAGCGAAAACAGTAAGAGATCAATACAAAACTAAGAATCGATAACAATTCAGAAACTGTTGATATTAACAAAGAAATTAAGACAAGAATAATAACCCATCGTTTTTGTAGTCCTGCTTTTGCTCCTGTAAAATTAGTTTCTTGGAGAATAGCTTCTCTAAAATTAGTCCCTCTGAGATCGCATCCACTAAAATCCGCCCCTGAAAAATTTTGTCCTCGAAAAGATTGCCCTCTTAAACGAAGATTGCGGAAGTCTCTTCTTCCATTTGCATATTCTTGGAGGATTTTAGAAGCTTTCATGGCGTTTTACAGCAGTTTTCAGACAATATACTAATGCTCAATATAAAGATTTCCTCTCACACTTCCCACCCTTTCCACACTCCCAATACTTCCCACACTCAACTTAACTAAAATGGTGGGTTACGACGGATTATTAGATTCTTGTTAGAACTTAAATTATCGCAGTCTAACCCACCCTACGGTTTTGAAGCTCCTATTTATTGAGGAATAATAGGAATTCGTTGCTCCTCAAACCGACGATCGCGAATGGTTGGGGGTTGAGTGCGAATATACTCAGGATTTCCTGTCAAAGAAGAGTTGAAGGGGTTAACAAGGTCTGGGGTGCGAATTCTTGGCCCGGCAGTTTGTTGTCTGAGGCCATCCCATAACACCGCTTCAATGGTTTTAGCGTCATTGGCAATGGTGTTATCAAAGAAAGAACCGGGAGCATATCGCCAGCCAAAAATCTTATTCATTTGACCAAACATATCGGTATTATCATAAAAGCGTAAACTTTCGTTATAAAATGCTCTGTCGATAACATGGCTGAAATGTTCCCCGGGTTCTGTGGGGATAGCTTGAATTTCAGGTGCGGTATTTCGATAAGCCGGTGAACCCAGATTCCGCGCTTCAATTAAACGTCTCTCTAGCTGTTCCATACAAGCATTTAAACCGGCTGCAAATTCGTTACGAGTCAGGGCGCGATCTCCACGAAAGGTGCGATCGGGATAACCAACAATACAACCATAATTTTCCACCAAACTTCTCAAAGCTTGATAAGACCAATCTGTAGGAGAAACGTCCCTTAATTGTTGAATACTACTGAGTTGTTGTAGTGTGGTCTGATAATCGTAAGTTTGAGCAGTTACATTGTTATTAGGTGACAACTCCTGAGTTTGTTGAGCAGTCTGTTCAGGGTAAGGGGTGGGAACAGGTTCGGCGTAACTGACATGACTAACTAAAGCTGAACCCACTATTAAAGCAGGTAATAAGGATTTATACATTCTTGTTTCATCTCCTCACAATCAATTTTCTATAAAATTAGGTCAGGGTCACTAACCAACCGTATTCTAGCTAATTTTTCTATTGGGGTCTAAGGTTTGTATGACTCAGTTAATTAGGTTTTACCGAATTGTTACCAGTTATATCCTCTACAGTTTTAGCGATCGCTGGTAATTGTAAATAACTGGGATAAGTTCCTTCATCTTTTATGCGTTTAATTTCGCTGTCAGCAATGGGTAATTTATGATAAGTTGCGATCGCTTTAACAATATCTCCGCGATCGATAATTCCTGCGACAGCACCAGCAGGAGATAAAACGGTAAGAGAACGCTGATTAAGGGCTTCTAATTTCTCGATAACGGTCACTATAGGGGTTTTTTCTTCTACGGAGGGAATGGTGTTTAACGGGTGAACAATGTCCCATAGGGTTAGGGTATCCCATTGACTGCGCTCAATATTTTGTAAGTCTTCAATAATAATTAATCCTCGATACCGTCCTTCTGAAGAGGCAAAATAAACAATATGATCATGAATTTCACTGAGAAGATAATCTTGAGCGAATTGAAGTAAGGTTAGATGAGCATTAACCACCCGGAACCCTCGCCCCATAATCTCCCTAGCGGTAATGGTTAAGAGACTTTCTTGTAATTGAGTAATATGTTGATAATTTTCTGCATTACGTCGGATAAACCAACCGATAAACACTATCCAGAGTCCACTGAAAGTTCCTGTTAGTAAGATGATCACTAAACCGAAACTAATACCTAACCAACCGATTAATTGACCACTGGCCGCGGCCCAACGGACTCCTGTGAAGCGATCGCCTTTTAGTTTCCAGACAATGGCCTTGAGGACTTGTCCCCCGTCTAGAGGGAGACCAGGAATTAAATTAAAAATCCCTAGCACTAGATTAATTCTAGCGGTATCTTCCATCATGTAAAAGATGAGACGAGTGAGGGTGTCTGAGTTGTTAGGGGAACCCAGACTATAGGAAAGGGTAAATAAAAGGATAGATAATCCTAAACTGACCAAAGGGCCTGCGATCGCTACCCAAAACGCCCCTGTGGGGTTTTCCGATTCTTTTTCCATCGCTGCTACTCCCCCAAATAAAAATAGGGTTATGGAGTTAACATTGATGCCTTGAGCTAATGCGACTAAACTATGACCTAATTCGTGGAGAAGTACAGATATAAAGAGGGACAAAGCGAGAATTAGCCCTCCGACCCAAGCTAACCACCATTGAGAACCGACTAAGTTAAGCTGAGCAATTTCTTGAGAATTAACTAGGGTAACTAATCCCAAAATAAAGAACCAAGAAGAATCAATATAAAGGGGAATACCCAATAAAGAACCAATTTGCCATTTTCCGTCCATGATCAAAGGTAAGGTAATCTGTTTTATTTTTCTTAACAATTTTTAGGGGAACCCCTTGCTATCTTCAATTTAGCAATGGAGTGAATTATTGTTTTTTTCTACAATAAAAGTCCTCATTAATATTTTAACTTAACTCTGTCTTCTCGAACAATCTTAGTTCTTGGGAAGGGTATGTAAGAATAGTCAAGTTAATGCTTAATATTTTCATAATTTTTGATAATATTGAAAGCTATTATTTATTTCTCAATCTCAGCATTATATAGGAGTTTTTAACACTAATTTGTCAAAAACTATCCGTTAATTTTCATTTTAATGAGTGACTTTTCCCTTTGAATTTTAGAGCCAGAAGATATTGGTAAACCACCTAATTAAAGATTGCCACTTTTCTTGAAAATTCTTAAGACTAATAACTCCTACAACTTTGTAGATGTAGGAGTAATAAAACCTATTTTTATCGATGAATAACTGCTCAAAAACAGCCAATTAACGATATTTTTTAAAGGCTAAGGTCACGTTATGGCCACCAAACCCAAAAGAGTTAGATAAAGCCACATCAATCTCTAAAGGACGACTCTCATAAGGTACATAGTCAAGATCGCAGTCCGGATCAGGATTATCTAAATTAAGGGTTGGGGGAATGCGGTTATTAGCAATGGCCATCACCGTGGCAACTGCTTCGATACCTCCAGAACCCCCTAACAAATGACCTGTCATGGATTTAGTGGAACTCACAGCGATACGATAAGCATGATCCCCTAAAGCCTTTTTAATAGCTTTGGTTTCAGTGACATCGTTAGCTGCGGTACTGGTCCCGTGAGCATTGATATAGGTCACTTGTTCAGGAGAAATACCCCCATCTTTGAGAGCTAATTCAATAGCACGGGTAGCACCGGCACCATCTGGCACTGGGGCGGTCATATGATAGGCATCACAAGTCATGGCGTAACCCACCATCTCCCCATAAATTGTTGCCCCCCGTTCTAAAGCGTGTTCCAATTCTTCAAGAATTAAAATCCCTGATCCTTCCCCCATCACAAAACCGTCTCGGTCCTTATCAAACGGGCGACTAGCCCGTTGAGGCTCATCGTTACGGTTGGATAAAGCTCTGGCCGAAGCAAAACCAGCCAAAGATAAGGGAGTAACGGCCGCTTCAGTACCACCACAAATCATGGCTTTAGCATAACCCCGTTGTACTAGACGAAAGGCATCCCCGATGGCATTAGACCCAGCCGCGCAGGCGGTTACGGTACAAGTATTAGGTCCTTTTGCTCCCGTTTGAATGGCTGTTAACCCTGAGGCCATATTACCGATCATCATGGGAATCATAAAAGGACTACAACGACTCGGCCCTCGGTTTAAATAAACTTCTTGTTGATCTTCGAGAACTTTGATTCCCCCCACTCCTGTACCAATAATTACCCCAATCTGTTCGGCATTAAGGTCATTAATCACTAACTTCGAGTCAGCTAAAGCTTGTAAGCTACCTGAAACTCCGAATTGGGCAAAACGATCCATCCGTTTTGCTTCTTTGCGATCTAAGTAGTCATGGGGATCAAATCCTTTCACTTCACCGGCAATGCGACAAGGGTGTTTAGACGGGTCAAAATGGGTAATCTCAGCGATTCCACTTTTTCCACTGATTAAACCTTGCCAATAGTCTGTTAAGGTATTGCCAATGGGGGTGATCGCACCTAACCCGGTTACTACTACTCGCTTTAATTCTGAATTTGTCATGATTTTCCCTTACTAAAAGATTGATCTACCCAACACTATGCTTAGGAGAGGAAATGGGGGGGATAATGATACTGAGTGTTTTTATCAAGCTTCAGCCTTTGCTTTGTCGATGTGGTTTACAGCATCTCCTACTGTGGCAATTTTTTCGGCAACTTCGTCAGGAATTTCGATATCAAATTCCTCTTCTAAAGCCATGACTAACTCTACTGTGTCTAAAGAATCAGCCGACAAGTCATTGGCAAAGCTGGCCTCAGGGGTCACTGCATCTTCCCCAACTTCGAGTTGGTCGACAACAACGGCTTTTACTTTTTTAAATATTTCTTGGTTCATTAATCTTCAAATTTACCGCTAAAAACCCCGTTGGACTAGCCATGACGAGGAGGAAATGGGGCGGAGTTTACCATTTCCTAGAGTGGATTTTACAGTTAAAGTTTATTCAGCATTATTCATATTAGTTCAAGATTGCTCTTTTTGGAAGACCACCAAATGGGGAGCGCGTAAGCTCTCCCTTTTCTTTTGTTACCTTAAATAATGTCCTCGGTAAGCTCCGATTAATTCCTTAAATATTGACACTCTCACCGTTAAGCTGTTGGTGTAACGGGAGTCCAAGGCGCAACATTTAAGATATATTCTTGGAGATGTCTATCCTGAACAAGATATAAGATTGATAATGTTTAACTTTGCTCAACCTTTCTATCCTTTTGTCCTAGCCATAGCTCGAAACAACCCAGAAAATGCCCATAAACAATTACTGAAAACCCTTCACAGTCTGGATGAAAATCGTGAGAAAATTTGGGGCAAATGGATATTATCTAATTTTGAGGATTCTTTTTGCTTTGAAGATGACCGTCTCCAACAAAATTTATGGGGGTTAACCTTTAAAAACCCTGTGGGTTTAGCAGCCGGATGTGATAAAGATGGTTTGGGGGCTGGTATATGGGATCATTTGGGGTTTGGATTCGCTGAAATTGGGGCTGTAACCCTTCATGCTCAACCTGGGAATCCAAAACCTCGTTTATTCCGTTTGCCCCAGGATAAAGGGGCTTTAAATCGTTTGGGGGCTAATAATCAGGGGGCTGAAACAATCACCCAAACCCTAGCCCAAACTTGGCAAAGGCAACCTCGTCAAATTCCCATCGGAATTAATTTATGTAAGTCGAAAATTACCCCATTAGAGCAGGCAGCGACGGACTATGTGGGCAGTTTTCGTTATCTTGTGGATTATGCAGACTATTTTGTGGTCAATGTTAGTTCTCCCAATACTCCTGGACTGCGATCGCTACAAGCAGGGGAGCAACTTAATGTTATTTTACACGAATTACAAGGGGTTAATCAACAAAAAAAACCCCTATTTGTCAAAATTTCTCCTGACTTAAATTGGGATGCAATTAAGCTCATTATTGACTTAGCTAAAACTTATGAGTTAGCAGGAATTATTGCTACTAATACGACTATTAAAAGAGACGGTTTAAAAACAAAAATGTTGACGAAAACTGGTAATCCTATAGAAGAAGAAGCAGGAGGAATTAGCGGCCAACCGGTTCGTAAACGCTCTACAGAGGTGATTAAATTTATTTATGAAGAAACGCAAGGAAGTTTACCAATTATTGGCGTAGGAGGCATTTTTACGGCAGAAGATGCTTGGGAAAAGATCACCGCAGGGGCAAGTTTATTACAATTATATACTGGTTGGATTTATGGGGGACCTTGGTGTATTCCCGATATTGCTCAGGGTTTAATTAAACAGTTAGAAAAATACAAATTATCTCATATTTCTCAAGCGGTGGGAATGGATATAAACTGAGTGTTAAACAGGTCAAATATCAGTTGTTGATATTACTAAGAAAGTTGAGAAAACATGGACAATTGATAAATCATTAAGCAGCTAAGTAGCCGGGCATAAGTAAACAGAACTATATTAACTTATGTAAACATAGCCTGAGCCTTACTCCTGCCTCCTGCCTCTTTTCAACTGTAACGTTTATTTTTGTCCAGGTACTTATTAATGTGCTTTCTCGGTTTCGGGATGATTTCTTAGATCATGTTCTTTATAAGCTTTTGCTGAAGCTTTAATCCAAATTGTGGCCGCAACTGAAAAGGGAACAACCATCACCATAAATCCTGTAATTAAAGGATGTTCACGACCAAAAGGGTTATTCATTAAAAAGGCAATAATTAAGCCTCCATAAAGTAAT
This sequence comes from Crocosphaera sp., assembly GCA_051439625.1. Classification (GTDB taxonomy): domain Bacteria; phylum Cyanobacteriota; class Cyanobacteriia; order Cyanobacteriales; family Microcystaceae; genus Crocosphaera. The sequence continues at coordinate 24,485 of JBFRWO010000387.1, read as the reverse complement.
CCTAGAAAGGGTAATCCAATTACTAATAGAGCAAATTGTGTGTCTTTATCCATTCTTCAATTCCTCAGTCTTGAGCAAATTTTTCTATGATTTACATACTAAATCAATTCTAGCTTACTTCAAGATTTTACTAGAATTGATTTAATAAAGTATTTCTTAATTCTGGAAAATTCTCAATTAGTTGTGAGAGGGTTTCTAAGTCTAATTCCTCTAAAGCTTGGCTAATTTCTTTAGCATAATTTAATAATTTACGAACTTGATAGCTTTGAAAATATAATAAACAGAGATTAACTATAGCAAAAATAAACAGAATAATCACAATTTGCTTAAGCTGTTTGACAATTTCCATTATAATTAAGCTATGATAGCTATTGAACGATTAACTATTAATATTGATAAAACTATTGCCACTATTTGCAAAGATCAATGACCAATTTCACCTCACGCATGGATCGGGTACAATCTCCTATAATTCCTATAGTGGGACAACTAATACAAGATAATCCCGGAACCATTTCTTTAGGACAAGGAGTCGTTTATTATCCACCTCCTCCAGAAGTTATTGAAGGAATTAGTCAATTTTTAAATCAACCTAATAATAACCAGTATAAATCAGTTCAAGGAATTAATTCTTTAATTGAACAAATTATTAGAAAACTACAAGAAGACAACCATACTAATATTAATTCAAGTCGTTCCATCATGGTAACAGCAGGAGCAAATATGGCTTTTATGAACGCCATTCTTGCTATTACTCATGCTGGAGACGAAATTATCCTCAATACTCCTTATTATTTCAATCATGAAATGGCCATAACTATGGCCAATTGTCATCCTATTTTAGTCAATACTGATGATAATTATCAACTCTCGTTAGATAATATTAAAGCAGCAATTACATCTAAAACTCGCGCTATTGTTACTATTTCTCCCAATAATCCTACGGGGGTTGTTTATTCTGAGTCAAGTATAAAAGAAGTTAATCAACTTTGTCGAGAAAAAGGTATTTATCATATTTCTGATGAAGCTTATGAATATTTTATTTATGATGGTATTAAACATTTTTCTCCTGCTTCGATTATAGATAGTGATGACTATACTATTTCTTTATATAGTTTATCAAAAGCTTATGGTTTTGCTAGTTGGAGAATTGGTTATATGGTAATTCCTAATCATTTATTACAAGCAGTTAAAAAAATTCAAGATACGATTTTAATTTGTCCTCCTGTTATCGCTCAATATGCAGCTTTAAATGCTTTAAAAGTGGGGAAAAAATACTGTAAAAACCATCTTCAACAAATCAATCAAGTTCGCAAGATTTTTATTCAGTATATCCAAGAAATAAATGATATTTGTACTTTAGTACCCAGCGAGGGTGGTTTTTATTTTTTCTTGAGAATTCATACTGAAATGAATGATTTTGAATTAGTTAAAAAATTAATAGAAAACTATAAAATTGCTGTGCTTCCTGGGTCAACTTTTGGCATGAAAAAAGGTTGCTATTTACGCATTGCTTACGGTGCGCTACAACAAGAAACAGCAACCAAAGGAATTGAAAGATTAGTCCAGGGATTAAAACATCTAATTAATCCCGTCTAATCTAACGTAAATAACGACGATAAATTGAGCCAATTCCTAGTAACAAAAGACCCCCTAATAAAGCATGATTAGAAGGTTCAGGAACAGGAGTAATTACCCCAACTACCACAGGAATAGGATTAGGATTAAAATCTTGACGACCATCCCCAGTAATTGAGTCATCCGATAACCCAAAATCATTATCATTAATAACAGCAAAACTCGGGTATTTTCCTCCAGAAATTAAAGCTAAACCTTCCGGTTTATCCCCTGCTACATAACCCAAATCAGTTAAATTAAATAACAAGTTTTTATCAACAGTATTAATTCCGGCGTTAACTAATTCTGCTGCGGTATGTTCTTCTAAAGTTTTACCTGGAATTAAACTAAAAACATCCGTTTCTAAATTAGTTGCATCAGATAAATCAATTTCAAACACCAATTTATTAGCATCTGAACCCAGTGAAGAATCTCTCTGAATAACCCCAAACTTATTACCTCCTAACCAAACAGCATCCCCAATTTTATCTACATTTGTGTCATATAAATCATTCTCTAATAAATAGACGAATTGACCAGTCACTAAAGGGTTCGTGGGATTACTGACATCGAGTCCTAAGATACGCAAAATATCACTAGCTTTTGAGGTTGTATCGTCTGTGTCATCAGGGTTATCAATAGGACTTTGAATAAAGGCATATAATGTATTAGTATCCTGATTTAATGCTACTGCTTCAAAACCTCGATTTACTCTTCTTTGAGCATAAACTTCAGGAATAATTTCTCTTCCAAAGGTTCCTAAAGGTTGACCTCCTGCTGCTGCTGTTCCTATAGGAATGAAACGATTTCTTAAAGTTCCTACTTGATCAAAATTATAGATTGCAGGTCGATATTCATCCACCATCCAAAAACTATTATCACGCTGATCAATAACAATTCCTTCTAAGTCGGCCCCTAAAGGATCATTAGGAATAAGATTACCTGATAAATCAGTAGCAACCTGATCAGTATAAGCTGTTTTTTGCGCTCCTGCTTGTAAATTAGGACGGACAGATAAAGGGGTTGTTCCATCAGATTGAACTAAATTAATTCGATCTATAATGGTAATATTATTGTTGGTTGGATCTAACTCAAACCTTACAATTTCCGGCTGTAAATCAGGAAGTGGTAAAGGAAGAGGACCGCGATCGGGATGGGTAACAAATGTTAAATTATTGCCATTAAATCCTTCAAAATATAACCCAGAAAATCCCCCTAAGATAATATCTTGTAGATTACCATCTTGATTAGGAACTTGTCCTAAACTGGGTCGATTATCAAAGTCATAATTTATTGATTGATAATTTTCTGCGCTGGCAACTTGAGTGAGATTTGTGGCAAGAAAAACACCAAAAAATAGTTTCAGTAAACCTGATTTTACTTTCATTATTATCTCCAAAATTAATGGATAGTTAGGGTTTGAATTCGTTAGTGCAAACGCAAGCTATCCTAACTTAGATATTTTTTCAATGCAGAAAATTTATGGTTTATTTTAATATTTTTTATCTTAATTTTAAGTTAACCAAATTATTACTAAATATTAATCAATTTAATTTTAACTGATATAACATACAAGTGCAAAAAAACTAAATAATAAAATAAGTAAAATAAATTCTCATTAGTAAATAAACTGTACAATACTTTCTCCGTGACCCCATCAGTCACTGTGGAGTGATCTAACTACTTAATAGCTCAATGGGTATTTTAAGGTTCAAAAATCATGCCCATAAATAAAATATTGCCTGTTTTATTATCTCTAATAATGGACAAGAAAGGGCGATCAATCTTCAAAGAAAATTCTTTTTTTCCCTTATTGTTGGATATTTTTTGAACTGACAAATCGTTTTGCGTAGAAGAGTTAACACCATTTTCATTAATGGTTAAAATAGTTTGATGTTTCATACCACTGATATAAGTAGAATGAGAACTTAGCTGAGAAAATTCCGCTTTATCAGCAGCAAACATCGTTGAAAAACCCAACTTTTTTAAAGCATCTGTCAAATTTACTTCATCGTTTAATCGAAAGCGAGGTAACTCCAATAATCCTTGACTTTTACGAAATTTAGAGAAGAGTTTGTTTGACTTTTTAGCCTTGATTTCCTCAAGAATTGTCGGTAAATCACTTTCTGCTTTGGGCAAGAATAAATATAAACTAAAACGTCCGTTACCATAAGGAAGTTCCGCGGCCTGTAGTTGAGGGGTTTCTAAATAATTATAAACTCCTTGACGGGACATAAACGGGTAAATTTTAACCGATTGATCCTTTAAATAAAAAGGTTTATTCTTGGTTAAATTGCTATCAAATCCTCTTTTCCATCGTCCCTGAAAAGTAGCAGTATTAATCAGAAAAAGAACATCATCAGCCTGAGTAGAATCCATAATTTTCCGAACCTGTCCTTGAGTTTCCTCCGTTACCCAACGGTTCACAATACCTCTAGCTTCAGAACTAGAAAAATCTAAATTAGTAATTTTAGCCTGATAATAATTGCGACTATTCTTCCGAAATTGATAACGAAAAGGAAACCCTTCCTTTGCCCACAGAGAATTAGTGACAATGAAGCTACTAGAAAGTTCATGACTATTTAAGTCATTGTAGAGATTTTGGTTGGCGCGGTTGAGGGTATTAGCACTAACATTTTTCAGGTATAATCCTTGAGCAATTTCTGTTTGAGTCGCTCCTGTCGCCCCATTGTAGAGCATGGATAATGTCAGGGCAATACTGGTAGGAGCAATCAAGATATTTTCGTTTTCTTGACTTTCCGTCAAAGTAGAGAATAACTTAAAGCCAAATTTTACTTGTCCGTCAACCAAGTATCTTTCTTGAAGGGTGGGTTGAGGAAAAACAATTCTCGGGGAAACTTCTCGTAACCCTTTAACGTCATTAAGGACTGTGGGTAACTCTGTTTTTGAGACAGCAACTAAACCAGTCAAACAACAGACAATAGAGAGAAAGCTCAAGGTAGCTTTTGTTGGTTTTAGAGTCCTCATCACCATCTATCCTATTTGCAATACAGAAATGTTCATTGTGGTTAGGGTCAAAATTTCAATATTTCCTAGTACAGATAACCGTTTCATAATTTTTATGAGTCATCTGTTTATCGATACACAATATTTTCTTCTTTGGGGATATAATTGATTGCTAAACATCAATCTTATAAATTGTAAATAAATCATTACAACTGTTAATCTGTTTCTCCAAGGGAAGTAAGCAACGGAGGTTAAGCAAAACTGTGAACATCCAAGAAATTATGACAAAAGGTGGACCTGCAATGTGGCCACTGCTTATTTTGTCAGTATTAGCATTGAGTACCATTATTGAACGTTCTGTGTTTTGGATACAGTTTCTACTCAAAGAAGGAAAAATTGTCAATCGAGTGCTAGAAATGGCGACTCATAACTGGGATGCTGCTCCGAAGGTGGCTAAAGAGTATAGTAAGCATCCGATGGGAAATTTTCTCTATGGACCCCTGAGATTAATCAATCCCGAGCCAGAAGTGTTCCATTTAGCCTTAGAATCGGCGGCAGATGACGAACTGGCCTTGATGAAACGAGGGGACAAGGTCTTAGAAGCAGTGATTGCTTTGTCTCCTCTACTGGGATTACTGGGGACGGTTTTAGGTTTGATTACCTCCTTAGGAGATATCCAAATTAGCGATCTCGGCACTTCCTCAACCACAGGTGTTACTCTAGGTATCGGAGAGGCACTCATTTCAACTGCGACGGGATTGATTGTTGCCATTATTAGTTTGACCTTTTATCGCATTTTCCAGTCCCTTTGGTCGAACCAGGTAAGGGTCTTTCGTAAAGCCGGTAGTCAGTTAGAAGTGATTTATCGTCAACGCTGGTCAGACAGCGACTGAGATCCTTCTATACTTTATAGCAATACTCCTTCAAAGTTTACAGAAACTTTTGACGAATAAACCTAAATATACTCATTTTTTTAAATATTGACCTATGACTGGTAGTAAAGCTTCTCAGAAAAAATCCCCATCACCCTCAGTTTATTCTCGACCATTGAAGTTATGGCAAGACGCTTCTTCTCCCCAAGAAGTGCGCATCGAAATATTACCCATGATCGATGTCATTTTTTGTATTTTGACATTTTTTATCTTGGGTGCTGTGGGTTTGTCCCGTCAGCAAGCCATCAGTTTGGATTTACCCAAAGCAGGCTCAGGAACCCCCCAAATGCGGGAGATGTTGGTGGTGAGTCTAGATGATTTTGGTCAAGTTTATGTGGAAAAGCAATTAGTCACTCGTGATCAATTATCCAATCAGATCAAGAGCTATCATCAATTAAACCCCAATGGCTTAATGGTGCTTCATGCTTCTAGAAACGCCACTTATAACGAGGTAATTTCAATTTTAGATATGTTACGAGAAGTAGGGGGCGATCGCGTTGCCCTAGCCACGTTACCTGGAGAAAACGAAGCTAGTCCTAGTTCTTGGAATGATCCCAGTTTGACCCCTTTACCATCCCAAAATAGTTTGCCTGGAGGCTATCCTAATAATTTTCCTGCAACCCGTCCCAATAATCCTGCTAACGGGTTAGGTAATTATCCGACTAATCCTTTACTCCCTTCTCAACCCAACGGGACAACTATTCCTCAAACCACTCGGCCTAATAATTAACCTTTAACAGAAATATTTAATTTCATCAGAGGCTCCTCACCTAACTTAATGCCCTTTTCTCGCCCCTTTAGCTTCTTGCTGACCTATTTCAAGGCATCATCCGACAAGCTAATAGTTGTTCTTCTAAGGCCGCGATGCGATTATAAGCGGCCGTTAATTGTGCTGTTAATCGTCTAACCTGAAGATCTGTGGTTAATAGAGGTTCTTCTTCAGGGGCGATTAAAGTGTGAGTTTCACTATCATCCAGTAAAACATCTTTATGTTCCATTACTGATTGATAGTGGTTGGTTTTCGGCACACTAGGGGGAACCGAAGGAGACACGCTCGCTATAGACTGGGGTTGGGTCGGTAACTTTTCGTTAACCACCGCTTCACTACGTAGGTGAGATGTCCCCATCTGTAGGCTAAGCTTTTCAACAATATGATGAAGTTGTGTTACCTGTTGATTAAGTTCATTAATTTGTTGTTGTAGCCCATCCATAAGAATGCCCATCACTAAAAAACTGTGCTACTGTTAATCCTAGAATTCCCTGAGACGGATGGTTATAGATTCCTGATTCATTTAACGATTACTTCACTACTCTTCATTAAATCCTTAACGAATCTGTAGATAACCATTTATCCTTAAAATCAAGGATATCATTATGATAAACGACTATTAAGCACCGCAAAACTTTGGTTTTGTCTAAAATAATTGATATGAAAGTTAACTTAAAAAGTTCCTTAAATGATAGCCATATTGATGCTAATCAAAGCAACAGTCAACGACAAGTTGCTATCTCTCTTTCTGCTGTCAGTGAAAATAGAGATCGCAGTCTCCCTTTAAATTTGGGCTTAATTTTAGACCACAGTGGATCGATGACAGGGAAACCGATGACAAGGGTTAAAGAAGCTGCTATCTATCTACTGGAAGGATTAGGGCCAGACGATCGCCTCTCTGTGGTAGCGTTTAACCATCGGGGCAAAGTTATTGTTCCCAACCAAGCAGTGGATGAGATAGACAAGGTTAAACAAGCGATCGAAGGACTCCACGCAGAAGGGGGAACTTCTATTGATGAGGGGATGAAGTTAGGGATCAAGGAAGTTGCTTTGGGTAAAGAAGATCGGGTTTCTCAAATCTTTTTGTTAACCGATGGGGAAAATGAACACGGTGACAACGAACGCTGTCTCAAATTAGCCCAAGTTGCAGGAGATTACAATATTACCCTCAATACTTTAGGCTTTGGCAACCATTGGAATCAAGATGTTTTAGAAAGTATTGCCGATGCAGTGGGAGGAACTCTCTGTTATATCGAGCAACCAGAACAAGCATTAACAGAGTTTAGCCGTCTTTTTACCCGTATGCAGTCTGTGGGGTTAACTAATGCTTATCTTTGCTTAGAATTTGTCCCAGAGGTACATCTGGCAGACTTTAAACCGGTGGCCCAAGTAGAACCAGAAACCGTAGAATTAAACGCCCAACAGGAAGGAAATACCTATATTGTGCGTTTGGGGGACTTAATGATGGATAATGCAAGGGTGATTCTGGTTAACCTCTATTTGAGTCAATTATCCCCAGGAAATCATACTATCGGTACGGTACAAGTGCGTTATGATGACCCGTCTTTGTCCCAGACGGCTTTATTATCGGAGAAAATTTCTTTAAGTGTAGAAGTGCAAGGGGTGTATGAGGCTAAAGTTGATAGTAAGGTACAGAAGTCAATCTTAACTTTGGCCAAGTATCGTCAAACCCAGTTAGCTGAAGCCAAGTTAAATAAAGGCGATCGCCAGGGGGCAGCTACATTGTTACAAACGGCGGCTAAAACTGCTTTACAATTGGGCGATAAAAGTGCGGCCACGGTTTTGCAAACTAACGCCACCCAATTACAAGCAGGGGAAGAATTGAGCGAAGCGCAACGGAAAAAAACTCGTATTGTTTCTAAAACTGTGTTGCAAAGTGATGAGTAATTATCCCAAACCTAATTCTCTTTTTAGGAGATCAATAGAGATTTCTCCGATATAAGATTGAGAACATATTATATCGGGAGGACGAATGATATCGTCTCTAACGCTTAGAACAGCTTCTCTAACCAGAGAATAACTAGCCGGATCACTCATGATGGTTTGTGCCGATCGCACTAAAGTTAAAAGTTGATGGCGATCGCTTGCCTGAGCGGTAATTAATAATAAATCATCTCCCCGTAAACTGTGGATGAGAATTTCTGCAACGCGAATAATTCCTGGACTTAAACTAACAATTCCTAAACGAGTATCGTTGGCTAATGTTTTAATAATGGCCAATTCTTTGCCATAATCATAAATATCGATGGGAAAAACACGAGTTGCATAGGAAGAGGCAATCAATTCCGCTTCAGGAATAAAATAACGACTTGTTACCACAGTGGCGGACTTTTTTTGAGATAAGACGCGATCCAAATTCTCTATGGACACCAATTCTACGGGGATAGCTAAAGCCTTTTCTAACTCCTGTAAAATCAGTTCTCCTGCCCCCATATCTCTACTGGGAACGGTTACCACTAACTGCGCGCTACATCGCAACCTCCAATCAATCACCGCTAGAGATAATTCTTTGGCTTGGGAAAGGGTTAAACCTTGTTTGAGCAGTTCATCTAGGGTTTTATGAACCAGTTGACTTTCTTGAGGATATTGGCTGAATAAAGGGGTTTGAGGGAGGGAAATGTCTTCGTTATTTTGCTCTTTAACGTATATTCCTGAACCGGCGATGGACTCAACTAAGCTTGCTTCTTCGAGTTGTTGATAAACTTTACTGATGGTATTACGATGTAGTCCCGTCATAGTCGCTAGTTGACGGGTACTGGGTAAACGATGGCCAGGAGGATATTGACGAGAAGCGATCGCAAACCTTATCTGATCAAACAGTTGTTTAGAGGCGGGAATATCACTATCGGATTGTATTTGGAACTTAAGCATAGTCACCACGCCGAGTAAACCCTATCAGATTTATGGACATTATAACAAAACACGGGAGCGCGAAACGCTAAAAATAGAAGCTGAACCTATTTAATATATGAAAATCAGATAAACTGATTATAAAACCTATATTTAAGATCGTATATTTTTTCCTCAATATCTATACAGTGTTGTATATCTTTTTCACAAGTTAATTAGGGTTAAGCTTTTATTCAGCGAACCCTAATTAACTCGTGGAGTTACTTTCATCTACCTGAAGAATTTAACAACAATTTAGTTTCTGATTCTCCGGCTTTTTGTAAACATTTGCTCATTTCATAGCTACCTAAAGCGATGAGTCCCCATTGACTTAATAGTGGAAATATAACTGACATCATGGTTAACATATTTAAGTTATTGTTGAAAGCAGCTAAATTGAAAATAGTAAATAACCAAGCTGTTATAGCATCATGGGGATACATTTGTAAAATGGCAAACATCAAAGGAGGAACAATCATTAAAACAGCAATCACTCCAGTGGCAATTAAAGCAGGTTTGGGAAGTTTAAATAGGAGAATACGTTGACCTATCACTGCATAAATTATTAAGATATTCAGGGTAATAAATAGTGCTAATAAAACAGCAACAGGATTATCTAGGGGTGCTATCAATGCTGTGGGTAGCAGATAGACAAACATAATGCCTACATTGAGAGCGATCGCTAAGGGTGAAGGGCTTTTTTCTCCTAAAATTAAATCTCGGAGTATAGAACGAGAATTTTCGGGGTTTTGGTGACGATATCTTGCCCAATCATATAAAGTTTGACGATGGGGACTCAAGGCTACCATTGATAAACAAGTAAAGGCAATAATGAACATTTGTAAGACAATCATATTCTCAAACATATGACGTTCTATTCTTCCGTAACGGCCTGCTTGAAAGATAAATCCTGTGATAATAATAATAAAACTAGCTGAAATACCATAACTATTTATTTTACTGATCCAGGTTGCGTTAGGATTACGAAAACGTCGGTTTAATGATTGGTTTATCCAATAAATCCAAACCCCATAATTAACGAAAATAAAACTAATTCCTAAGAAAGAATTGTTCCAGAATTGTTTACCATACCAAGCAAATTGTTCTAGGGTTTCGTAATCAATATCTGCTGTTTTAACAGGAATATAAGTTGACTCAACTAGATAGGCTAAAATTGTTCCTGGATAAAACAACATTAACCAATCTAAAGGGGTGTGGGAAATAAAATCATGGGAAGAGAAGAGAATACTTGTAGTGATAAATAGAAACATTAAAACCAGTCCACTACATAGAAAAGCTTGAAATCCTCCTAATCCTGAACTTACTAAACCGAATAGTAATGAAAGACTATAGAAAAATGCACAACTAATAATAATGCCTAAATAATAAGCTAATATTAGACCAGGAGAAATACGTGCTTGAATTCCAGCTATCAAATGTAAGGGACACAAAATAGCAGACAAAAAATAAATAATTGAAGGAACTCCCAGGATTTTACCTAAGAGAATATTTTGAGAAGAATGGGGACTTAAACGGATAAAGTTTAGGGTTCCTCTATTTTCTTCTTTTGATAGATCAGCTATCAATAAATAGGTTCCAGCTATTAATAAAATAAATAATCCGACAACACTAAGAACTTTAAAAATGTCTAACCACCAAAGCTGCCAATTAATAACCCAATTACCTGCTAAGTCTTTAATACATGATAGATCATTATAACTTCTATATCCCCCTGGTGATGTGGCGGTACAATAACGACTTGTTTGCGGTGTTGCAATGCTATCTATGGGAAGTTCTGCCTCAAAAGCTATTAGCAATAAAATTTGAATACCAACAGCAATAATTGCAGCAATAGACAAATTACGAACTTTAAAACGTCCTTTTAATTCTCTGATTAATTGGGGATTCCAGTCTCCAATTTTATCGATATAGGTTACAAGCATGGGCTTTTTCTCCTAGATTTATGTTTGAGCAAGTAACATCAATTATGATGGTTGTTGATGGCCTAAATTAAGAAAAATAGACTCTAAATCTTCTTGGGTACAATGGAATTCTGCAATAGGAATTCCTTGATTAATAAGATGCTTTAATAATTCGGCACTTTCTTCATCTCCTCCTGAAAAATTAACTTGTAAACTATTTTTATGAGCGATAATCTCCCATTCTTCTACTTGAGAAAAGCTTTTTAATTCTTGTTCAAGTTGGGTTAAGTCCCCTAAAGTTTTGATGATGATTTGTTGATGGGATAGTCTTTGGTACAGTTCCTTGAGGGAGGTACTTTCTACTAAATATCCTAGTTCCATAATACCAACGGAAGTACATAATTCGGCTAAATCACTCAAAACATGGGAAGAAATTAAAACAGTCATACCCACACTTTGCAAGCTTTTAATTACTTCTCTAAACTGCATTCTAGCAATAGGATCTAAACCTGAAACTGGTTCATCTAATAATAATAAAAGGGGATCGTGTAAAATAGTTCTAGCTAAGCTTAATCTTTGTTTCATTCCCCTGGAAAGGGTTTTGATATTGCTGTATTGTTTACTGGTTAATTGAACTAATTCTAGAACTTCTTGAAGACGACGACGACGATGGGGTAATCTAAGATGATATAGTCTAGCAAAATAATCTAAATAGTCCCAAACATTGAGGTCTTCGTATAAGGGAAAATCATCGGGAAGATAGCCTAATTTTTGCTTAAGACGGGGGTGACTATTATCCCTTAATAAGCGATCGCCATAAATATGAATTTCTCCGGCGGTGGGTTCTTCTACAGCGGCCAACATTCGTATCAAGGTGGTTTTTCCTGCACCATTGGGGCCAATCAATCCGTAAACTTCTCCGGCCTGTACCTCCAATTCTAGCTTATTGACAGCAACATGGCGTTCAAATTGCTTGGTAAGGTTAGAGGTGGCGATCGCTAGTTCTGAGACTATCATAGTTCAGTTGTTAGTAAACTTTGAATTTTTAGCAATACTATGCTTTATATAGTTAGCTTAGCTTTTTATTCAAGAAAATGACCACATCTTATTCTGGACTATAATTAAGTATCATAATATACAAGAAATCTTGAATATTTAGAAAAGTTTTTAATGATCTGGTAAAGTGACCATATCTAACCAAAAAGATTCAATTCCTTTTACTAATTTAAACAAGTCTTTTAAGTTACGAGATTTAGTAATATAACAGTTCACATAGAGGTCATAACTTTCCTGAATATCCTCATCATTACTGGAGGTTGTTAACACAATTACTGGAATACGTTTGAGATCGGGATCGCTTTTAATTTCTGCTAATACTTCCCTCCCATCCTTGCGAGGTAAATTCAAATCCAAGATAATTAAATTAGGTCGGGGAGACTCGCTAAACTCCCCTTCCTTTCGCAAGTAGGCCATCGCATCCATTCCATTCCGAACTATCATTAATTGATGGGGAACGGTACTGGTTTTAAGGACTTCTTGAACTAGACGAATATCTGCCTTAGAATCTTCTACTAAGAGGATAATTTTATCTTGTTGACCCTCTTTTGCGATCACGTTCTGTACCTCCTACTGGTATGGTGAAATAGAATGTTGCACCCTGGTCTAATTCTGACTCTACCCAAATTTTACCCCGATGACACTCGATTATTTTCTTACAAATAGCTAAACCCATACCAGTCCCTGGATATTCGTCACGGGTGTGTAACCGTTGGAAGATAACAAAAATGCGATCGCTAAATCTGGAATCGATTCCAATACCGTTATCTTGTACGGAGAATAACCATTCATCCTCTAACCTTTGCGCTTGAATATGAATGTCCGGGGTTGCTTCCCTGCGGAATTTTATCGCATTAGAAATTAAGTTTAAGAACAATTGTATTAACTGTGTACTATTCGCCATGACGGTAGGTAGAGGATCATGGGTAATGATAGCGTTTGTTTCTGCAATGCGTCCCCGTAGATTAGCGATCGCTTTTTTTAATGCGCTTTGGGATTCGGTCAATTGAAACTGGATATCCCGTATATCTACCTTAGAATAGGCTAACACATCGTCGATGAGGGTTTGCATCAAGCTGACCCCTTCCACGGCAAAATTGATGAATTCTTTGCCATCCTCGTCTAATGCTTGATCGTAGCGCATTTCTAACAGTTGCACATAGTTGGAGACTTGGTTCAAAGGTTCTTGTAAGTCGTGGGAAGCAACATAGGCAAATTTCTTTAATTCTGCGTTAGATAGTTCTAAATCGTGGGCTAATTCGGCTAATTCGTCTGCTTGTCTCAGAATAATGTTAACTATCGCTTCTTTTAGTCCTAATGCTGCTTTGATTTCTACAGGTTTCCAAGAAAGAGAGGTTAAACGGACGGTTTCTTTCCATAATTCAAAGGATTTTCGGGGACATAAGCGCAAATTTCCGTCTATTTTCTGCATTTCGTAAGCTTTTGACGGATCTCCTCCCCAATTAACCGTTTGGATCACTTCGGGACGGAACCAGAGGATATAATTACGGTGAGAAATTTTAATTGCTAATAACCCACTGGCCACATTTTTAAAGTTGCGCGCATCTGCGTATAAATGAGGTAAAGAAGGGGTGGAAAATACTTCTTCATCGACATTTTTTTTCAACCATTGCAGCAAATATTTGACTTCTTCTTCGTTGGGAGTTTTTCCTGTTAAGTTATATTCGTCTCCTACACAAATGGCAACCCCTTGAGAACTGGTTAAATCTAGCAAGTTTTGATGAGTATTAATTAACCCTTCAATAAAGGTATCTGCTTGGGACATTGATTCGATTAATGCACCCTGAATAGCGGTTAATTTCGTGCGATAATCGTAGTCTTTTGTTTCTTCTTTGGCGGAAATTTCAGAAAAAACGACTTGTCCCAAAAATTCGCAAGCTTTTCTTAATTCGTAGGGAACATATTTCGGTGTTAAATGGTGACAAGCGATCAGTCCCCATAATTTTCCGTCGTCTATTAAGGAGATGGTTAAAGATGCACCCACACCCATATTATGGAGATATTCCAGATGACAAGGGGAAGCACTTCTGAGGATAGAATGGGTTAAATCTAATGATGTATCATTGAGAGGATGTAGCTTAGGAAATAAATCGACTCCAGTTGCTTTTGCGTCGGGTATTAAACGTATATAGTTAGAACTAAACAGTCTTCTTGCTGGTAAAGGAATATCTGATGCAGGATAATGTAAACCTAAATAGGGTTCTAATTCTGCTAGTTTATCTTCTGCTATAACTTCCCCGTGATCGTCTTCGTCAAATTTGTATAACATGACTCTATCAAACCCAGTCATTTTACGAACTTCTTGGACAATAATTTGACAAAAATCTGTTAAATTTGCATTAGTTTGTAATTGACTAATAGATGCTTTTGCTAGGTGATAAAAACTTAAAAAGGGAATATTTTCTTGAGAAATAGCTGGTTCCAATTCTAATATCAAGAATCCTTCTATATTAAGATGAAATACACCATCAAAAATAACATAATTATCTCCATCAAGTCTTGCCCAAAGTTTAGTCGGATTAATAAAATCTAGATTATTATTTTCCAATCCTATTTTTAACTGTTCAACTTGGAAACTATCAAAAATTTCGTCTAAATTTAGATTAACAATTTCTTGTGGTATCATATCAAAAAATTGTTTAGTATTGCTGCTAGTTTGAACAATTTTCAGGTTAGATTCATCAAGAACAAATAATACTCCATGAGGTTGAATTTTTCCCCATAAATGTATTTGTAATTCTTCTAATCTTTTGAGATTAATGTCTTGAGTAATATGAGAATTACTAATCATAAAGCTTCCCTCAATGTACTTGATTAATTAATTATGTTTCATCTCAAAAATGTCAATTAAATGTAATATTTGGCTGTAGGTGTAGTTGATTTCTATAATATATAATTAATTTAACTTTGAATGTAAGTTCAGTATAGCGTAGAATTCCTATTATAGAGACAATAAAGGGTTAAGAATCAAGATAAAATGTAAACAAAATAACATATTAATCTATATTTTGTAATTCAACTAAACCTAAATGAGAAAAGTTTTAACTATATTTCATTGGGATTAATTCCTAATTCTCTTAATTTCGCTTTCAATTGTTCATTTTCTTGCAAAGCTAACTCTTTTTGTTCTCTTTCATAGTCTTGTTGTTGTAAAGCTAATTCTTTTTGTTCTCTTTCTTGACTCGCTGCTTCTTCGGGACTTGATACTAATTCCCCATCGATGTCAAAATAACGTAATTTATCTTCATATATTCCTAAATATAATTGTAATTGTTCACTCCATAACCGTCCTTGTTCATTGGGTTCAATAGGTTGATATTTTCCACTGATTAAAGTAAACCCTTGAAACTCTAATGTATAAGGGTCAAACCAAAAATAATCTGGTGTTCTAAATGTATCTTGATAAATCTCTTTTTTTTCTCCCCTATCTGTTGCTGCGGTACTATCGGATAAAATTTCAATGATTACATTAGGATATTTTCCTTCTTCTTCCCAGACTACCCAACTTTTGCGTTTTTCATCCCATTTCGTTCCCAACACTACAAAAAAGTCTGGCCCTCTGAAATCTTCTGATTTTTTCTGATTGGGACTATAATAAATAGTCAGGTTTCCTGCTGCAAAATAGTCTTTTCTATCTTGCCATAACCATTGCAAAGATTTCAGCAATAAAATAATTTGAGTTAGGTGTAAATAAGTTTCCAATGGGGGTTCATCACTCCAAAATTCTCCTTTAGGGAAAATTATCTCATAGTTTGGTTCTGTTGTTGGTGGAGATGGGTTTGAAGTGGTAATCATTGGTAGAAAAGTTAGAAATTATTGTTACTTTCTATTTTAGCGTAAGTTTGAGCAATAATTTCCTGTACAATTTCTTCAACGGATAAATTGATATCAATTATCACAGCATTTTCTGGTTCTTCTAATGTTTTAAATTGAGAGATTAACATATTTTCTTTCATAAAATGTTTTGAGCGATCTTGTAACCTTTTTAAAATAGTTTCATAGCTTCCTTGTAAATAAATAAAAATAATGTCTGTTGTGTTTTCTTGTAATAAATCTCGATAAGATTGTTTTAATGCTGAACAAGTTATAACAGTATTTTTATTTTCTTCTTGATGTTGATTAATAAGCAATTTTATAGCTTTTAACCAAGGTAAGCGATCGCTATCATTTAGGGGAATACCTCGACTCATTTTAGCAATGTTTTCTGGGGGGTGAAAATCATCAGCATCATAGAAAGTACAACCTAATTTTTGACTTAATGCTTGACCTATAGTTGTCTTTCCTGATCCCGATACTCCCATAATTAAATAAAGCATTAAAACTAATTAATTAAGTTTTTATTCGCCCCCCAAATTACCAATTCAAGAAATCATAATCTGCTAATTTTTATTACAAAAAGGAGTAGTTCCATATTTATAGACAAATGATGTCTTCGTTTGTGATTTATCCGATACCCAGTTACTCATTCCCTGCATTGCTGTAAAGACTTTTTTCGCTCTACTAGCAACCTTTTCTGAATAATCTTCTTTATTTGTTTTATCTTTATACTTAAAAGAAATTTCAGCAATCTTAGGTTCTGTGGAACTTGGAGAATCATACCACAAAGTTAGACCAAATTCACCATCTTTATTACCTAAATCTACTTCACCTCCTTCATAAACTTTCTCACTTACGGTTAACCCATTAACTTCTTTTATAGCTTCATCAAGATCAAATTTGTATTTTTTTAGTTCGGGATAAAGTCCTACCGGATCATCCATTTTATTTAAGTTTTTAGTTCCTGAAATTGCTTTCTTAGCTGAATAAGAAAACTTGGAACAAAAAGGTTTACTGATGTCTTCTTCAAATTTAGATTTGTCACCGGTTATAGGTAGAGAACCAGCAATATATCTATCAGGTGAACGGAACTTAAGTACGACTTCTCGGTCTCCATTTTCAACTCTTTCACGAAATACTAAGTCTTTGTTTTTCAGTTGACAGGTTCCTGGTGTATCGTAAAATTTAACAGTGCGGTTCTTAGCAAGGGTTAGAAAACCTTTAGTCTCTCTGTTAATGGGTTCCCCTTCAACAAGTAGCTGAAGTTCCTTCCAATAATCATTAACTGCATCATCTGGGTTACTACCATTAAAGTTGCTTGGAACCAAAATTAATTTATATTCCCGAGACGTTATTACAGGCCCTGCGTTCGCGAATGAAGTTGTAAATAGAACCAAGGAAATTATGCAAACAAAGAGTATTTTTGTAATTTTAGTGATAAACATAAACTGTTTTCTCCTGTTTAGTTATTCTTGATCTTAGAATAAATAATCAAATCAAAATATTAAAAATTGTGTCCTTAAATCTCTCAAGAGTTAATATTTTTTAATGCTTAGCTCTTACTTTCTGTAATGCCCAATTACGGGTTAAAATTGCTCTAGGATGAATAGTTTTATTGTGTTTCATTAGATATTGTAGGGAATATTCACAAGTTTGTTGTACACTTTTATAAAGATTAGTCGAACTTACTTGACGCATTTTTTCTAATTCTAGACTCTCCCCTCTATTGGGCTCTAAAGCATCAGCAATAAAGACAATACAACTAAGATGACTCATTTCAGGTTTACCTAAAGTATGGTTACGAATCGCATTTAAAATGTCTTCATCTGTTACCCTGAAAGTGTCCCTAGCTATAATTGCGCTTACATCTGCGTGTAAAAGATGGGGGTTAGATAAACAAACTTCATCAATTTCATTATATTCTTTTTTAGCCATTGCTAATAGTTTAGGAGGTGAAAAAAACTTGGCCAAATCGTGCATTAATCCTGCTTTTGCAGCTTTTTTAGGGTCAAGTTTATGAGAAATTGCTAATTGTTCACACATCTTTTCAACTCCTAAAATGTGTTGCAAACGATGTTCGGAAACATTATTTTTCAACCAATCAATAACTTTTTCTCTCATAATTATTGAAAAAATAACGACTATTATAATTCTTATTGTAAGACATAAGTAGACTCACTTGAATAAATATATAGTTAATTAAAATAAAAATGAGACAAAATCGATGATTTTTATGTATATTGGGGGTTACGATAACAAATGCCACTATTAATTCTCTGCTAGTTAAATGTTTTTATGCTAAAGCTCCTCAATCAGGTGATCTAATTATTGTTACACCTAAACGTGGAATTTCTAAAAAACAATTAGATAAATTGAAGTAAGAAACTACCCTATTATTGCATTAAAAGAGCCCATCTTCTTAATTTTTTGACTTATCAGATACCTTTAGATTATCAGACACGTATATATTTCGGAAACCATAACATAATCTATTAAAACGTTTCTCCAGAAAGGGATTCCACACTGAGCGTGTAACTTTTCCCAACACAAAATTTTGCTAACGAAAAGATAGCTCCAAAATTCAAGTGCAGTAATTTGATATGATTACAATATGTAAAGAAAATGAGAGAAGGAACTAAAGAATGCGAGTTGCGATCGTTGGTGCAGGTTTAGCAGGTATGGCCACGGCCATCGACTTAGTAGACGCTGGTTGTGAGGTAGAAATCTTTGAATCTCGTCCTTTTGTCGGCGGAAAAGTGGGCAGTTGGGTCGATAAAGATGGAAATCACATCGAAATGGGGTTGCACGTCTTTTTTGGCTGCTATTACAACCTTTTTGCTTTGATGAAAAAAGTAGGGGCAATCGATAATTTACGCCTCAAGGAACATACCCATACTTTCATTAATAGTGGGGGTAAAATAGGGGAGTTAGACTTTCGTTTCCCCGTTGGTGCGCCATTACACGGGTTAAAGGCGTTTTTTACCACGTCTCAACTCTCGGCGATCGATAAAATGGCCAATTCTTTAGCCTTGGGAACCAGTCCCCTTGTACCAGGTTTACTCAACTTTGAGGGGGCAATGAAAACCATTCGCAACCTAGATTCTATCAGTTTTGCGGACTGGTTTCGTCAACATGGGGGTAACAATGGCAGTTTACAACGGATGTGGAACCCCATCGCTTATGCGTTAGGATTTATCGATACGGAGAATATTTCTGCCCGTTGTATGTTAACTATTTTCCTCTTTTTTGCCACAAAAACAGAAGCTTCTATCCTGAGAATGTTAGAAGGCTCTCCCCATGAATATCTCCATAAACCTATCACTAATTATTTAGAAAGTCGTGGAGTAAAAATTCATACCAGACGCAGAGTAAGAGAAATTTTATATACAGAAAATAACGATAAAATTGAAGTCACCGGTTTAATTATTCCTGATGGAGAAAAAGAAGAAACTATCACCGCAGATGCTTATGTTTGTGCTTGCGATGTTCCTGGAATTCAAAGATTAATTCCCGACACCTGGCGTAAACTTTCTATGTTTGATAACATCTATCAATTGGAAGCAGTACCTGTGGCAACGGTACAACTTCGCTTTGATGGTTGGGTGACAGAATTACAAGACGAAAACAAGCGTAAACAGTTAGAAGAAGCAGCCGGAATTGATAATTTACTCTATACTGCCGATGCTGATTTTTCTTGCTTTTCTGACTTAGCTTTAAGTAGTCCTGGGGATTATTATAAACAAGGAGAAGGATCGTTATTACAATTAGTTTTGACCCCTGGTGATCCCTTTGTTAAAGCTAAAAATGAAGACATTGCTAACCACGTTTTAAAACAAGTTCATGAACTTTTCCCTTCTTCAAGGGAGTTAAATATGACTTGGTATAGTGTGGTAAAATTAGCTCAATCTCTCTATAGAGAAGCTCCAGGAATGGATGTTTATCGGCCTTCTCAAGCTACACCTGTTCCTAACTTTTTCCTAGCAGGAAGCTACACCCAACAAGACTATATTGATAGCATGGAAGGGGCAACTATTTCTGGGAAACAAGCAGCACAAGTCATCTTAGAAAAAGCAGAAACCCTTAAAAAATCACCCCAAGTTTCTGCAATTCGCTAGAATAAAAAATGTGGTGGGCATTGCCCACCCTATGTTTAATTATTATGGAAATATAAAATGTCTAATTGGTTAGAACATAGCGTACAAATTGAAGTCGATGCTCCCATGGAATTAGTGTGGGGATTATGGTCAGATTTAGAACAAATGCCACAATGGATGAAGTGGATCGACTCGGTTAAAATATTAGATGAAAATCCAGAATTATCTCGCTGGAAATTGGCCAGTGGGGGGCTAGAATTTACTTGGTTATCGAAGATTTTAAAGGTCACTCCCCATCAAATTATACAATGGGAATCGGTGGATGGCCTACCCAATCGTGGGGCAATTCGTTTTTATGATCGACAAGAAAGCAGTATTGTTCGCTTAAGTGTTGCTTACGATATCCCAGGATGGTTAGGTAAACTGATGGATAATTTATTTTTAGGTAGAGTGGTAGAATCAACTATTATGGCTGACTTAGAACGCTTCCGAGATTATGCTATGAAAGCAAAACAGAATCAATAATTAATTAGTCTTAAATTGCAACCTTACTCAATTGAAAATTACATGAAATTAGAAAATTATTGTAAATTTCTACCTGAAGATGATATTCGTATCAAAAGAACAAAATTAGGAATAGAATGAAAAAATTATCATTATTTTCCAATTTAGAGTGTAATGACTTAAAACGTTTTACGTGTAGGGTGGGCAAGAATAATTAATTGATATTATCTTATATAATATTATTAGCTTGCCCATCAAGCTCAAGATTGACAATAATTAATTAAGATGGTGGGCAATAACCTCATATAATCATATTAATTGATTCGTTCGCTTCATTTGCCCACCCTACAAGGTTTATTTGTAGGGATTTAAACTGTCAAATCCTAACTATATCTATACAACAATAGATATAGATTGACCAAGTAAGCGATCGCATAGCAAAATTATAGTAAGAACAAACCGAAATAATCATAGATGACTGCAACCCTACAAGCACCCCCAAAAACCCATCGCGTTGTCTTTCCTTTTACGGCCATTGTCGGCCAAGAAGAAATGAAACTGGCCCTCCTCCTCAATGTCATCGACCCCAAAATTGGCGGTGTGATGATTATGGGCGATCGCGGTACGGGAAAATCTACCACCATTCGCGCTTTAGCTGACTTACTCCCGGAAATCGATGTAGTAGCTAATGATCCCTTTAACTCTCATCCCTCTGACCCCGATTTAATGAGCGATAGCGTACGTCAGACCCTCGAAGAAGAGGGTTCTTTGCCCATTTCCCACAAAAAAGTCATTATGGTTGACTTGCCCCTTGGAGCTACAGAAGATAGGGTTTGTGGTACCATTGACATTGAAAAAGCTTTATCAGAAGGGGTCAAAGCCTTTGAACCTGGGTTATTAGCCAAAGCTAACCGAGGTATTTTGTATGTAGATGAGGTTAACTTACTCGACGATCACCTAGTGGACGTATTATTAGACTCTGCTGCTAGTGGTTGGAATACGGTAGAAAGGGAAGGTATTTCTATTCGTCACCCGGCTAGATTTGTTTTAGTAGGATCAGGAAACCCCGAAGAAGGGGAGTTACGGCCTCAATTATTGGATCGTTTTGGAATGCACGCAGAGATCCATACTGTCAAAGAACCCAATCTACGAGTACAAATTGTAGAACAAAGGTCAGAATTTGATGGAGATCCCCAAAAATTCTGTGAAACCTATCAAACTCAACAAGATGAGTTACAAAATGGTTTAGTTCAAGCGCAAAATTTACTCCCTTCCGTTAACATTGATTATGATTTACGGGTGAAAATCTCGGAAGTCTGTTCAGAATTGGACGTGGACGGGTTACGGGGTGATATTGTTACTAACCGTGCATCGAAAGCTTTAGCAGCGTTTGAAGGGCGTACAGAGGTTACTGTAGATGATATTCGTCGCACGATGGTGTTATGTCTGCGTCACCGACTCCGTAAAGATCCTCTCGAAACTATTGACTCAGGTTATAAAGTAGAAAAAGCTTTTAATCGAGTCTTTGGTATAGAAACAGAAGAATAACATAGTCTTCTAGACTATCATCATCAACATTTAACCAAGACTTATGAGAGTGTTTTTTCACACTCTCATATTTTAATTTTACTAAGCGGCCTTTGCCATTTCTTCTTCTTTTTTAGCTGATCCTTGGGTTCCTATTTGAATTAATTCAATTTTGTAACCGTTGGGATCATCAACAAAAGCAATAACCGTTGTACCGTGTTTCATGGGACCGGGTTCTCTAGTAATATTGCCCCCTTGTTCTCTAATTTTTTCACAAGTTCCATAGATATCATCCACTCCTAAAGCAATGTGACCATAAGCGTCACCCAACTCATAAGAATCAACACCCCAATTATAGGTTAATTCGATAACTGAGTTATCAGACTCATCTCCATAACCAACAAAAGCAAGGGTAAACTCTCCCCCTGGATAATCTTTTTGGCGAAGGAGTTTCATCCCTAAAATATCACAGTAGAATTTTAAGGATTCTTCCAGGTTTTTAACCCGTAACATAGTATGTAAAAGACGCATAATTTTATTTTGAGATTAAACAACAAGGTGATCACTGGGATCGTTATCCTTCATGTTACCATTTGTAAACCAGATTTTTTGTTGTGGTACTGGTAGAGGTAAACCTTGCTTATCAAATTCTATTTTTAGACGACGACGAAACTCTCTAGAAACTAGCCATTGTTTGAGTGGTTTAGTTTTAATCCAAACTTTAATAATTAAGCCTCGTTGCTCAAAGTTATCAATTCCTAAAATTTCAGGTTGATCAATAATAAAATCTCGCCATTGTCTATCTTCAGCCATCGCTTCCGCTACATCTTTAAGAATGTGTAAAGCTTGATCAATATCAGCATCGTAAGCAACTGGAATACTTAAATCTGCCCTTGACCAATTACTGGAATGATTGGCTACAATCTTAACTTCACTATTAGGAATTGTGATTAATCTTCCTTGTGCATCTCGTAGTTGTGTTATCCTCAAATTAATGTTCTCAACCAACCCTGAAAAATCCTGAACTTCAATAACATCACCCACAGCATATTGATCTTCAAGGATAATAAAGAAGCCGTTAATTGCGTCTCTAATTAAGTTTTGAGAAGCTAAAGAAACTCCTACCCCCAAAATACCTAAACCTGCTAATAAGGGGGCAGTATTAATACCAATTAGAGATAAGCCAATTAGGAAACCTGAACCGATTATAATGATAGTCACAACACTACGAACAACAACAGTTACTGTATTAATTCGTAGTTCTAACCTTTGGTTTTCATGAAATTCTAATAAGTTACCAATCATCAAGGCAGATGTTAACCTAGCTATTACAGCATAACTGAGGCGAATTGCAACATAAGTTCCTAAACTAATAAGTCCTAATATGACCGGAATTCTTAAGAGAGTAACTAATCCAATTTGAGCGATTCTTGTGTAAGGAAATAACCCTACTATGATTAAACTCGAACCAATCCAAATGCCAGCTTGAGCTAATTGTAATAGTCTGTATTGAGCCTCTCTAATATTCCACTTTTGACGATTCGTCAATAACATAGAAATGGGTTGATCTGTTCTTTCTTCTCCTACACTTTGTTGAGAATTTTTTAATAGATTAATCCTCCGACTAATTAGTTTATCAATAATAATAGCACCGCCTAATATCCCAATTCCAATTATTCCTCTAGATATTAAGAATCCTAATCTACGCTCATTTTTGCCTCTTTCTAATCCTTGTTCTAATTGTTCAATAATAATATTTGCTTTGGTTTCAGCATCAATACCTTCAGTCTGAAGATCGATATTGCCAATGGTAATTAGTTGTATTCTTTCATCACCAATATTAACATAAATTCTTGGATTATTTTCTCCTTTTTTACTAATTTTAAGTTCAGGGGTTTCTTGAGAAAAATAAAGATTACTAATTCGACTAAGACGATTTTGAATAATCTCAACCCGATCAGCAATTTGTGCTTGAGGATAAGTTATGCTAAATAAACAACGACCATCCAACCGAATACAAGTGGTTACATTTATTTCTTTAGATTCTTGAGATAGCAAACTATTACTATCTGTAATTCCCGGTAAAAAATGGATTAGTTGGGGTTGTGCTGTTACTGGTAATGTTCCTTGAAATATTGTTATGAATAATAAGGTAATTGTAAAGAGTTTTTGATGTAAAAAACGAGTGTGTAAGTCTTTATTTTTCAAAAATTCAAACATAAATACTGAATAAACGAAAATTTTTAGTTTCCCGTTAATGTTATGGTGTAATACCAATTTCATAAGGGTGATAACTTCTATTAAAAATCTATACTGGGTAAATACTCTTTTAGGGCTATATGAGTAGCTT
>JBFRWO010000386.1:0-6614 GCA_051439625.1 Crocosphaera sp. | reverse complement strand
GAGGGACGATTGACAGATTTAGACATCACTAATTTAATAGAGGAAATGAAAGATATGGGAAGAAGTGAGAAAAATGCTTTAGAAAGCAACTTAATCGTCCTATTAATGCACTTACTAAAATGGAAATATTAACCTGAAAAACAAAGCGGTAGTTGGCGTAGAAGTATCCGAGAAAATAGAAGACGTATCTTAAAAGCCTTTAGAAATAGTCCCAGTTTTAAAAGATATTTTGAGGTAGTTTTTGATGAAAGTTATCAAGAAGCACGAAAACAAGCAGCCGATGAAACCGGACTTTGTTTAAATACCTTTCCAAAAAATTGTCCTTTTAAAATTGAGGAAATTCTTGATTCTGAATACTTACCATAAAAGCTTGGTCTATATAGAAAAAATAAAAATATTGATGGTCATTGAAACAAAAAAAATTTTTAATTAACTGAACCATAGAAAAAAATCTTCTATAATTAGTTAATGTACCTTGATTGTTAAATTATAAATGATTGTCACGAACCAAACAGAAATGCCCATCAATCCTATCTTTAACCCAGAAGGAGATGATGCTATTGAAAATCGTTCTATCTGGTTTGGTAATACCACAAACTTGATGCAATTAAACGATGTTCGTTACACATGGGCAGTGGGTTTATATCAACAAATGAGGGAAAATTTCTGGATTCCCCAAAGATTAGATGTTACTCAAGATGTAACCGATTATGCTAATTTAACTGATGATGAACGATACGCTTATGATGGAATTTTATCCTATCTTACCTTTTTAGATTCGGTTCAAACTTGTAATATTCCTCACCTAAAAAGTAGTATTACTGCCCCAGAAATTAGTCTTTGTATGGCAGAACAAATCTCTCAAGAAGGGATGCACAACCAAAGTTATCAATATCTAATTGAAACAATTATTCCTCCAGAAAGAAGAACTCAAGTTTATGATTTTTGGCGTACTGATAAAGTTTTAAAAGATCGCTGTGAATTCATTGCTAAGTTGTATCAAAAGTATGTTGATGATGCAACTGCTGAAAACTATTTTATTGCGTTGATGGCTGACTTTTTATTAGAAGGACTCTATTTTTATAATGGGTTTATTTACTTCTATAATTTAGCATCTCGGATGTTAATGCCAGGTTCTGCTGACATTTTTAAAATGATTAATCGTGATGAATTAAGTCACGTCAGATTATATCAAAAATTGATCCCAGAAGCGAGAAAAGTTTTTCCTCATTCTGTTGAACAAATCTATGAAATGTTTGACATGGCTGTTAATTATGAATGTCGCTGGACTAATCATATTGTTGGGGATAATATCTTAGGAATTACTGAGTCTAGTACAGAAAAATATACCAAATATTTGGCTAATATTAGATTACGCTCTATTGGTTTAGAACCCCTTTATCCTGAACCTAAATACAATAAGAGTCCTTACACTCATTTAGAAAGGTTTTCTGATACCAAAAAAGAGGCACATACTAAGGCGAATTTCTTTGAAGCAACTGTTACCAGTTATGTTATGTCTTCCGGTTTGACAGGATGGGATGAAATTTAGGGTTTAATAATGGACAATGGATAATTACATCTCCCCAAAATCAGGATTTAAAAGATGAAGGATGAATATTTTTTTCTCCTTTTAAGGAGCGATTTTCAACGGAATTAATTAATTATAAATTATCCATTGATAACAGTCTGTAATCCTCTCTGAGAAAGCATTTTATTGTTGTATAAAATTATGACAATAAAATGCTTTATTTTTTATTACCATAGATTTTGCATATTCTTGATACCAGCTACAAATGCCGCACCGACCAATTGACAACACTCGTAAAAATCTTCTTCACTGGTGTGGATATTAGAGGTTTCGTTGGATGTTATAAGTCCCCTATTATATTCAATTGTCACCGTATTTATGGTTTTTGATATTAAGTTGTCATCATTAATATCAAGATAATAATTGGCTTTTTTTATTACTTCTTCTAACCTTTTCAGCATGGTATTGGTAGCACCATAAACATCAGGACGCGATTTTTCCCAATCATCAATATTAATGGGTAGTTTATTAGAAGACTCCTGTATCATACTTATAAAGGGATTGACAAAAGCTTCCATTTGAGAGCGATTAACAGTACTATATTTATCTGAATCGTCAGGACTTGAGACATCTAGAACTGACACCAATGGTCTAACTAACTCTTGATAGGATTTCAAGTCATAGGTATTGCGCAGATAATCTAGTAGTGCTTTGGTATCTGTACCACCATTGTGCGGTGCAAATTTAGTTAAGTTCATACCATCTATTTTTGGTGAGAACAACCCATCGAGTATTTCATGGGAAAATGCTGAATAACTATGTGGTTCTAAACAGATAATAGGGTAATTCGGACTTGTCATATACGCAGCAGCACGACAGGCTCCAGCTACAGCAATACTCAAATCATGATTCTTTTTTAACCCTAGTTTTGTTTCTTCAGTAGGCTGAGAAATGTCTTTGTATAGAGGAGTCCCACGATAAGTGTGTGTATTGTAAACCTGATTGGTTCTACCTTCTTTTGCTGGGGCGCGATTGCCATTGC
Source organism: Crocosphaera sp. (assembly GCA_051439625.1). Taxonomy (GTDB): domain Bacteria; phylum Cyanobacteriota; class Cyanobacteriia; order Cyanobacteriales; family Microcystaceae; genus Crocosphaera. The sequence goes on along the minus strand of JBFRWO010000386.1, from coordinate 4,041 downwards.
TGATAATCAAATTTGTCAATACTGCCGAACCACAGACAAAATTTTGATTATTTTGCCAAATACTTCCAGATACCTCCAAAACCCCAACATCTGCTTGATTCCAAATTGTGTAAGGATTGCTAGAGCATACGGATTCATCAGCAATTACTTCATCAGATAATAGTCCATCAACACAAGAAGGTGGTAAGGTTCCGGCGTGTGGTACATCAAGTATCATTTGTTTTTGAGTGTCTAAACTACTAGGTCTGATAAAGCTGATGCTAGAGTCACTACACCCCGTAATAAAAAGTGTATCGGCCAATGGTACAACGTATACTGGCGTATCTTTATACTCAAAATATGGTCGTGCTACCAACAGCATGGCATCATAAATTTCTTGTGACATATTAGGATATTGTTTTTTTAACCAACTAGAGAATATGACTTGCTCTGAAAACTCTTCGAGTATATTTCCATTGCTTAAATTCTTTCTGGTAAAACGCTGTATAAAATCAATTGCTGTTCTGTGCATACTGAGCATCTATTTTTCTAACATAAACTAAATAAACATTACCATATCTGATGTTTTCAGAGTTCTTAGTTTAGAAATCTGCTATCCTTTCATAATTTTATTTTTTTTGATACTTAATCAAAATGTTTCTGGTTTATACGTGGATGTAACTTGATAAATTCCCCAAACTGGTTTAAAACTAATGGTTAGAAACCCTACATTTTCTAACCATTGTTTAATATTGCCTTGAGCATAAATAGCTGAATAAGGTTCTCTAAATAGTTTAATGAGCAATTGAAGATGTTTTAATCTATTTTGATTACCATCTAAGATAATTAACTGTCCTTGGGGTTTAAGTAATCTAAAACTTTCTTTGATAATTAGTTGAGAAATAAAATTAGGGGTTTCATGTAATAGTAAAGAGATGGTAATTAAATCATAGGAATTTGTTAACATTTCCGTAGCTTCTGCTAATCCATGTTTCCATTGTATTTGTAGATTTTTATCTCCTGCTTTTTTCTGAGCCATTATTAACATATAGGGAGATAAATCTAAGCCAGTAACTGAGGCTTCTGGAAATATTTGTTTTAATTTTATGGCATTGGACCCAGTTCCACAACCTAAATCTAGAATTTTCTTGGGTTTGAGGGTAATTTCATTCAATAAACATTGACGTATCCATTGTTCATAAGGCAAGGTTGCCAAGGGGGTTATGATATCATAAGTAATAGCGGCAATGGAATTAAGATAACCTTGAGGAATTCCATGATAATCAACTGATGTATAATAAGAAGGATAGGTGAATAATGGTCGTTGAAAATGAGTAATTTCTTGCTCCCAGTCTATTGATTCATACCATTTCAGATTTTTGTCTCCTATCAAGGTTGTGACAAAATAGTTCAGAAACATCTGGCTAATTTTTTTAAACTTAATTGTCATAGATTATTTAATGATACTAATGATATGGAATTAAAACTCAAACCAGTAACTAAAGACAATTCTTCTTTTCAATTGATAACTAATTTCGTTAAAGTTCTTTCTACAATTTTGATTAGTGGTGCTATACTTTGGGAATTAGCAAATTTATACGCTAGTTTCAATGGCTGGGATTTTAGCAATCACTTGAACTGGATTTTTTTAGTAGATAGATTTGCTTTAATTAGTCATGGTGTTGAAGGCATTATTGCAGCCTATTATGCTAGATTACAAAATAAAAACCCATATCAGTATAGCATCTATACCTTTTTTGTGGGAACTCCTGGTTTATTAGAATTGAAAGTAGGAAAACAAGAACAAGACTAAATTACTATTTTTACATTACTTGAAGATGTACTGCAAGAAGTAAATGAGTAATGCAGTATTTGCTGTATAAAAATAATAAATGAAATATTAATTAGTGAATCTTTGCTATAATCCCAAAAAACACTAAGGTTAAAACCTAAATGACTGTTTTATTACCTGCTATTATTCCGGTTGCCTTTATTATCATTATTGGGGTTATTGCTGGCAAAACATTAAGTCTTGAGAAACAAACTTTATCCCAATTAATTGTTTATATTTTAGCCCCTGCTTTAGTGGCTGACAGTTTATACACAACCACTATTTCAGCCGAAAATGCAACCCGATTATTATTAGGGGTATTTATTGTTGCTTTTATTCTTTTTTTACTGGTTTATTTAATTAGTTATATTCTCAAATTTCCTCCCATTACTCGTAAAAGTTTAATCGCCACTAGCTTACATCCTAATAATGGGAATATGGGACTACCTTTAGTGGATTTTGCTTTAGGGGAAGAGGGGCTACAAAGGGCAATTATTTATATGATTGGTTCCAGTATTTTATTGTTTGGTATTGCACCAGCTATCCTCGCCGGAACCAGTTTAAAACATAGTTTAAAAGTAACTTTTAAATTACCTTTAATGTGGGCAATGTTGGCAGGGCTAACTTTAAGATTTTTTCAAATAAAACTCCCTTTTAATTTAGGAGAAGCTTTACATATATTAGGTAGAGCGGCTATTCCTGTTGCCTTAATTATTCTGGGTATGGAATTAGTAAAAACAAAATTTAAAGTAACTAAATTTGAACTAATTTCTCTAAATTTTAGATTAGTATTAGCACCTTTAATTGCCTTAATCATAGGAAAAATTATTCAATTACCTCCCTTAGATTTACAAGTTTTTATATTACAAAGTGCGATGCCAACCGCAGTGAATACTATTGTCTTAGCAGCAGAATTTGGTGGAGAATCTACCAAAGTTGCTAGGACTATTGTTGTCACAACATTACTTAGTTTTCTTACCCTACCTTTGGTTTTATGGGTCGCTGATAAAGTATAAAATCAAGGCTTTTTCAAGGGCAAAGTTCAATAGTCCAATTACCAGAATTATCACCCCGAGAACAGGATTGTTGAGTTCCTGCTTCGACTAAACCCCATTGACCTGTGGACTGATCAAATTCAAACTTAAGTCGGTAACGTAACCCTTGAACCGAATCATCAGGTAAGTTCATTTGAGTTAACATTAAAGTCCTTTTAAAACCTTCTTGTTCAATTACTTCAATTTTTTGAGAAAAATTCCCCTCAACCGGTTCCTCTTTGTTCCCAAATAAGTTTAAGGCTATGGTTTCAGGATCTTCTGCTGTTAATTCTCCTTCAAGTTTAGTAAGATCAACAGGACGGTAAGATTCTTCTTTCCCTAAAGGACTATTCTGGGCAGTACAACCCATCATCATTAAGCAAACACAAAAACCCAATGCTGTCGATCGCCAGGAATATTTATTCATCGATTTTTTGATTTTTATCTGACATTTCATAAGATAAATATATACCAGTTTTGATCACAGACTTAATTAATGGACGACCATATTTAGCAGCAGCAGGAAGGGCGATAGTCCCTAATAAAATTGCCCCTAAACCTACCACACCACTAGAATCACCGTTTTGATTGTGATCTTCGATGATTTCTTTTAAGTGTAGGCTAAAAACGGATTTATCCCAGTGAATTAATGACATGAGTAGACAACTCCTAGTTGATAAATTTAACTGCTTTCTAGCTGATGTTGAACCAAAGGCCGTAAACTATTTAATCCGGCAGCGATCGCAGTGCCATTATGGATGAGGGTGGCTAATAATGGGTTAAGACCAACGCTGGTGGCCAAACCTAAGGCAGCTAAGTTGGGCGCAACCACCATCAAAGTATTTTGATTAATTAAGGACTTAGTAGCTTTAGCAATGGCGATCGCTTCTAACAAGTCCATCAAGTTATTGTTCATCAACACCACATCGGCGGTATCTCTGGCAATCTCGGACCCGTTTTCAAAGGAAACGGAGACATCTGCATAGGCCAAGGCCACTGAGTCGTTGAGTCCATCTCCCACAAAAGCGACGGTTTTACCCCCGTTATGCAAGTCTCGGACTATTCTTGCCTTATCTTCGGGAAACGCCTCTGCATGGACGTTAGAGAGGGGAATCTGCAAATGTTCGGCCACTTCTGTCGCCCTGGTTTGGTTGTCTCCTGTGAGAAGATTGACCTCAATGTCATAGTTTTTCTGTA
>JBFRWO010000385.1:0-4365 GCA_051439625.1 Crocosphaera sp. | reverse complement strand
CTATTTTCGGTTGCCGAAATAAATCAAATCCTAATAATTTTAACCAATGAGAATGAGGTTGTCCTGTTAATAATTCTGTCGGACTTTTCCCAACTCTTTCAGGATGTTCACTCCTCATAAAAGTTCTATGATTGAGGAAAAAGCGTCCCGAAATCCAGATAATCATTACCCAAAGTTCTTCTCAAGAAAAAATAATTTCTTAAGCGTGAGTTGAAATTCTCCACAAGGGAACTAGCTCTAGGCGTTTCCTTCATGGCTTGTTCTACTGCTTCAAACAGGAGATAAAATTGATAGCCAATTTTTTGATAGAGTTCGTTCCAGGCTGACCAATAGGCATTTTCCTGTTTGTTTTGTCCTATAAGAAGACAAATCTGACGAACCCAATACAACGGAATATCAAAGCGTTGAGAAATCTCTTGCAGTTTTTCATCTAACACCAGGGCAAAAGCCAGTAATTCTTTCTTTTGGTTCTCTAGAGCCGTTCTCACCGGGCGAATTCGGTGAAGGCACTGGGACTCTCGTTGTTTGAATTCAGCTACTATAAAATCCCACAACTCTGCCCGTTCAGGACAATCAGGGCCGGACAAAGCTAAAATATCTTGCTTAAGCCAGTCACAGAGTATGGATATGTCTTCAGCCAATATTATAGCATTTTTCTCAGCACGACGAGCATTGGTTAGCTTTGTTGACCAACGATTTCCTTGCCCTTTGGTTTTGGCTTTTGCCATCTTCAACTCAAGTTTTTCTCGTTGTCCCGTCAGGGCTTTGGCTCTTCTGTGTAAATAGTTTTCCAATCCTTCGGTCTTGTGCAGAATATGAAAGGTGTCTCCATGACAGGGTTTCCCAGGCCAAGCTGCTTCATGTCCTGCTCTGAGTCCTTTCGCCGCATCGGCAATGCTGAAATCAGGGTTTAATCCTTGCTTACTGGCTTCTAACAAGTGCCATCCCCATGTATCTTCATCTCGATGTTCGGCACCCACGAGAAGATAGCAGTAGGTTGAGAAAGCATCTATGCCTGTTAACACAGGTAGCCCCGACTGGAAGATTTCATCTTTCAATCCTATCTTAACACCCGATAAATCCTGGTCTTTGTTGATTTTCTGGGCTTTCTCTATCATTGAGGACACTTTATTGTGAACCGTCCCCACACTGATGCGATAGTCGAAGAGATCCCTTAAAAATTCAACCACACCTCGATACGAACTATGGCAGATAAAGATTAACCCCAATATTACCTGAAATATCCACTCTTTCGTCACAGGTATCCAATATAAGATGTCTGACTCTTCTTTTGGTTGATTAAACCCTTTTTCTAACGCTTGATCTCCTTTCTTCCTCTGTTGGTGCAGAAATTTTCGACTGACTCCTTCTCGATTGGCGATCGCTGTAATGCTTTGATCAGATGATTGCATTTCCAGAAATAGCTTCTTTCTTTCCTTCGGACTCAAATTAGCAGCGACTGATGAGTTATGAGTCATTCTCCTCCACACGAATTTCGGTACAGTTCGTTCTTCCTCAGTATTGTGTATTACGCCTTCTTATTTCAAGCCACCAACATCGTTTTGTTTTGTAACCCTGATTTAAACCATGCCGCTAGTCATTTCATATCTTTGTTTGACTGGCAACTGACGGGTGAAGCTTCTTTTGTGCAGTTTCCTCTCAAAAAAATCAAGAATAATTACCAAATTAACCTTCAAAAGCGTTAAATCAAGGTGGGTTAGACGTAAATTTAGTATTTGGTGGCCATCAAAACAAAGTTTTCTGAGAATAATATTAAGAAAAAAGCAAGAAATATCAACAAGCCCTGAACCTATTGCTTAAATAGAGTTAAGTATCGCACTAGCCAAAGAAAATTAATCAATGCCGATGTTAATGGGTCGTTGAACATCATGAAAAAAGCAGTCCCAAATGCCTTTGGTCATGGGATAAAGGGTATTGTAGTTCACCCAGTCGGGGTTACACCTGCAAAATAAGGATATGTCTTATGTGACTATATTTTTATGAACTATGACAGATCACCATAGAAAAACTGTAACACAAGTATCCTGCTTGTACAGGATGGGAAGTACTATGGCTAATCAGGGGAAAACTCTCTGATTAATGAACCAATATAGAAAGGTTTGTTACCTATTTTTGTGAACACTTATCTATTATATTTAATACCGTGACACCGACTATTAGTGATGCCAATGTCAAGGCTGCCTTAGCTGCGATCGAGTCTGAAACAGCTACCATGACAGAAAAAGTGGAAATGTTGATCGAAATGGCGGCCGGGTTACAAAAGAAGCCGAAAAATAGCCAACAACTTGAAGATTCTGTTTTACTTTACCGTAAAGGTTTAGAGTTAGCCACCCCTGATATGCCTTTGTTAAAAGCGAGATGTTTATCAGGAATGGGGACAGCTTTAAGGACTATTCCCAGTGAAGGGTCAGAATTACTCGTAGAAGCCAAAACCGCCTACGAAAATGCTTTACCTATCTTAGAGGAACACGCTTCCCCGGAAGAAGTTGCAGAAACGCACATGAACTTAGGGGTGGTGTTGCAAGGTTTGGTTAACTTCGGCCAGGCTACCATGCAAGATACTATCCAAGCTTATCAAAAAGCAGCTAAAGTATTCACGGGTGAAAGTTATCCTCAAGAATTTGCTATTTTACAGAATAATATTGCGATCGCTTATCTGTCTTTACCGTTAAGTTCTGATCAAGAAAAAATGCGTCAGGGGATGGCAGTACAGTCATTTGAATCAGCGTTGAAATGGGTGACATTGATCGATCATCCCAGTGAATATGCAATGCTACAAAACAATTTAGCCAACGCCTTACAGTATCTCAATACCTCCCATCCCATTGATAATAATTTGAAAGCATTAGCAGCTTATGATGAGGCATTGAAGGTAAGAACTCGTCAAGATACCCCCATCGAATACGCCAATACTATTGCTAATAAGGCGAATGTTTTGTTTAACTTGCCGGATGATATTGAACACCCAGAAGCAGGAAACCCCAATAATTTAAAAAAGTCCCAAGCTTACTATCAAGAAGCGAAACAAATATTCGGGGACTATGGACAATGGGAACGGGTGGATATTGTCACAGAAATGTTGCAAGACATCGACCGAGAAATAGCAGCATTGTCTCAATAACTCTACAGAATATTGAGATCATAAAGTTTGTAATCTAGTTAATATTAGGAGACTTGTATCTATGAATGATTTGATCGCATACGTTGCCAATAATCCAAGTATTCAGGATTTTTTTACCAATGTAGTCACGGGAGAAATTACTCTCATTACGGCAATTTTCTGGTTATTGTTTGCTGGTTTTGTTTCTATGATTGCCGGGGCAATCGGTGGCATTCTTTTAGCCGGAAAAGATTTAGGCTATGAACTAGCAGCTATTTTGGGCAGTTTATTGGGGCCAACAGGAGTCCTTCCTGTAGCTACTATTGGTTTAGTTGTTCTCAAGTTTGTTTAGGAGTTTTTGATTATGTTAGATTTAGCTTGGTACTCAGCAAAGTTATTTTTTAAAGGTAAATTATTCCGTAACCCGGGTTATTTTTATCGTCAAGTAACTTTAGGGGTTTTGATTGGTTCTTTATTATTAGTTGGTCTGGGTGAAATGGGATTAAATCTCGCTTTTGTGATTACCCTTTCTAGTCTAGTAACAGGAATGATGATGCCATTTTTACTCAAAGATTTGAAAATGCAGTAAATATAGTAAGACAAAAATAATGGACAATGGATAATTATAATTCCAAGGTAACTAGGAATCTCAGTAATGTCCTAACCATAATTTGTCATGCTATAACTAATGATTTTTAGGTGGGCAAAATAAGAGTATTTTCGTGATTATATAATAATCTTGTTAAACTTTGCTCACCGTACTTTTCCAGAATATTTTTAGTTTAAATAATAATCAAAAATAATGACACAATTAACAACAGAAAAAACACAAAGTTTAGAAGAACTAATTTCAGAAATAGGTCGTTATGAACAAATAGTTAATCAATGGGATAAAAATCAACAAGTTGTCGTCGAAAGATTAAAAGAAGCTATTGAAAGCTTACACAAAGAAGCTTTAACCCGTATCATTAAAACTGTTAAAAAAGAGGCATTACCTGCTTTACGGGAAGCAGTAGAAGACGAATTAGTTTACGGAGTTCTGCGCTATCATGAGTTAATTAAGCCCCCTACACCACCCCTAGAAAAAAGGATCGAACAAGCATTAGAAACCGTAAGGCCAGGGTTAAAAAGTCATCACGGTGATGTAGAATTAATTGCTATCAAATTACCGGATACTGTAGAAGTTAAATTAGTGGGAACTTGTAGTAATTGCCCTGCTTCCACTTTAACCATGAAACAAGGTA
>JBFRWO010000384.1:0-22573 GCA_051439625.1 Crocosphaera sp. | reverse complement strand
GACTATGAGGGAAATGTTGATTTATTAACCTTAGAATCTCAAGTTAAATTATCTCGTTTAGGAATAACGACTTATATTCTTGAATCATACTTATTAAACTCCACTGAAAGTGTTATTGTTCTTAAAGATACTCAAGGTGAAATTATCTGGCAAAAAATTCCCATTAAGTTTGATTTTGGGAAAAAAAGACTTTTAGGGACAGTAAAATTAAGACAGAGATTCACTCATTTAAGGTTAGATGGAGGTTGGGAGGTTAGTATTCAACCCAGTCATCAAGAAGGTGGTAAATTATATATTAGTCCTTGGGAAGAGTTTCGTTTCTTTTATCATAGTTGGTAGTTTATTTTAGTGTTTAGTTTGTCTAATAATTATTAGAGGTAAAATTTATTATGAAATTACTTAAAGTCTCTGTTCCAAATTTTCGTAATCTTAAGAATGTTGAGTTAACGTTTGAACCGAGTTTAAAACCTGCTGTTTTTCCTATTGGTAGCGAAAATGGTGGGGGTAAAAGTACCTTATTTCAATTGATTTTTGTGTTGCTTACTTGTTCATTGGATGAGGGAAAAAATATTTATTTGAGTAATTTATTATCTTCAATAACAGATGATTGTATCATTGCTGAAATTGAGATTATTTATCAAGATAAAATGATTCATTTTGAGTTTCATGTTATCGCTAATAATCAAGTTTATAATGAAGAACTTTTTGAGTTCATTTCTAAAAAAATAGAATTAACTGAAAAGTTAGATGAATTATTTGTTTTAGAAGGAGAACAAAAAGAACAACAAGGTGTTTTCAGAAAAGTTTCGCCAATTGTGAAACCTAGACCTTCAATACTTCCAAGAATTTCAAATTATTCTTTTCATGAACAAATAGAAGACATTAAAGAACGCTTAAATTTGTTTGACATAGAGATAAAAAGAATTTGTGAACAACTAAATGTGATTTCAATATCAATTTTGAAACAATCAAATAATAATATTTATAATCCTCCTAAATTACTAATTTGTAAAACAAATATTGATGATTATAATCTAGCTTTAGAATCTTTAAAATTTGCTAGTAAACATATATATATTGCTGTTCCACCAAATCAAAGTTATTTATTTTTAGATAAATATACCAAGAAATTGCTTTTAAGTGAGTTAGGTAAATATCAGTCGTATTTATCTCAAATAAAAGAAGCAATACCTAACCTTTATGTTTATACTCAAGTAGCAGTAACAGAAATATTACACGCATTTAAACAAGCACTTAATAATGATTTTAGAACAGCTATTAATAATGATAATCTAGAATACGGTACAGCGTTAAAAGAATTAGTAGAAGATTTTCATAACTTTTTAGGAAATGATAAATATATATTTCCTTCAGATGATATGACTTCTATTATTGTCCGTCGTAAAATATCAGATAATAAATTTATAGAACTGGAACCCGAAGAATTAAGTCATGGAGAATTAAAAAGATTAGGGTTGTATGCTTGGATAAAATATAATAATATCAATGATTCTATTATTCTCATTGATGAAATTGAAAATGGTTTACATCCTGATTGGCAATATAATATAGTGAATGAATTAGCATCTTGGGGAGATAATCAATATTTATTAGCAACACATTCATTCTATTTATGTGAAGCATTAACCCCTGGTCATGTTAAAGAAATTGAACCTAAAATGTTAAATCCTAACTCTGAAGAATAAAAACTATTATGAATAAAATTGAAGCAAAAGACATAGATTTTTGTCAGATAATATTGAATCATAGAAGAATAAAAAATAATCTAGTTATTCTCTGTGAAGGAACTAGAGAATACTTGAATATTCATACTCCACAACAAATTAAGAGACTAGATGATTTTCCTGATGCTAACTTTTGGAAACAAACTATTCCTATGGAATGGAGAACTAACCAACCTGTATTTATTCCCTGTGGTTCCCGTTCAGATATTCTGAGAATTTATCCTAAATTAATTGATTTACATAATAATAATCCTGATAATTCCTATTTGTCTCCAGATAAACTATTTATTCTCATTGACTTAGATATTCAGTGTCAGGATATAAGAAATATTTGTCTTAATTATCAAACAACAGAAGAACTTTATCATGCTATTTATGAAAATAATACTATTGATACAAACATAATAGATAAATCAAAAATTATTATTACTGGATGGATACATAAAGAAGCATATTTTTTAGAACCAGACTTACAAGACTATTTAAAAAATGAGTTATCCTCTACTAAAATTACTTATAAAAATAATTCTTTATCCTTAGACGCTATTTATCAAGACATGATTCAAGATATAAATGATAATCCAGATATTAATCAAAATTTAGATAATGTTCTCCAACGAATAGAAAAATTTTTATCTATGTCTATTCCCGATAAAAATAGTCTTATTAATGAATGTCAAAAATTAAAGCATAATTCAACAATAACCCCTCAAGAAAAAAGAAAACTTATAGAAGTTATACTAAAAATTGTTAAAGCTAAACCATACTGGGAAGATGAAATTACAATTGAAGATGACTATCTTTCTAAAAATAAAGCTGAAGATAATGTTCTTTTAGCAATAGCTAGATTTTATGCAAAATCTTGTAACTTTTCTCCTCAATCTAATTCAACAGTGTATCATATACCTCAATGGGTCAATTTTCTTTATACAAAACACAAAGAATTAAATAGATAAACTTTCATCTTCAGGAAACAACTAAATGAGTTTTGATAACGTTTGTAAATACTTAGCAGAAAAATATCCATCTAACTTTGTCCAATGGTTATTAAACATTGAACCCGTTAACATCAGAATCTTGAAAACAGAACTTAATGTTGACCCCATTCGTGCTGATTCTGTTTTATTTTTAAAGATGGGAGACAAAATCTTACACTTAGAATTTCAAACCGAACCCCAGTCTAAACCCCCTTTACCCTTAAGGATGTTAGACTATTCAGTACGTCTAAAACGAAAATACCGATGCTCTGTAATTCAGTTTATAATATTCTTACAACAAACAGAATCAGAACTGGTATTTACCGAAAAATATGAAGATGACACCACTATTCATAATTATCGAGTGATTCGTTTATGGGAACAAGACCCTAATTTATTCATTAATCAACCTGGATTATATCCTTTTGCTCCCTTAACTAACAGTAAAAATCCTAACACTTTACTACAACAAATTTCTGCTAAAATCAATAACCTAGAAGATATTGAACAGCGTCAAATCTTAGGAAGTTGTACCAGCATTTTAGCCGGTTTACGATTTGATAAAATATTAGTTAATTCACTATTTCAGGAGGACATTATGAAAGGTTCTGTTATTTACCAAGATATCCTAGAAAAAGGAGAAAGAAAAGAAGGATTAAAATTAGTAATGTTACTTCTCAATCAAAAATTTCCTAATTTAGAAGAAAGGTTAACCAATAAAATTCAAACCCTTTCTTTAAACGATCTCGAAGATTTAGCTATGTCTTTACTGGAATTTAAAGATATTAATGATTTAGATGCTTGGTTAGGTTATCCCGAATTGTAAAGAAACAAAAATTAGCTTGTATTTTTCACCATTTTATGGTAATCAAGGGGGAGACTAAAATAATAATAAATCTCCCCAAAACCCATTATTTAAACAGCAACAGGTTTAGCTAGATAACCCATTTCTTCGAGTTTCTGCCAAACTTTGTTAACACTTTCCTCTAAAGTTTCAAGATCGGTACGACATTCAACTTCAGGGTTTAAAGGAGGTTCGTAAGGATCATCAATTCCAGTGAAAGATTTAATTTCACCAGCGCGGGCCCGTTTATATAATCCCTTAACATCTCGATCTTCACAAACATTTAAAGGCGCATTAACGAAAACTTCCACAAAGTCTCCAATTTTAGCTTTAACTTCTTCACGAATCTCACGATAAGGAGAAATAGCAGAAACTAAAACAATCACACCGTGACGGGTAAGTAAGTGAGACACAAAACCAATACGGCGAATATTGGTGTCACGGTCTTCTTTAGAGAAACCTAACCCCTTAGTTAAATTCGTTCTAACAATATCCCCATCTAAGATTTCTAGAGGATAACCTGCTTCTCTTAATTTCTTTTCTAAAGCTTGGGTAATGGTGGTTTTCCCCGCACCACTTAATCCTGTAAACCAAACTGTTACTCCCCGTTGTTCCATGTTCTTTCTAAAATGTTGTTAATGGTTGTCAAGAATAACTTTAAAACCTTTGTGCTTTGATGACAATAGGCTGACTTTTCTGGAAAAATATGCGATCGCCAATAACAAAAGCCTTAGAGTGGTTAAATGCCAACACTTTGCAAAGCAAGCTTGAGATTTTTCCTGACAGAGTTAGCAGAAGTATGGAGTGCTTCTGTTTCCTCGGATGTTAATTTTACTTCTAATATTTTCTGAACGCCACGACAACCCAAAAAGGAAGGAACCCCGAGATAAATATCATTTAATCCGTATTCCCCTTGTAAATAAGCCGCCGTTGGCAATAAACGAGATTGATCCCTGATTATGGTTTCCACCATAACATAAGCAGCAGAAGCCGGCGCATAATAAGCCCCTCCGGTTTTCAATAATTTAACCACCTCTGCCCCTCCTTTACGGGTTCTCTCCATCAAGCGATCGATGGTTTGGGAGTCTAATAACTGGGTAATAGGAATACCGTTGACGGTACAATAACGGGGTAAAGGCACCATTAAATCACCATGGCCACCCAATACCATGGCCGTCACATTGGCAGTAGAAATGCCCAACTCCATAGCGATAAACGTTTGCAGACGTGAAGAGTCCAAGACACCAGCCATTCCCATCACCCGTTGTGGTGGTAAACCAGTCACTTGTCGGGTTAAATAGGTCATCACATCAAGGGGGTTGGTAATGACGATAAAAATTGCATTAGGAGAGTATTTAAAGGCTTTTTCAGCTACGTCAGCTACAATTTTGGCATTAATCGCCAAAAGGTCATCTCGACTGATACCGGGGGTTCTCGCTCGGCCTGCGGTAATGACAACTAAATTTGCGTTAGCTGTGTCTTCGTAGTTGTTTGTCCCCACCACCTCACAGTTGTGATATTCTAACCCTTGAGCCTCCATCAAATCGAGGGCAACTCCTTGGGGAAGTCCCTCTATTACATCCAAGAGGACAACATCAGCTAAGTCCTTTTCAACGATGCGTTGGGCTAAAGTTCGCCCCACATTACCTGCACCGATGATAGCCACACGGAGAGATTGACAGTGGATAAGGAAGTCGTAAGGGACAGTCATAAGTTTTAAGGTTTATTCTATGAGTTCGAGTTGATCGAGGCGTAACCAAACACTGGGAGTGGGAACATAAAATCGAATCAGGGCGTATTCATCGTTCACATCCAGAATTTCTCCTTTGCTTTCAAAGAGATAACTGGGAAAACGCTGATCACTGGCTTTAGCTTCTGTACTATTTTCAAGTTTTTCTTTGATGACACGCACTAATGCGCCTTTTTTCAGTTTAGCTGGCATATATAGTTCCTTTACTCTCAATTTTTAGGGCTTGCCTTTTATCCTATCATAATCTCTAGTTATACAGTCTAGAAGACTGTGTTACGATTCACACCTGAAAATGCTATATTGGGGCGTGAATAGTAATTATGTTAAATTTAGTCGGAAAAATTACAAGTTAATTATGATTAGTGTTATTACTCCTGTTTACAATGGAGAGTCTTTTATTGAGTCTTGTATTCAGGTTGTCATCGAGCAAAATTGTTCTGACGTTGAACATATTATTGTTGATGGTGCTTCCCAAGATAAAACCGTTGAGATTATTAAGCAATATGCTGATAAATATCCTCATCTTCGTTGGATTTCTGAAGCAGATAAAGGTCAATCTGATGCTATGAATAAAGGAATAAATCTCGCTAAAGGTGAGATTATTGCTATTTTAAATGTTGATGATTTTTATCAACTTAATGTTTTAAATAGGGTTCTAGATATCTTTGATTTTCTTCCTAATAACAGTTTTTTGGTAGGAAACTGTCAAGTTTTAAATCAAAATAATCAAGTGCAGTATATCAATAAGCCGAAGAAACTCCACATTACTGATTTGTTGTTAGGATGGGAAACTTATCCTCACCCTGTTAACCCGTCTGCCTATTTTTATCATAAATCTCTCCATGAGGAAATTGGCTGGTATGATCAAGAAGATCACTACACTATGGATGTGGATTTTTTACTCCGAGTTGTTCAAAAAGCGCAGGTTAAATACGTTGATGAATTGTTTGGCAATTATCGTTGTATTCCTGGGACAAAAACCTTTACTGATAAACAAAAAGGTGAGAGTGAAACTCGTCTACAGCATCTACTTGATCGCTATTATCAACAATTATATCCCCTAGACAAAATCAAATTCACTATCAAAGATTATTGGTTAAGGAAGTTTATGGCAAGAATTAAATATTATTTGAGATATCCCGATGAATTTCTACCATCTTTAATCAAAAAAATAAATTAAATTGCTTCCATTTTATCACTCACAAGAGACTGAACTGCTTGTTTAACTCGCGTACGGTTCGCTTCCCAAGAATATTCTTTTTTAACTAATTCGTAAGCGTTCTGTTTTAATTTAATTCCTAAACTGGGTTGTGACCAAAGTTTTTCTATCCCTTCAATTAATTCTTTAGTGGTATTCTTAATTAATAAATGTTCTCCATCTTTTGCTTGTAAACCTTCGGCCCCCTTTGCGGTACTAATCACAGGACAACCAGAGGCAAATGCTTCTAGTATTTTTAAACGGGTTCCTCCTCCTTTTTGTAAGGGTACAACCATAACACTTGCTGCTGCTAAATAGGGACGGACATCGGGGACACCTCCTGTTACAACAATACCAGTATCTTGTCTAGATATGTCCCACATTTTACCACTTGGATTACGTCCCACTAATAAAAGTTTAGTATTGGGATATTGTTGTTTTACTTGGGGATAAATATCCTCTATTAGAGTTTTAACTGCGAGTGCATTAGGAGGATAATTATACTGTGCTAAAAACAAAATATTGTGGTCACTGGTATCTAAATTACTGGGATAAGGTTCTTTTTCTTGATAAATATTCTTATAATTATTAACGTTAATAGTATTCGGAATTGAGTAAACATTCGAGTTACTCCCATACATTTTTTTTAAGAGATTTTTATCATCTTCGCTGCAAACCCAGACTTGATCGACTTCTTTAACGAATTTTTTTTCAACTGCTCTTAGTCGTGGTAATCTTAGTTTTAAGTTACCGTGAGTTTGTTCTAATAAATCTGCTTCTATATTATGATTATCTAGAATAACTTTACAAGGAAATTGTCGAATTGTTTTTAAGTAATAACAAATCCATAGTTCTTCAATTATAACGATATTAGGTTGAAATTCTTTGATTATTTTTTCAAGTTTTTGAGCGATTTGTGGCTGATAATAAAAATCTAAATCAGGATGTCCCCACGATCGCAATGGCCATAGTTTATGCTTTAGCTTTTCCCAAGAGTTTAAGGACTTACTAAGCACGAAGTCTTCCCATAATTCAAGCACAGGAACTTCAACTTTTTCCGCTTTTTGGGAACCGATTGAGACGACAGAGACTAAACCATAGTCCTTCATGATATTAATATTTTGCCAGTTTCTCAAAGCAGCCCCTCCAATGGGCGGATAAGGAGGGTGTCGAGTTAAAAATAGGGTCTTAATCTTAGACGTAATCATTAATTAATACAACCTTGAATATTAAAGAAGACGCTCTATAGCTTGTTTAACTCGCTCACCAATAGCTTCCCAAGAATATTCTTCTTGTACCAGTTGATAAGCTGCTAGAGCCATTTGACTGCCAAGAGATGGATTGGACCACAGTGTAGAAACTGCTTCTACAATAGAATCGATTTCATCTCGAATCAATAAATGCTCGCCATCTTGAGCTTTTAATCCCTCAGCCCCTTTACTGGTACTAATAACGGGACAACCACTAGCAAAAGCTTCTAAAATTTTGAGGCGAGTTCCTCCTCCTTTTCGTAGGGGAACAACCATCATTCCTGCACTGCCAAGATAAGGAAGCACTTTGGGGACTTTTCCTGTTACCACAATTCCTGGATCATTCGCGGCCGCATCTAACATCTTTTGAGTGGGCCTAGCACCGACTAAAAGCAATCGACACTCCGGTTGAATTTCTCGAAGACGAGGATAAATAATATCAATCAGTTCGTTAACGGCCTCGGTATTGGGTTCATAGGAGAGTTGACCCAAAAACATAACATCGTAGGGTTTTCTCTCAAAATTATTCCCCGAATAAGCTTCTTCATAGTCATGAATATTAACCCCATTGGGAATAACACAAATATCTTTGGGGTTCCCATAAAGTTCCTTCACCACCGTCACATCACGATCGCTACAAGTCCAAACTTGATCGACTTGATTAATAAAGTCTTTTTCGATGGTCTTAACTCTGGGTAGTTTTAGCCTCGTTTTTAGTTTACCTTTTAAACTAGAATCAGCACTATACTTGGTCTGACAAAGAGGATACTCTACATTATGTTCTAAAAGAATCGTTCGACATTGATGACGTTTGATAATCGGTAGATAACGATATAACCACACTTCCTCAAAAATAACAATGTCAGGTTTAACTCGTAGTACAAACTCCTCTAATTCTTTAGCTGCTACTTTCGCATAAACCCAATCAGTGTCCGGGTAACCTGATGATCTCAACCACCATAGTCGATGGCTTAATTTTTCCAGCCAAGGCCGAGGACGTTCTACATTATAATGCTGCCACCAGGTGATTTTCGGTAAGGAATTTTGTGTTGGTTCCCATCGACACGCTGTAAAAAAAGCTACCTCACTTAACTTTCCCATGATGTTGACATTTTGCC
Organism: Crocosphaera sp.; assembly: GCA_051439625.1. Classification (GTDB taxonomy): domain Bacteria; phylum Cyanobacteriota; class Cyanobacteriia; order Cyanobacteriales; family Microcystaceae; genus Crocosphaera. The sequence goes on along the minus strand of JBFRWO010000384.1, from coordinate 13,691 downwards.
AGATACGGAGAGAGGTGCCACTGGTGGGAGGATAGGGAGGATCTCTGCTGATAAATAGAGTGCGAATAGAATTGTTCATTTGGTAGGTCGAGTAGATTGCAACCGATAGTAAGAATAACATAATTGCTTCACTTCTTCCCTCTTTTCTAATTTAATTATCTTTGTTCTCTATATAAGCATTAACTAATATTTTTTATGTATTATATTTGTATTTTTAATGCAAATTTTTTCTAGCAATTTTCCAAAAAACGGTAATATAGATTACAAAATCCTTAACAAACTGTTCAATACTACCACAGAATTATTGCTAATATTTTTCAATAAGTAACGAGACAATGGGGTTGACAGACCATACTACTTTTTTATATAATAATGGACAGTGTTAGGTGTATGGTTAGAAAATATGTCTGCCTATAAGGTCTTTTCAGGTGGGTTAGACAGTGAACAGTGAACAGTATTCAGTTATTAGGTAATTTAGCTTAAGAATGAGTTTTAGTCATGGTAGTTAAGAATGTGGACAAACTTAAAGAATTATACGAAGTTGACGATTATTTATGGATAGAAGAAACGGTTAAACTGTTGAAAGGGAAGCGGTTTGATGAATTAGATTTAGAGAATTTAATTGAGGAGTTAGAAGACTTGGGTAGTGAGAAAAGGCATAAGGTAGAAAGTTTATTAGAACAAATTATCCGTCATTTTTTGCTACTTGAATATTGGCACTATGAATATGATAGAAACTATCGACATTGGCAAGCAGAAATTGTCGGTTTTCGGACTCAACTTAATAGACGGATGACTACAAACTTTTATAATTATCTGGAGGAAAACTTAGCCAAAATCTATAGACAAGCACGTAAATATGTACAAGCTAAGTCAGGGTTAGACACCTTTCCCCAAGATTGTCCTTATAGCCTATCACAATTATTACATGAAGATTGGTTAATAACCGATTAAAATAAAACAAGAATAAGTCGAAATCAATTATGTTAGAACTAGGGAACTACAAACTCAAGGAATTGTATGAAGTTGACGATTATTTATGGATAGAAGAAACGGTTAAACTGTTGAAAGGGAAGCGGTTTGATAAATTAGATTTAGAGAATTTAATTGAGGAGTTAGAAGACTTGGGTAGTGAAAAAAGGCATAAAGTAGAAAGCTTATTACAGCAAATAATTCGTCATTTATTATTATTAGAGTATTGGCATAATGAGCATGAGAGAAACTACCGACATTGCCAGTCAGAGATTTTCAACTTTCGGGATCAGCTTAACGATCGCATTACCGGTAACTTCTATGATTATCTGGAAGAAAACTTAGCCAAAATTTATCGAAAAGCGCGTAAATATGTACAAATAAAGTCTGGTTTAGATACATTTCCTGAAGACTGTCCTTATAAATTACAACAACTATTAGATCAAGATTGTTTTCCCACCCGATACTAATACCAACTATTTTTATGATGTAACTGAACTTGTTTTAACTCAGTTAAATTAGAAGCACCGGCGCAAAAAGTAGCAATTTTCAGGGTTTCTAATTTAACTGAGAACTTATCATAAACCGCTTGAGATTGATAGGTAGCAGCATCAAGAAAAGGTGCTGCACTACCGACCAAAGTTGCTCCCAGGGCGATCGCTTTAGCAACATCGATACCGCTACGAATACCCCCACTAGCAAAGACAGGTAACTCTGGGACAGCCTTACGTACCTGCATCAACGACACGGCTGTAGGAATGCCCCAACCGGCGAAAGAATGAGCGATCTGACGAAGATGGGGATCTCTTTCTCTGTATGCCTCGACCTCACTCCAACTGGTACCTCCAGCGCCGGCAATATCGATGGCAGACACTCCACAGTCAGCTAAACGACGGGCTACTTTACCACTGATACCATTACCGACTTCTTTGGCGATGATGGGTACTTCTAATTGAGTAGCTACCGTTGCGATCTTGTCGTATAGTCCTTTCCAGTTGCGATCGCCTTCTCTTTGGACAGCTTCTTGTAGGGGGTTGAGATGGAGGATCAAAGCATCGGCTTCGATCATGTCTATGGCTTTTTTGGCTTCATCGATACCGTAACCATAATTAAGCTGTACTGCCCCTAAGTTAGCAAATAGTAAGATATCGGGTGCAACTCCCCGTACTTGATAACTTTTACCTAAGTTTGGCTGTTCAATTCCTGCACGTTGGGAACCTACTCCCATAGCAATACCCAAAGTTTGTGCTGCTTCTGCTAAATTCAAGTTAATAACATGGGCTGAGTCTGTGCCACCTGTCATGCTACTTATGAGTAAAGGGGCTTTTAAGGTTTTGCCCCACAGTTGTAAGCTGAGGTCAACTTCATCAAGATCCACATCAGGAAGGGCATCATGTTCGATGAAAAATTTCTCAAACCCTGTAGTGATGCCTTTCCCTTCTACATCTTCCTCTAGAACAATATTGATATGATCCGCTTTTCTATTTTCGATTAAAGTAGGAGGAACAATGGGAGATTGATTAACAGGGGAAGACATGGGTTAAAGTAGGGTAGATCGGTTTTTTTGTTTATTCTAGCAAAAAACTCATTGGGTAGATATCAAAAATGTTTAATGATTTAGAAGAATCCTTTCCTCAATATTGGACAGGAATTTTTTTGAGATTTTTGTCTATTTGTTTGATTTATGGTGCCTTGGTACATTGTAGCAACATTTTAAGTTTAGGGGAGGTTTCTTGGTTAGAAACACCTCTTCTTTGGCGAGTCATGGATATTATTTTATTAATTTTTGATGTGATTGTTGCTATTAGTCTTTGGTTTCATTCTTTTTCTGGAATGATTGCTTTTTTTGTTGGTCTTATTCTCTTACAAATTATTCCTTATAGTCTATTTAGTCAGTATTTTATCACCACACCAAAAGATATAGAAACTTTAAATGGTTTAGTGGGTACTGAAATAGTTTTGATGACAATGTTAATTATTTTAATTATTTTCAAAAAATGAATATTACTGAAATTATTGATAAGTTACGTCACCTAACACAAGTTAGTGTACAAAATAATTGGTTAGGTAGTTCGGAAGAAATAGACATTAGTGATATTAGTTTTGACAATTTACAATTAATGACAGCTAACGAAAAAGGATATTTAACCTGGGAAGCAGGAAGTAAGGTTAAATGGTTGGTTCAAAAATTGGTTATTCCTGAACAATTAAATGGTTATCCTTTACAACAACTTTCTTTAAGATTATCTCTCGTTTGGTGGGCAGAAATAGCACAAATTTTTGTTAATGGTGAGTTAGTACAAGAGGGAGATTTATTTGACTCTTTAGCTAGAGTTTTATTAACTTCTTCTGCTGAAATAGGACAAGAATTTGTAGTTTGTTTACGGTTAGTTAGTCCTGGCCATGATATTGGGGGGTTAATGAAGTCTCAATTAATCTATGAAAGTGATTATAATACAATAGATCCTGGTTTTGTTGCAGACGAAATTGCTGTTTTATTTAACTACATATCGACATTTTGCCCTGAAAAATTAGATATTTTAGAAGAGAATGTTAATAATATTAACTGGAATTATGTTCATGATTTAAACAAGTTTAATGATGAACTAACGAAGATGAGAAGAGAATTACAACCTTTTAGTGATGCCATCAAACAACGAAAATTTAATATTGTTGGTCATGCTCATTTAGACATGGCTTGGTTATGGACAATAAAGGAAACTTGGCAAGTAGCAGAACGAACTTTTAGATCAGTTATTAACTTACAACAAGAATTGAATTATCTTACATTTTGCCATACAACCCCTCTTCTTTATGAATGGATGGAAAAAAATCGTCCTGAGCTTTTTAAACAAATTAAAGCCTCATATAAAGCCGGTACATGGGAAATTTTAGGAGGAATGTGGGTAGAACCAGAGGTTAATTTAGTCTCAGGAGAATCCCTGGTTAGACAGCTTTTATATGGACAAAAATATATCAAAGAAAAATTTGGCAATATCACAGAAGTTGCTTGGCTACCTGACAGTTTTGGATTTTGTTTACAGTTACCACAAATTTTTAAACAAAGTGGCATTAACTATTTTGTTACAGGGAAACTACACTGGAACAATACGGTAGAATTTCCCTATGGTGCTTTTTGGTGGCAATCTCTTGATGGCACACAATTATTAACCGTAATGTCTCCCCCAAATGTAGAAGGAGTGATGACAACTAATCCTATTCCTATGACTAACTATAGTGTGGAATGGGAACAACAAACTGGTTTACAAGAAATCTTATGGATACCGGGTGTTGGCGATCATGGAGGTGGTCCAACTCGTGACATGATAGAAGTTAGTCAACGCTGGAAACATTCTCCCTTTTTTCCACAAGTTAATTTTACAACTGCTAAAAGTTATCTAGATCAGGTAAAAAATACTGTTGAAAATGGTTTAAAAATTCCTGTATGGGATGATGAACTATATTTAGATTTACATCGCGGTTGTTATACCACTCACGCAGACCAAAAATATTATAATCGTCGCAGTGAAGATTTATTATATCAAGCAGAGTTATGGTCATGTTTAGCAGCAATGATTGAAAATAAAACTCTGGATAATGAAGTCAAAAGTAACCTAGAATTAGCTTGGAAAAAAGTTTTATTGAATCAATTTCATGACATCTTACCAGGAACAGCTATTACCGATGTTTTTGTAGAAGCAAATGAAGACTGGGAAAAGGCTCAAATTATAGGAAATAATGTCTTAAAATCTGCTTTAAAAAAAATTGCGTCTTGGATTAAAATTCCTTCTATATATAAGCTTGAGGCGAAAAAAATAATAATTTTTAACTCTCTCAACTGGGAGCGTTCGGAAATAGTAGAAATTGATGAAATTGATGATAATTATGAAATTCATGACTTAGAAGGCAATAAAATAATTACTCAAGTTTCCCATGATAATAAGCTTCTATTTTTAGCACAAAATATTCCTTCTCTTGGTTATCGTATTTTTTATCTAGTTCCCACAGATACCAAGAGGAACAAAGAAAAAATATTGCGACAAAATGAAACTATTTTAGAGAATGAGTATCTGAGAGTAAAGATTAATGAGCAGACAGGAAATATTGACAGTATCTATGATAAAAACAATAACATAGAAATTTTAAAAGGAGAAGGTAATCAATTACAAAGCTTTCAAGATCAAGGAGAATATTGGGATGCTTGGAATATTGACCCAAATTATAATACTTATCCATTACCAAATACAAAATTAATATCTCTAGAAATCTTAGAAGTAGGACCCATTCAATGGAAAGTAAGGGTAACTAGAACATTAGGTAAATCAGACTTTACACAAGATTATATCTTGCAGAAAAATTCAGCAATTTTGCAAATAAAAAGTAAAGTAAACTGGGAAGAAAAATATGTCTTAGTTAAAGCAGCATTTCCATTTAATTTAACAGCAGAATATAGTAGTTATGAAATTCCCTTTGGGACTATTCAAAGGTCAAACTGTCCAGAAACACCATATCAAAAAGCAAAATGGGAAGTACCAGCTTTACGATGGGCAGATTTAACAGATAATAGTAAAAACTATGGAGTAAGCTTATTAAATGACTGTAAATATGGCTATGATAGCAAAAGCGATCGCCTCAGACTTACCCTATTAAAAAGTCCCCGATGGCCTGATCCCACTTGTGACATTGGAAAACACGAATTTACCTATGCTATCTATCCCCATCAACGAAGTTGGCAAACAGCAAAAACAGTACAAAAAGCCCGTGAATTAAATATTCCCTTACAAGTAATAATTTCTAATAATAGAAAAAATAATCAAGGAAAATTACCCCCCGTATTTTCAGGGTTAACAGTAAAACCAGATAACTTAATTATTTCAGCATTAAAACCAATAGAAGAGGGAAAAGAAAACTATATTTTACGCTGTTATGAATGTGAAGGAAAACGGGCTACAATCGAAATAGAAAGTGATTTAAACCTAAAGTTTGGTCAGTCAAGAAACTTATTAGAAGAAACAACCAATGATGAGTATAAAATTAAACCCTGGAAAATTGTCACTTTTGATCTAAAAAAAGAATAGCGATCGCCACAAATAGCAGTTTTCAATTGAGTGTATTAATATTTTGTTTACGGGAGTGTGGGCAGTATGAAAATTTTTGATATTTTAATGTTTAATATATAGGGTTTCTCGGACTCGTGAGGGACACCTTGATTTTATTTTTTGTTCCCCGTTCCCCGTTCCCCGTTCCCCGGTCCCTGTTCCCTAATACTAAAAACTCCTGTCCCTCACAAGTAATGAAAACTGCTATATACAAATAAAAACTTCTGTAAAATAAACAACAAATTAGTAAGATTTGTGTTATCATAAAAGTAGAAAAATTAGGAAAAAAACAGTGAATCTTCTAGTTGCTGTTGACTGTTCCGACTCAACTCAAAAAGTAGTTAACAAAGCCCAAGAAATAGCTAAAGCTTTGTCAGGCAAACTATGGGTTATCCATGTTGCCCAACCAGAACCAGATTTTGTGGGATATAATACGGGTCCCCAAACAGAGAGAAATTATGTCGCCAAAGTCTTGCATTCAGAGCATTCTCAGATTCAAGAAATAGCAAAAAACTTGCGTAATGAAGGCATAGAAGCAACTGCTTTACTAATACAAGGTTCAACTGTAGAAACGATTATTAAAGAAGCGAAAAAATTTCAAGTGGAGATGATTATCATCGGTTCTCATAGACATAACCCCATCTCCGAACTATTTTTAGGAAGTGTAAGTAAAGGAGTTATTTCTCAGTCCCAATGTCCAATTTTAATTGTCCCCACCCATTAACTTATTTCCCACTCAATTTAACAAGGCCGATACCACCAAAATATAATCCTAAAACTGCCCCAGCTAATAAAGATTGAGTCAAGGGATCAGTAGAAGGAGTTAAGATTGCACCCAAAATAACCGACCCTAAAACAATAACACGCCATCCCTTCAACATCTGATTTGAAGAAACAATACCCAACTGTCCTAAAATTAATTGAATCACAGGAATTTGAAAAGCAATACCCGTACTAAACATTAACAATAAAACGAACTCAAAATAACGATCAATCGACCAAGCTTGTTCAACAACATCCGACCCATAAGCAATAAAAAATCTTAAAGCAGCCGGAATTAAAGCCCAATAAGAAAAACCAATTCCTGCAAAAAATAGCACACTCGATCCCAAAATTACAGGACCCAATAAAAAACGTTCCCGACGGGTCAAACCTGGTAAAACAAACTGAATAACCTGATAAAGAATAAAAGGACTCGCCACCAATAAACCGCTATAACCAGCCACCTTAATCGACACAAAAAAGAACTCACCAGGGGCTAACTGTAAAAAATTGACCCCTTGCGCCGGAACCTCCAACCATCGAACCAAAGGTTTAACCACCAGGAAACAACCAATCATACCCACTGCTACCGCAATCAAAGCATAAAAAATGCGCATTCGCAGTTCTTCGAGATGGTCAAACAAAGACATCTCCACCTCGTCGGGTATTTCGTCAAGATAGGCTTCTTTTTCAACATCGGTACGGGGTTGACTATTGGTTTGGGTCATAACTCGGCTACAGTGGGTTTAATCATTACCCATTGTAAGAAAAAATGTTCAGTTTCCGCGACTTCTAAGAGATTAAATCAAAAGAAATTACGCGATCGCGTCCTTCTTGTTTGGCCTTCTATAAAGCCAAGTCAGCATTTTGTAGTAATTTTTTGGGGTTTTTTCCATATAATAATAATTAAACGGATTAGGACAGTTTATACTCTCAATTGAATTTTAACTGATTGTTAATTTTATAGTAATTGTTTCATGCTAAAAATGTAGTAACATCTAGGAGAATTAGTTGATTTTTATTAACTTAATCTTAACCAAAAGGCTTAATCAATGCTATGATATATGAATTATTTTATATTTATTGAAACCCTGTTGTTAACTTAAAACCCTGTGATTAACTACTTAAAAGGCATTCCCATCGAAGTGATTAAAAATACCAATAATCGGATAATATTGGTTTTAGAAGTTAATCAGATTGGCTATGAATTGCAAATACCCTCAAAATTAGCCCGACATATTTCTCAAGAGAAATTAGAGGTTATTTCAATTTTTACCCACTTACAAATCAAAGACGATCAGCAAATTTTATACGGTTTTTCTAGCACAGCAGAAAGAGACTTATTCCGCCAATTGATCAGTGTGAGTGGTATTGGCGCACAATCAGCAATTGCCTTAATTGATACATTAGGATTAGAAGAATTAGTACAAGCCATTGTTACAGGCAATATTAAAAAATTATCTCAAACCCCAGGAGTCGGCAAAAAAACTGCCGAAAGAATTGCTTTAGAATTAAGAACTAAGCTATCACAATGGCGAAAACTGGTAGGAGTAACAGTAACTTCCTCTTCTGCCATGCCATCTTTGGATATTTTGGAAGATATTGAGATGACCTTGTTAGCTTTAGGGTATACTAACGAAGAGATAAACAAAGCCATTTCTACCTTAAGTCAAGACAATCTTATGCTCAAAAATACTAACACAGAAGAATGGATCAAAGAAGCGATCGCCTGGTTAAGTCAGTGAACAGTTATCAATTATCAACCATGTCATTATCAAAAATAAAAAAACTAGAACAGTACACAATAAAACATCCTCAAGAAGTATTATTAATAACAGCTTCTATTGAGGAAGAAAGAGATCAACTGATGATTTTTAAAGGATTTTCTAGTTCTTTAATGCGTCCAACAGAATTTAATCCCGATGTTCCCATGCTTCCAGAAACAGCAGATATCATCAGTATCGATCGCCTTCAAAGCCCTTATAATCCCAAGCAGCCTAATTACATCGAAAAAGGATTAACTTGGAAACAGATGGAAAACTTATTCTAAATTAGCGATATGACTACAGCTAGTAATTAAGAACTACAAAACTGAGTTAGACAAAAATTTACCCATTTTTCTAGGTTTGTGATATTTTGTATATGAAGATTCAATAAGTGTTTTCTGCTCGATACTAATGTTGTTTAGTAAAATTACAGATTTTAGGTAAACGCCACTCTACTTTTGAATCAGACAATCTATAGATAAGGAGATTTTACATACATGGCTGATGACGTACTAATTAAAGTTGATAATGTTTCAAAAAAATTTTGTCGTGATCTTAAACGATCTTTATGGTATGGGGTTCATGATATCCTGTCAGAGGCCACGGCTCGTAAGTATGAACGCAAACTTAGAAAAGACGAATTTTGGTCAGTCAACGATATCTCTTTTGAGTTACGTCGAGGGGAGTGTTTAGGGCTAATAGGACCCAATGGAGCAGGGAAAAGTACGCTTTTAAAAATTCTCAATGGACTGATAAAACCTGATAGAGGAAGAGTTGAACTGCGTGGTAGAATATCTGCATTAATTGAACTAAGTGCTGGATTTAACTCCATTTTAACAGGTAGAGAGAATATCTATAGCAGAGGGGCAGTTTTGGGTTTTACTCAAGCAGAAATTGACAAGAAACTAGATGCTATTATCGATTTTTCTGAGCTAGAAGACTTTATTGATACACCTGTAGTTAATTATAGTTCAGGGATGAAAGTTCGTTTGGGGTTTGCTGTGGCATCCCAGATGGAACCCGATGTCCTTTTATTAGATGAAGTCTTAGCTGTGGGAGATGTGGGCTTTCGGGCTAAGTGTTTTAATACTATTTATCAAATGATGGAAAATGCAGCAGTTGTCCTCGTTTCTCATTCCATGCCGCAGATATCAAGAGTTTGTTCTGATATCGTGGTTATGGATCATGGTCAATGTGTGTTTCAAGGTAGAGATGTAGCGAAAGGAATTAATAAATTCTATTCTTATTTTGAATCAGAGGCAGGGTTGGTTAGTGGTAGTGGAGAAGCAACCATTCATTCTATAGATTTAGAAAGTAATGGTAAAGCAGGTATCGATACTATTAACTATCTAGATCAAACTTCAATAAACCTAGAAGTCTCTGTTGACCCACATATAGATGTTTTTGATGTTGTTATTGCTATTGTTAGTCAGGAATTACAACCTGTAGCTTATTGCAATTCCTATTTTAACCAAACACATTTTACTAACCAGAACAAGAAAATGAGTATTTCTGTAGATTTAGGTCAAATGAATTTAAGTCCAGGAAGTTATTTAATTACAGTGATTATTACTACAAAAGATAATGGAAAAATCTTATGTAAACATAATAATGTTTATGAATTAAAGGTAAGTGGTGAACATTTTTGTGCATCACCAATTCAAATATACGGTAATTGGGTAGTGAAAACATAAAATATATCATGAATAATAAAACTACCATAAAATGCTTCTGGACAAACAATTGTTAACCTTGGCTTACTTGTGATTAAATTATAAATATTCAACAAGCTTATTAATTGATTAACTATAAGGATTATCTATGTTACAAACTCAAAAAAAATGGTTAAAGTACGCTGTCAATGATTTCCAAGAAATGCAGAAATTAGACAGTAATGCAACTTATTTAGTATCTTTTCCAAAATGTGGTAGGACTTGGTTATCTTTTATGTTATCAGAAATGATAATTAAAGCCTATAATATTGAAACGGAAAAATCCACTATTTTGATTGATATACTTACTAAGAAACATCCTAACTTGCCACAAATTATCCAAACCCATGAAGATAGTTATATAACAGATGAACAAGGACATATGTCTGATGTTGACAAACTGTTTATTTATAGCGGACGCTTTAAATACTTAAATAAAAAAGTAATTCTAGTAGTTAGAGATCCTCGCGATGTCGTTGTATCTCATTACTACCAAATAACGAGGAGAGTGAAGAATTGTCCTCTTGAAATCAATTCTTTAACGGAATTTGTTCGCCACCCATTATACGGATTTGAAAGGATTATTCGTTTCTATCAAATATGGAATCGTAATCGTAGAATTCCTGGAAAATTTCTGCTAATTCGCTATGAAGACTTAATTTTGAAAGGTGTTGATACTTTGAGCCAAATTGTTAACTTTCTGGATTTGAAGAAAATTGCTCATGAAATTATTAGTGAGGTTTATGAATTGGGTTCAGCAGAAAATATGAGAAAAATGGAACTTAAAAATGAGATACAAGGAATGAAATTTCTAAAAACTGACAAAAATTCTTTAAAAGTACGTAATGCTAAAATTGGCTCATATTTAGAAGAATTATCAGAAGATGATATAAGTTACTGTAACACTATTATGAAGAAACTTCCTAAAATATATGCTTATCAAAAATAAGCTTGTTTTTACAAAAAAAATAAATTTAAGATATAATTTTAAGAAAGTAAAAATGTGGATGGTATGAAAAAAAAATTGAAAAAATTACAACAGAAACTCCTGAAATTCAATCAACTTGCTCAACAAAAAAAACTGTATCAAAATCCAATTTTTAGAAGGGTTTTTACTCAAAATTTTTCGTCAGGAAAGATTGCTTTAGGAGAAAGGAACACTTATGTAAATCCTTTCTTCCCATTAGACTGGATAAGGGTTGATTGGCAAGATGCTGACTATAACATAAATCTTAGTCGATCCCCGGAACTCCCTTTTAAAGATAATTCTCAAAAACTGTTGTATTCAGCACACATGATTGAACATTTATCTAGTGAAAGTCTGCCTAAACTATTTGCAGAATGTTACCGAATTCTGAAGCCAGGTGGTAGAATTCGTCTAGAATGTCCAGATACAGAGAAATTGGTTAATTTGTATCGTTCAAATGACGAAAAAATGCTCAATCATTTTCGTAAGTTTAGAAAAGAAATTTTGATTGACAAATTTGGTTATCCCCAACATTATATAGAAGATCATCTTAGCGTCCTTGGTGAAGTGTCAAACTATATTGTTAAAGGACAATGGGTACACATCCCTGTTTATGTTCCAAAACAAGAGTTTGACAAACAACTTAAGACCTTAAGTTTGGATGATTTTTGTGATTGGTGTATTTCTTTACAAACTCCTGAACAACATAAGAGTGGTGGTCATCAAAGTGCCATATACTTTTCTAAGCTTCGTAATATACTGGAAACTGCTGGTTTCACTAATGTAACTGAAGTGAGTTTTGGAAACACAACAATTCCTGCATTAAAGTTAAATGGTGATTTTTGGAGTATTAAAGAAAAACCTCATCGTACTTTCTATTCTATTTTTGTTGAAGCAGAAAAGCCTTGTTAAATGCCAATTCTTTACTGATGATCATTTGCTCTGTCTAAATTAGACTGAATACAACAATGAATATTACCAAGTATAGTCTTCCTCAGGTAATTCAGAATGATGGTTATGTGATCATAAAAAATCTTCTTCTTCCTGATGAGATAAAAGGACTAAAGAATACTATTAAAGATCATTTCTTATATGGTGGAGTCAAAACAACATTAGGTTTAACTCAACCGAATGCTGCCGTTGAAGTTCCTGATATTAATTGGATATTTTATCATCCTAAGATTTTAGCAGTGATGCAACAATTACTCGGACAAGAAGAGATTATGTTTACAAGTCACTGCGATCTTCATTGTCGTACTTTATCAGCATGGCATAAAGACGACGGAATGACAGTGATGGAAGGGGGCTATTTTGGCTTTCCTGCCTATGATCAAGAAGATTGTCAAGTGTATAAAGTTGCCCTTTATTTACAAGATCATTATTATAATCAGGGTGGTTTAACAATTAGAAAAGGTTCTCATAAGTTGTCAGATATTAATCAAGGAGAAGAGGTTTATTTAAAGACTAGAGCAGGAGATGTTGTTATTTTCGATGTACGATTAACTCACACGGGACAAAGGGATATTGTTCCCCTTGAATTTTTACAAAAACCTAATTATTTACTCAAAAAAGGTTTAAATAAAATTTTCAAAATATCTCCTCAAAAAACTGACCAATATCTAAAAAAAATCTATGATACTTTATATGGCGATAGATTATCTATCTTCTTTACCTATGGTTTACCTAATGAATACACAAAAAACTTTGCTATTAATAATATGAAACGGCAACTTGAACAAAATAAAAATAGTAAGTTATTTTTATCAATGGAAAATAGACAAAAATTTCTTGAAAATAACATCCTACTAGCAGAAGAATATTTTAAACAACTCAAACAATAAAAATTGATATCAATTGTTTATCTAAAATGATTAAACTATTTCTATTTATAGGCTCAATTTTAGCTGCTTTATCCGTTGCTGGTGGTGCATTTGCTACTCACGCTTTAAAAAATCAACTAAGCGATCGCTCCCTAGAAATATTTGAGACGGGGACAAAATACCAAATGTATCACGCCCTAGCTTTAATTTTAGTAGCTTTACTGTTAACTCGCGTAGAAACTCCTTCAATCACCATGATAAGCGCAGGATATGCTTTTATTATCGGTATTCTAATCTTTTCCGGTAGTCTTTACGCCCTGAGTTTAACAGGGATAAAATGGTTAGGAGCGATCGCGCCTATTGGTGGGGCGGCCTTTCTCATCGGTTGGTTAAGTTTGGCGATCGCAGCTTGGGGGATGGAGTAAATTAAAATTACATATTTTTGCGGTAGTGTTCCCTCTAAGATGATAAACTGACCTATTAGGCACAAAAGTTTTGATATTCTATGGTCTAGGCAGTCCCAAAACTTGTTACTGTTGCCTGAGATCAGCAAAGTTATTTATTAGAGTCAGTATGAAAGTTATTGTTATTGG